>NZ_JBHVGZ010000132.1:0-13500 GCF_042800355.1 Streptomyces sp. NPDC057623
ACGACTCGACACGTCACCACTCCCCGAGACTCCCGACCTCACGCCCGACCAGCGGAAACGCAACCCTCAACGCCGGAACGACAACAACCACTTAGAGCGGGGACCGCTGGCCCACGGGTGGGCTGACCAGCGCTGGACGTTGGCTCGGGTCAAGACATTGATCGGTCGGCTGTTCCATGTGACCTACACCGTGGAGGGGACGTGGCGGCTCCTGAAACGACACGGCTGGTCGTGGCAGCAGCCCGCTCGCAGGGCCATCGAGCGCGACGACGTGGCGGTCGAGGTCTGGAAGAAGGAGACCTGGCCGCGGGTAAGAGCATCGCGGCGGAACGCAGCGCCTGGATCGTCTTCGAGGACGAAGCCGGGCAGTCGCTGACTCCGCCGCGCGCCAGAACCTGGGGAAGGATCGGCCGCACGCCTGTGGTGCGGGTGCGCGGACGCGGCTCGGGACGGATCTCGATGGCGGGCATGACCTGCTACAAGCCCGGCCAGCGCTCCCGGCTGTTCTACGGGGTCCGCGAGTACAACGGGCGCAAGGGCCAGCCGAAGGGCTTCGGCTGGCGCGACTTCCGCGACCTGATCGTTCGGGCCCGCATCCAACTGGGCGGCCCGATCGTGCTCGTCTGGGACAACGTCCGCCTGCACCTGACGAAGCCGCTGCGCGAGTTCATCGACAAGAGCGCCGACTGGCTCACCGTCATCCAACTTCCCACCTACGCGCCAGACCTGAACCCGACCGAGGGCATCTGGTCGCTGGTCAAGCGCGACATTGGCAACCTCGCCGCCGCCGACCTCAGCCAGATCGCCCGGGCGGTCAAGCACCGCCTCAAGCAGCTCCAGTACCGGCCGGACGTGATCGACGGGTGTCTCGCCGGCACCGGCCTGGCCCTCGCGGCGCAGTCATCAGAAGCTACCGAAGAAGCGGTGCCACCAGCTGGGCCGCTGGACATGCCCAGGCAGCTGGCTCGGCCCGTCGTAGTCGCACTCCAATAGCTCCTCGGGAACGATCGCGTACCCGAGGTCGACCAGAGCGCGATTGACCTTGCCCAGGTCCACGGCGTTCAACTCACCCTCGGCTTGTGCTTCCCCGGTGCCGATGAAGGCACCGGGGTTGTCCGCGCAGACCAGGGCCAGCAACCCGAACTTGCTCACGCAGACGACGACCCGGGTCCCGCACGCGGTCGCATCTGCCGGTACGGTGACACGCCCGTACTCACTGGAGTCCTGTGCGTCCCGCTCGGTCGCACATCGCGTGGCAAAGTCATCCTCAAGCCGCGACACCAGGTCTTCAAACAGCGCGCCGGTCGCGCCGCGATCGTAGTCCCGGGGCCACTCCAGCCACTCGGGATCATCGAGCTCGCGCAACAAGGCCACCAGATCCGCTTCACGCTCCGTCACGTGCACATCTTGACGGGGCAGCGGCTGAGCTCGCCAGCCCGACAACACTCGTTCAAGTTCAGTAGCGCAGAGCCCTGGCACCAGCACCTGGGGTATTGCGGGACCAGGTCGTTGGGGAATTACGTGGCCGTTCACAAATGTGCTGCTGTGGCGGCCAGCGCGTCGCGAGGCGACTGTCCGGGTCCCGGCCTCCGTCGTCGCGGGCCTGCGAGACACTCGCCGGGCCATCGTGTGCCAGGGCCCGGCGAGCACCCCTCGGGGAGTCCATGACGAGGTGGTCGGCACGGTCGAAGCAGGCGTCGGTGAGGCGGGCAGACATGTCACGACGTGCCGCTGCGGCACTGGTCCAGGGAGTTCAGGGTCAGTTCTTGCGCCGGGACGTTGTGCTGCTCTGTGCGGGCGACTTCGGGGAGCGCGTGCATCAGAGCCAGGTCGCCGGTGTTCTCCCGGTTCCAGATCCTCCCGCCGGCGTCCCTGACGATCAGGCCCCGGAACCGGAAGGACGCTGCCGAGGGCCTTTCCCGATCCGGGTCGTGGACCGCGAGGTGCACGGTGCGCACGCTCAACTCGATCCTGGTACACGGCGGGGCAGCTCCGAGCCTGACCGGGTGATCCGCCTCGTTGCCGGCTGGACCGCTCTCGACGTGCAGGTACAGGTAAGCGGCGTCCAGGGACCGGTTGGCGATGACGTATCTTCTCTGCCCTTCGATCGTCTGCGGCCATAACGTGATCTGTGAGACCTGATGGCGTGTCGCGGCCTCCTCGCTGTCCCGGGACTGAGCGAGCTGGTCGTCGGCCACCTGCGCGGTCTTGTAGGTGCCCCAAGCCGACACCGCGAGACTTGCGGCTGCGACGACGGCGGCCAGAACGGCCGTGTGCCGGCCGATGTCCGCTGTGCCGTACCAGGCGTGCAGGCGCGCTGCCGCCCGCGTCCTGCGCGCGGGGTGGCCTGTCGGCCGGCCCTCAGGACTGCCTTGGTCCGCATCCGCCCGGTGCCGGATCGGCGGCCTCGGAGGTGACTGCCGCAGCCGCAGCCTGGATCGGGGTCTCACTGGTCTTGTCATACGGGCCTCGCCGGGTGTCGGTGACTGTGTGCGCAGACGCCAACCTCGCGCGGCCGGTTCCGGACGTCATGGGGGCTGGTTCCCGGGTTTCGGAGCCGGGACTCCGGCGGTCTCTGTAGGGCGCCGGGTGCACGGACCGCATCAGCCTGGCGGCCCGCCGGTCGGCATCAGGGGACGTCCCCCTCTCAGACTACGTCGGCTTCTGGTCGCTGCGTTCAGGCGTTGTGCTTCTGCGGGTGAAGGTCGAGTGTGATGTGCGGGCCGAGCGCGTTCAGGAAGTCGGAGGCATCGAAGACCTCGCCGGCGGAGACGACGCCGATGGTCTTGGTGCGGCCGGTCAGAACGCGCTCGAGGGCCTCGGTGACAAGCGGCGCGGTGACGGCGTAGATGTCCTGGCCACTGGCCGTGGCCCGGCGTTCGGCTCCGCCGGAGCGGACGACGACGTCGACGAGGAAGGTCTGGTTCGAGCGCCCGTGCTCGTCGGCGGCGGTCGGGGCCGGCGTGTGGGGGGCGGCGACGTCTTGGGCCGCCTCGGCAGTCATGTAGGTCGTCACATCGGGGATGGAGAGGTGCTGGGGGACGGTGACGACGTCCGCCATCGTGAACTCCCCGATCACCGGCCGGGAGCCCATCGGTTCCGGGAAGGTCCACTCCAGGGTGGGCGCGGCGTCGGTACGGTGCTCCCACTGTCCACCGCTGTAGCGCAGGCGGTGGTCGCCGCGTCGCTCGCGGGAGACCGCACCCGAGAGCCGGGTACCGGCGGTGGGGTGCCAGTTGCTGAGCGCGTAGGCGATGTGTGCCTCGTCGGCTTCGGTCCAGTCACCCATCGCAGCGGTGGCCAGCAGGTCGCCGAGGCCGCCGAAGAAGGCCATGGCCGGAACGATCACCGCTTCCGCGTCCCGGGCCCGCTCGCGGTAGTGGGCGAAGGTGTCGAGGTTGGCCTCGAGCTCGGCGGCCACGTCCAGGTAGGGGATCTTCGCGCGGAGCGCGGCCTCGATCACCGGGCCCGTGGTCGAGGCGAAGGGGCCGGCGCAGTTGATGACCGCCGCCGTTCCCGCCAGGGCCCGGTCCAGCGAGGCCGAATCGTCGACCGACGCCACCCGGGCCTCCAGCCCGTGCTCATCAGCCAGCTCTTGCAAGATCTGCGCGTTGCGCCCGGACAGCACCGGGACGAACCCGCGCGCGGCCAGCTCCGCGACCACGAACCGCCCGGTGTGACCGTAGGCGCCGAACACCGTAACCAGCTGACCTGACCCCATGCGACCGCTCCCGTGTATTCAGACGCCCGCTGCGAGGACGATCCGCCGCGGCCTGACATCCCCATCCTGTCCCTCCGCCAACACCCCGCGCGAGCGTCGGAAACGACATGCCGCGTACAGTTTCGGACATGCCCGCTGTTGCGCTGGCCGTCACCGACGGCATGCTCCACTACGAACTGTCCGTGGCCGTCGAGGTCTTCGGAACCGACCTGACTCACGTCGTGGACCCCTGGTACGACTTCTCCCTCTGCGGGAGCGGTCCGGTGCACGTCGACCGCTTCCGCCTGGAACCCGACCACGGACTCGAACATCTCGCGCAGGCGGACACAGTGATCGTCCCCGGCTGGGCCGACACCGACCGCGACCCGCCGGCCGAGCTGGTCGAGGCCGTGCGTGCGGCCCACGCGGCCGGTGCCCGCGTGGCCTCACTGTGCACGGGGGCCTTCGTCCTGGGCGCAGCAGGACTGCTCGACGGCAGGCGTGCCACCACGCACTGGGCCCACACGCGGGAACTGGCCCGGCGCCACCCGTCAGCCGCCGTCGATCCGGACGTCCTCTACGTCGACAACGGAGACGTCCTCACCTCCGCGGGCAAGGCCGCTGCCATGGACCTGTGCCTGCACCTGGTCCGCCTCGACCACGGCTCGGCCAACGCCAACAAGATCGCCCGACGCCTGGTCATCCCACCTCACCGGGATGGCGGCCAGGCCCAGTTCATTGCCACCCCCTTCCCCGCCCCGGGCAACCACCCCCTGGGCGAGCTCTTCCCCTGGGCGCTGGAGCGGCTGGACCAGCCGCTGACCGTGGAGGACCTGGCCCGACAGGCCCGCATGAGCTCACGCCACCTCGGCCGCCACTTCAAGCACCTCACCGGCACCACGCCACTGCAATGGCTGCACACTCAGCGCATTCGCCACGCCCAAGAACTGCTGGAGACCACCGACGCCACCGTGGACACCATCGCCGCGGCCACCGGCATGGGCACCGCCACCACCCTGCGCCGCCACTTCCACCGCAGCGTCGGCGTCCCACCCGACACCTACCGCCGCACCTTCCGTCCCTGAACAGTTAGTTCCAAGGCCCCGGCGACCAATCGAACAGTGTCAGGGCGCGGTGCCGTCTGAAGCCGTGAACATATGCTGCCCAGACTCGGGTTCTGGCTCAGCTTGTGTGGTGTGGGCACGCTGGGTGATTAGCGAATGCCTGGGGGTGCTGCGTGTCACTGAGTCAGAACGGTGGGTCTTGGGAGTAGCCGCCTGTCCCGTCGGCCGCCCACCAGGAGTCACGTTCCGCTTTGAGACGGGCGTAACGCTCGCGGGCTGCGATGTCGTCCGCGTTCTCCAAGTCGCTGGTGTCGTGACCCCATGCCTTCATCGCATCCAGGACGCGGTCTCGGTTGTAGCGGTCGGTGCTGGTGGCCAGCAGGCGACTGGCGTGGCCGACCAGCTCGACCTGGTGCGCGGTGAGGGCGGGATGCTCCGCGAGAGGGATCGCTGCGACCAGGGCCGTGTCGTGTACGTCCGCGTTGTCGTGGCTGAGAAGGGGATGGACAGCGGAGTAGATCGCCGGGCGCAGGTCTCGGAACTCGCGCATCTCCCCGTACTCGTCGAGGAACTCCTTGCCAAAGTGGCGTTCGCCGATGGTGGCGCACTCGTCGTCGGCGTCGTATGCGGTGTCGCTGAGCCACTTAAGCAGTCTCACGAGGGTGGGGTGGTGCGGTGGGATGTCGGCATCGTGGCCGAAGTCGCCTGCCGCGATGGCCGGGTGGTTGAGGATGGCGGCGACGTAGAGGGCTACGGGTACGGTGGCTTCGTAGATGGTGTTCTGGTGGGTCACTGCCCTGAGCGCGTTATCGGTGGCGGCCGCCCTGACGACCGGGTCGGGGTTGAGGATGCGTGCCAGCGTTGTCGGCAGGGATTCGCCTGTCCCGCGCACGGTGGCGAGGGACGCCCAATCTGTACCGTCCAGGAGCGCTTGATAGTGAGGTAGCTCGTGGGGGCGGGGATTCTCGATCCGGCTGCGGCTGTGGGTCACAGGCGGAGGCTATAGCGTCTATGAGTCAGTGTGGCGCGGGGTGTCATGTGTAGAGCGGGACGCGCCTTTCGTAGGAGATGGAACCCGGCGCGGCCGAACATCTGGCGTTCGAGCATCTTGATGCGATTCACGTGTCCTTCGACGGCGCCTGAGTTCCAGGGCAGGGTCAGTCCGGCGATGACGGCGTCGAGGTCACGGTCGATGCCTGCGGCGAGTGTGTGGAGGCTGGGCAGGTCGTCCTTCCGGACGGCGTCGAGCCAGTGCGGCAGGCGTTCGCCCTGGCACTCGGTGAGCATGACCGCGAAGGTGCGGACATGCCGGGTAAGGGCGTCGAGTTCGGGACAGTGAGCGCGGACGGTCTTGAGCCGGAGCTGCTCGGACTCGGTGAGAGTTTCCGGGCGGCTGAGGATCCATCCGGCGACCGTCCGGGGCGAGGGCGGCCGGGCGGCCACCGGCCGCGGCGAGGTCCGCTTCTTGTGCAGATAGGCGCGGACGCGCTGGTAGCTGCCTTTGTATCCGAGCGGCACGATCTCCTCCCACAGCTTCCAGGCGTTGGTGAAGCCCTCGTTCCAACGGTCGTCGAGGTAGGTCTTGTTCTCGTCGAGGATGGAGGACCGGTTTTGCCACTGGCCGGTGAAGAGGTCTTCCGGCCGGGTGGCGTCGGCAAGCTGCTTGACGCTGCGCCAGGTCATGCAGAGCTGCCGCTGGATCGAACGGCGTCTGTGCCCGGCCTCCAGCAGTGCGTGGACGGCGGCGTGCCGGGCCCGGGTGCGGTCGGCGAACCGGTGTCCGGTCGGCCATGGTGAGCCGGACGTCTCCTCTTCCGGGACAGGCTCCGGCTTGGGTTCGGGGGCTGCAGGGACCAGGGCTCGGAGGCAGCGGCGGTGCTGGGCGACGGCTCGTTCGGCGGCTTCGCTCAGGTTGATGGGTCGGACCGGGGCGCCCTGCCGGGATTGCTCCCGGTGGGTTTCCCCGGCCCGCCCGCCGAACCCGGCGTGCCCGTCTCCGAGCACCGGGCTCTCCACGAGATCATGCCGTTGGTGTCGGGCCGGTCAGGGCGTCCGGCCAAGGGGTGGGGATGCTGTTGCCCCGGTAGCGATACCGAGTGATCGGCACTTTGCCGAGGTGGAACAGTCTGATCCCCTCCAACTCGATGTCTTTCCATTGTCCTTGCGGAGTCCGGAACGATCGCCGGATGGACTTCCAGTTCGTGCGGTGCCGGTGCATCACCCAGCGGATGACCCGCCACCACACGAAGGTGTGCAGGGTCTGCATGGTGTGCTTGGCGACCGCGTGTCGGAAGTAGTTGGCCCAGCCGCGCAGGATCCGGTTGATCTGGATCAGCGCGATCTTGTAGTCGAGATGTGACAGCTTCTGGGTCAGTTCCTTGATCTTCCGCTTCAGCGTCGCGACTGGCTTGTCGGCGATGAACGTGTAGACGTGCCACTTGTCCGTTCCGCGCTTGCGCATCCAGACGATGCGGAAGCCCAGGAAGTCGAACCCGTCCGCAAGGTGGACGATCCGGGTCTTGGCCGGTGACAGCACGAGGCCCATCGGCGCCAGAACCGAACTCACCTGTTCGCGAAGGTCTTCGACGTGCTCCTTGGTGCCGTGGACCATGATGACGAAGTCGTCCGCGTAACGGACCAGTCGCCACGTCGGCAGGCCCCGGTGGCGCCGTCGTTCGCGATCCTGTCGACTGGCCATCGCGGTTGCCCACTGCTCGGCGGCGAAGTCGTCGAGCACAGACAGTGCGATGTTGGCCAACAGGGGTGACAGGATGCCTCCTTGCGGAGTCCCGGAGATGGTCTCGTTCCGTTCGCCCAGCTCGGTCATGATCCCGGCTTTCAGGAACGCCTTCACCAGCGCCAGCACCCGCTTGTCCTTCACCCGCGCTCGGACACGGTCCATCAGGGCCGTGTGGTCGATGCGGTCGAAGCACGCCTCAATATCCGCGTCCAGCACCCAGCGATAACCCTGGGAACCGAACAGGTGAATCTCGGCGATCGCGTCGTGCGCACGCCGGTTGGGCCGGAAACCGTACGAGCACGGACGGAAGTCCGCCTCGAAGATCGGCTCCAGGACCAGTTTCAGCGCCGCCTGCACCGCCCGGTCCGCAATGGTCGGAATCCCCAGCCGGCGAAGTTTGCCACCAGACTTGGGGATCATCCGCTCACGCACCGGCACGGGCCGGAAGGCCCCTGCCCTCAGCTGCATGCGGATGAGGTCCAGATACGCTTCCACCCCGGCCGCGCGTACGTGGTCGGCGCGCACGCCGTCCACGCCCGGCGTCCGGGCTCCGGTGTTGCCGGCGACCCGTTCGAACGCCATCACCAGGACGGCTGGGTCGCAGACGAAGTTGAACACATCATCGAACCGGAAGCCGTGATCGGCTACCGCCCAGCGGTGCAGCTTGATCTGCATTCTCCGTACCCGTAGCTCAGCGACATCGGCCACCGGCCACGCGACCGGGGTATCCACCCCGGATTCTCCGGACATTGCAGTACCTCCCATGCGATCTCGCTGCCGCCCTTCCCCATGTGCCGGGCTCTCCCCGGCTCGGAGTACTACGGCGGCTCCGCCCCTCCCACGGTCTGTTCGGCAGACGGTGTGCCCAGCCCAACTCGCCCGAGATGGTGGCCCGGACGACGGGCGGGACCGAGGAGGTTCCCGTGTTCACTGATTGATCGATCGTCGGAGTAGGCACCCGGCTATACCCCCGCGGCCTCGCCACGGCTACCCCGCAGCACTTCACCGTGGCCTCCCGGGCCGACTGGCAGATACAGCCCGGGAGTTGCTGCCTTCTACAGAGAGGCGAGCATGCACCGCAACCAGCCCAGATCCGCCAGGTTCGAGCTGATGTCACCTTAGGAGGCTTCAAACACCGGTTCCTCACGTATACCTCTCCGTCTCGCTTGCCGGACCCGCACCATCTGACGGTTCTGACACGTCCCGGCTTCGTCGGGGCCGCTTGCCACCCTCCCCGGCACCTCCCGGATCAGGCTGCCCCCAGCTTCACCGCCCTGCTGCGACAGGACGGAGGCGAAGGTCTTCCACCTCCACTCGATCAATCAGCGCCTCACGGCGCACGTGCCAGAGGTGCCACCGGTCCGCTACCTGGATCACCTGTGGGGGCGCCGGCGGCTGGATGCCTCCCGGTCGGGCAGCAGGTCGATGGGACGGCGGGTCTCGATGTCGACGACGACTGTGCCGTAATGGCGGCCCTTGCGGGTGGCGTACTCGTCGACGCCGACCACGCGCGGGGCGGCCACCTGAGGCTCGGGAAGAGCATCGACCAGCAGGAGCACCGTGCTGCGACTGACGGATCCCCCCAGGACGCGGGCGATACGGGCTCCGGCCCGGCCCGCGAGGGCCAGACCAACCGCGGCCAGGGTCGAGCGCAGCCGCTCGGTCCTCTGACCGTGGCGGCATGTCAGGCCGGGTGTCTGCTCGACGAAGGTACGGCGTGCACACATGAACCCGGTTCGACCAGACCCCGCAGACTGGGCACACGGCGCCGTCCGCAGTGCATTGCGCGTCAACGCGCACTATCTCGGTGTTCACGTCCACCGACAGCACCGCGACGTCCGCGATCGACGGGAACAACAGCTCCTTCAGGCCAAGGAACGGACGAGTCAACCTCGTACATAGGAGGTTCACGAGAAACGGGGCCGCTTGTGAGGATGCTGCACACGCAACCGAGACGCGGAAGAGCGACACCTGACCACCGCGTACTCGTTCAACGAGGGGAAAACCGATGCTCAAGAAGATCAAGCGGACTGCTGTGGCACTGGCACTGGCCACCGGTACTCTCGCCGCCACCGCCGCGACCGCTCAGGCCGCTGAAGTGGGAGCGCGGCAGGGGGACTACGCGGGCTGCAAGGTCGGCTATGTCTGCATGTACCAGAACGAGGCCGACTGGAAGGCCGGCCAGCCCAGCCACCGCTGGTACCAGTACGGCGCCCACAACCTGAACAACCAGTTCGGCACGAAGTGGGTCTTCAACAACCAGCACTCCGGCGCGAAGGCCCGGCTGTGCTTCGGGTACGACGGTGCCAACTGCACCGGCCTGATCATCAACAGCTACACCGTCGGCGTGGCCGACATCACGCCGATCAACAGCATCAAGCTCTACGCGTAGTCCGCTCCAAGGGGCCGAATGCGCGGAACTGCCGGACCGACGCCTTCTCCCGCAGCCGCTCAGCGATGTGAACGCGGCCCGCCTCGGACAGGTACCGGGACTGAACAGACAACGGCACCACCGGACGATTGGCCGGTGGTGCCGCCCTGTTCTTGCCGGACGCGATACGGCCGTTACGCCATCGCTTGCCGACCAGGCCCGGCCGCCGCAACTGGGGCAACCCTCGCCGCGTACGGGGACGACGGATGGGCCACGATGACGAACTGCACGGTGAACGAGCTGTCCTCGCCTCCGCCTGGGTAGCTCGCAGCGTCGAGCCGATCTGCGGCTCGGCGTCGAGACGTCCAAGCCGCCCGTCCGGTGGAGAGGGGCACGGCAGGCGAGCGGAATCGCCCCGTACTGCGCGCGACCGCTTACTGCGGCCAGGGGCGGGCGTGTGCGCTGGCCGCGCCGATCGCCGCTCTCGCCGCCCGTTCGACCAGCGAGATTCCGCCTTCCATCGAGGCATTGCCGCCGCTGAGGACCGATACCAGGTACCTGTGCCCGTGGACTGTGACCTGACCGACGCTGTTGATGACCCACAGGTTGGTTGTGCTCCGCTGCAGCCAGCCGTTCTTGAGGGCCCATCGGGAGCCATGGGAGCCGGCCGCGGAGATCCCCCAGTCCTGGCCCTGTGCGATCTGGCCCATCAGGTGCCGGATGTAGGCACAGGACGCCTGACTCAGCCCTTCGGGCGGGCGGGCGACCACCGGCCCTCGTGAGAAGACCCCGCGCAACAGCTTGACCTGGTCTGTTGCTGTGGTCTGGGTGAGTCCCCATCTGATGTCGGGACCACCGTGCGTCGACGAGAGCCCCAGCCGTTCATGTGCCGCGTCCAGACCTTCCGCCTCACCGATCGCCCGCCAGAGCACAGCTGTTGCCTCGTTGTCACTGTTCCGGATCATCGCCTCGGCGTGCTGGCGCTCCGCGGCTGTCACCTCGCGGCCTTCGTCCTGCGCCCGGAGTAGCAGTGCAGCGAGGATGCCCACCTTGATGATGCTCGCCGTGCTGAACGTCGCGTCCTGTCCGAACGACACGATCTGCTCGTCGGCACTGTCCAGGTCGAGCACCGCCACTGCCAGCCGCGCGTCACCGTCCGGCAGGATGGGCCTGATCGCCCGAGCGAGGGTCGCTCCGCGGTTTTTGTGCGGCGCTGCCCTCGGACCGGCGGCCGGCACAGCCGTCTGTGTCGAAGGCGCCTGCGCCTCGGGGGGCGTGCCGGTGGCGGAACAGGCGGCTAGCGCCGTCACCACGGCCGCGGTGGCGGCGCAGCCCCTGAGCGTGCGCACTCGGAGGTCGCGTGTCGTATGCGTCCGGTTCTGTCTCTCGGGCATGGCGGGGCAGGCCTCGGTATTCCTGATCTTTGGTGCTGGGCGCGGACGGTCGTGCCTCGTTTGTCATCCTTCAAGCCATGCCCAACCCCTGCCAGCCGAGCCGGTCAGCCTTCCTCCATCCGAGGAACACCGCACCCAGGCGGCTGACGGGTGATCACGTCTGGGGGAGTCTGCGGCGCCGGGTGTTGCCGGACCAGGCTTGGACGGGCTCCGGCGTTCGGCGCGTGTGGTGCCGCGTCGGTCGGAGCCGCACGGGGTGACGCCAGCAGGCGCTTTGGTATCCCGACGGGACGGCGTGGACGACGCTTGGCGCCGTGGTGGCTGAGGTAGCTGCGGTGGCAGCGCTGGCGTCGAGGTGGTTCGCCCGCCGCGCGGGCGTCGACCGTACCTTCCTCTACTCCCACCGCGACCCCTCGGCCAGGTCCGTACCCAGGCCGCGAAGCCGCCCACCGGTCCCCGGCGGCCGGTGACCGATCGGCAGCCGAGCCTCATCGCAGGCCGACCTGGACGCAGCCGACGCCCGACCACCGCCATTCCGCTCGCCGCGACCCGGGCAGGCGGCAACCGCAACGACGTCACTGGCTGATCGCAGTACTCCAAGCTGTGCCGTCGGTGCGGGGGAAGCGCGGACGGCCCCTACCGCCTGGACGTGGCGCGGGCCGACCGCGGCTACGACCACGACATGTACCGCCGCCTGGTCTGGGATCTCGGCCTGAAGCCGGTGATCGCTCGCCGGTGCACCGAACTCGGCTCCAACCTGGGCACCCAACACCAGGAGGTGGAGCGCGCGTTCGCCCACCTGCACTGGTTCCGCCGCCTTCGGATCCGCTGGGAGACACGCGACGACGTCCACCGAGCCTTGTTCATCCTCGGATGCGCACTCATCTGTTGGCGACCCCTGAGGTCAGCTCTTGCCCGCTGGTTGTTGCGGGTCAGGACGTTGGTGACGGCGCATAGTGGTCGGCAAGATTGGTGGCGAGGTCGCGGAGGTGAGCCCTGGCTTCGGTGGGGCCGTGCACAGTGATGGCGCTCCCGAACGGCAGTAGTGCTCGTACGTCCTCCAGATGCAGGAAGCGGATTGTTACCTTTCGGCCGGTGGCGGATTCTTCATGGTCGTCCTGGACGAGTCGTAGGCCAAAGATCCGTTGCGCTCGCTCGATCTGGGTCTGGTCGATAGTGGCGCTGACCTCTATCGCGTGGTTGTGTTCCCACTGAGCAATGAGCGCTGCAGCGACGGTGGCCAGGGTCTGGCTCTCGCGGATCCGTCGTGGCTGGTCGACTTCCTTCCACGTTGTGATCCGTTCGAGTCGGTACATCCGTGACACTCGGGCACAGTCGGCGACGAGGTACCAGGTGCCTGCCTTCGCGAACAGTCCGTAGGGATCCACGACCAGGTCGCGTGGGCATGACTCGCGTGGGCTGTCGTACTCGATCCGTAGCCGGCGACCTCGCCGCACTGCGCCGATCAACGAAGCCGGAGTCGTGCCGAAAGCTCGTGCCTGACGCCAGGGACGGCTGTCCACGTGCACTACGTCGGTGAGCGGCAGCAGCTCATGACCTCGACGTGGCTGTGTAGCGGTGATCTTGGAGAGCGCGCGCCGGCTTTCGGCCGATGTGTTGAGTTCCGCACGCTGCTTCTCGTCCAGACCGGTGAGCGACAGTTGGTCACGCTCGTCCGGTGTCAGTCGCGTGAGGTCAAGTCCGGATCCGGGCAGGATGGTCACGCCTCCGAGGCGGCCCCGGTGTGCGGTCACCGGCAGACCGGCGTCGCGGAGCCAGTTCAGGTCCCGGGTGATGGTTCGAAGGGACACCCCGAGCGCTGAGGCGAGTTCCTGTGTGGTCACGGCATCCCTCGATTTGAGGAGCAGCATCAGGGTGAAGAAGCGGTCTGGGGTCACACGCCAATTTTTTCAGGAATTGCGACACGATGCGGCGCATATCCCGGTCAGGCTGGTGGATGCGTACCTACCACCTGTGAGAAGGAACAACCATGATCACATCCGTCGTGTCCATCATCTACGTGAACGACGCTCCCGCCGCAGCTCGTTTCTACGGCGACCTCCTCGGCATGAGCCCCTCGTTCGAGACTCCTGGGTACATCACCTTCGACCTCGGGCCAGGCGCTGACTTCGGTCTGTGTCAACGGCCATTTGTTTGCCCCGGTGGCGGCCAGATGTTCCATGCACTCATGGCCGACTCGGCGTCCCCAGTGGCGGCCAGATATCTCCCCG
>NZ_JBHVGZ010000133.1:0-13220 GCF_042800355.1 Streptomyces sp. NPDC057623
GGTGGGGCCCGCAGGCCCCACCCACCCTCGCCCCCTCGCCCGCTCACTTCCGTGCTGCTCGACCGCGCCGCGTGACCGTGCGGACGCGCCATCGAGATCCGGCGTTCCGGGCGCTGCTGCCCGAGCGCTACCCGCCCATTCCACTTTCTGAGAACCGGGGACCTCACCTTGTCTTCAAGACCCTTCCGTAATCGGCTGCCAGGGGCGGTCATGCGCCGCTGGCTCGGCCGTGGCGCGCTCGTCGCCTCCCTCTCTCTCCTGCCACAAGTCATGATCCCCTCGGGCTATGACTTCGCTGCGCTGGCCCAGACCCAGGCTGCCCGCAAGAAGCTGGAAGACCGGCCCGAGTCGAAGATCGACAAGGTGGGTGTGCTCAAGCCCGGTACGTCCAAGGCGCCGAAGGACAAGGCCGCACCGGCGTCCCGCAAGACCCGTGAGCGGCTGAAGGACGCCCGCTGGCCCGAGGCCGGCAAGGCCACCGCCGAGGTCGCGGCGTCCCGCAAGGCTGACGTCACCGTCGGCGGGCTCGGCATAGCGCTGGCTCAGGAGCCCGCCAGCTCGTCGGCCAAGCCAGCGAAGACCGGGACGAAGACCAAGAAGAAGGCGACCGGTCCGGTCGAGAAGGTGGCTCTGCGCGTCCACTCCCGGTCGGCCGCGAAGAAGGCGGGCGTCAACGGTGTCCTGCTCACCGTCGACCCGGCGGGAGCCGCGTCCAAGGACCTGGCCGGGGACAGCGACAAGCTCCGCCTCTCCCTGGACTACTCCTCCTTCTCCGACGTCTACGGCGGCAACTTCGGGCCCCGCCTGCGCCTGGTGAAGCTCCCGGCATGTGCGCTGACCACCCCGCAGAAGAAGTCCTGCCGCACCCAGAGCCCTATGGCGGGCGAGGACAACGACACCGCGTCACAGACCCTGACGGGCACCGTGTCCGCGGGCACTCTCAAGGCCGGCACCCCGATGCTGCTGGCGGCGGCGGCCGACAGTTCGGGCGGCGGAGGCGACTTCAGTGCCACCTCGCTCTCCCCGACCGCGACCTGGGAGGCCGGCGGCAGCACGGGTGACTTCACCTGGAACTACCCGCTGCGGGTTCCCCCGGCCACGGCAGGCCCGGCGCCGAACCTGTCCATCTCCTACAACTCCGCCGCGGTGGACGGCCGTACGGCCGGGGAGAACAACCAGACCTCCGTGATCGGCGAGGGCTTCTCGATCACCGAGTCCTACATCGAGCGCAAGTACGGCTCCTGCAAGGACGACGGCCAGTCCGGCAAGGGCGACCTGTGCTGGAAGTACGCCAACGCCACCCTCGTCCTCAACGGCAAGGCCGTCGAGCTGGTCAACACCTGCGCCGACAAGGCCGCCTGTGACACCGCCGCCCAGTCCCAGGCGTCCGGCGGCACCTGGAAGACGAAGAACGAGGACGGCACCCGCGTCGAGCACTTGACCGGAGCCACCAGCAACGGCGACGACAACACCGAGTACTGGAAGGTCACGGACGCCTCCGGCATCCAGTACTTCTTCGGCAAGCACCGCCTGCCCGGCTGGAGCGACAAGGGCACCACCGACACCACCGACGACGACCCGGTCACCAACTCCGTGTGGACCGTGCCCGTCTTCGGCGACGACTCCGGCGAGCCCTGCTACAAGTCCACCGGCTTCGCCGACTCCTCCTGCAACCAGGCATGGCGCTGGAACCTGGACTACGTCGTGGACACCCACGACAACGCCTCCACCTACTGGTACGGCAAGGAGACGAACTACTACTCCAAGAACGCCAACACCACCGTCAACGGCACCGGCTACACCCGCGGCGGCTACCTCAACCGCATCGACTACGGCCTGCGCAGCGACCTGATCTACAGCAAGCCCGCCGCCCAGCAGGTCCGCTTCACCTACGCCGAACGCTGCCTCACCTCGTGCTCCAGCCTGACCGAGGACACCAAGGCCAACTGGCCCGATGTGCCCTTCGACATGATCTGCGCGGCCAGCACCAAGTGCACCACCCAGATCGGCCCGTCCTTCTTCACCCGTAAGCGCCTCACCGACATCACCACCTCGGTGTGGACCGGCACCGGCACCACCCAGCGGGACGTGGACACCTGGCACCTGGACCAGAGCTTCCCCGACACCGGTGACGCCTCCTCGCCGAGCCTGTGGCTGAAGTCCATCCAGAACACCGGAAAGGCCAACACCACCACGGCCGCCATGCCTGCGATCGTCTTCGGCGGCATCCAGCTGTCCAACCACGTCGAGGGCAGCAACCCGGACAACCTGCGCTACATCAAGTGGCGGGTGCGCACGATCAAGTCCGAGACCGGCTCGACCCTCACCGTGAACTACTCCGACCCCGACTGCATCTGGGGTTCGAGCATGCCGGCGGCCGTCGACAAGAACACCCGCCGCTGCTTCCCGGTCAAGTGGTCTCAGTCCGGGGCCGAACCGGTCACCGACTGGTTCCACAAGTACGTGGTCACCTCCGTCCTCCAGGACGACCCCTACGGTCACGCCGACACCGGCGAGACGTACTACGACTACCAGGACGGCGCCGGCTGGGCCTACGCCGACGACGAGGGCCTGACCAAGGCCGCCAACCGCACTTGGTCACAGTGGCGGGGCTACAAGAAGGTCGTGCAGACCGGCGGTAACTCAGAGGGCCCGCGCAGCAAGAAGTCCACCCTCTACATGCGCGGCCTGAACGGGGAGAAGGAACTCGACGGCACTGCCCGGGTGGAGAAGGTCACCGACTCCACCGGCACGGCCATCGACGACTCCCGCCAGTACGCCGGCTTCGTCCGCGAGACCATCGTCTACAACGGCATCGAAGAAGTCAGCGGCACCATCAACACCCCCTGGTCCCACAAGACCGGCAGCCACACCTACAGCTGGGGCACTACCGAGTCCCGGATCGTCCAGGCCGGCGAAACCGAAACCCGCACCAAGACCTCCACTGGCACCCGCACGGTCAAGCAGAAGAGCACGTACGACACCACGTACGGCATGCCGATCACCGTGGAGGACAGCGGCGACGCTGCCAAGACCGGCGACGAGTCGTGCGTGAAGACCAGCTACGCCCGCAACACCTCGGCCTGGCTGGTGAATCTGGTCTCGCGGACCGAGACCTACGCGGTTGGCTGCGCGACCATCCCGGCGGTCCCCGGTGACGTCGTCTCGGACGTCGCCACGGCCTACGACGGCCAGGCGGTCGGCGCGGCGCCCACCAAGGGCGAGATCACCGGCTCCTACCGGGTCGCCAGCTACAACGCGGTGGACAAGACCCCCGTCTACCAGAAGGTCTCCAGCTCCACCTACGACAAGCTGGGCCGCCCGCTCACCGAGACCAACGCCCTCGACCGCACGGTCAAAACCACCTACGTCCCCGACGACACCGGGTACGGCCCGCTGACGTCCAAGACCACCACCTCTCCGTCCCCCCAGCTCTTCACTTCCACCACCACGGTGGACCCGGCCTGGAGCACGGCCACCAAGAGCACCGACGCCAACGGCAACGTCACTGAGTGGTCCTTCGACGCGCTCGGCCGCCTGCGGTCGGTCTGGAAGCCGGACCGCTCCCGCGCGCTTGGCGACGCCGCCAGCATCGTCTACGCCTACAGCATCAACAACGACAAGGAGACCTGGGTCCGCACCGACGCCCTCAAGGCCGACGGACAGACCTACAACAGCTCCTACGAGATCTTCGACGGCCTGCTGCGCTCCCGCCAGAAGCAGGTCCCCGCGCCTAACGGCGGCCGGGTGATCTCCGAAACTCTCTATGACGACCGCGGTCTGGCGTACATGGCCAACAGTCAGGTCCACGACAACGTCGCCCCCGAGGGCAAGCTCGCCAACACCTTTACCGGCTCCGTCCCCGCTGCGACCGAGACGGTCTTCGATGCCGCCGGCCGCGCTACTGAATCGATCTTCCGGGTCTACGGCCAGGAGAAGTGGCGCACCAAGACCGACGAACAGGGTGACCGCACCGCCGTCACCGCCGCAGCGGGCGGCACCGGCACCCTGACCATCGTCGACGCCCGCGGCCGGATCACCGAGCGCCGCGAGTACAGCGGCCCTGCCCCGACCGGCAGCGACTACACCCGAACCCTGTACGAGTACACCCCCGGCGGTCAGATCGAGAAGATGACCGGCCCGGACGGGGCGGTCTGGACGTACGGCTACGACCTGCGCGGTCGCAAGACGACCTCCACCGACCCTGACAAGGGCACCGTCACCACCACCTACAACGACGCTGACCAGCCGCTGACGGTCAACACGACTCTCGACGGCGCCGCCCGAACGCTGATCACCGGCTACGACGAGCTCGGCCGCAAGACTGGCACTTGGGATGGGGTGAAGGACACCGCTCACCAGCTGACCAAGTTCACCTACGACTCCCTGGCCAAGGGACAACCGACCGCCTCGATCCGGTACGTCGGCGGCACCACCGGCAAGATCTACTCCCAGGTCATCACCGGCTACGACGCGCTCAGCCGTCCCAAGGGCACCAAGACCGTCATCGCCGCCAGCGACCCTCTGGTGACGGCCGGCGCGCCGCAGACCTTCACCACGTCCACCACCTACAACATCGACGGCACGGTCCAGTCCACCTCGATGCCCGCGGCGGCCGGCCTGCCCGCCGAGACCGTCACCAACAGCTACAACGGCCTCGGCCTGCTCACCGGCACCGACGGCATGACCGACTACGTCCAGACCATCGGCTACTCCCCGTATGGCGAGATCGAGGAAACCCGCCTCGGCACTTCCACCGGGGCCAAGCAGCTCCAGATCCTCAACCGCTACGAGGACGGCACCCGCCGCCTGGCCAACACCCACACCGTCGACCAGACCAACGCCGGCTACACCAGCGACGTGGACTACGTCTACGACGCCACCGGCAACGTCCAGTCGATCACCGACAAGGCGAACGGCAAGGACACCCAGTGCTTCGCCTACGACGGCTACCGCCGCCTGACCGAAGCCTGGACCCCCTCCTCCAACGACTGCGCCACCGCCCGTTCGGCGACCGCTCTAGGTGGCCCGGCCCCGTACTGGACCAGCTGGACCTACAAGCCGGGCGGCCTGCGCGACACCCAGACCGAGCACAAGGCCACCGATAACACCACTACGGCCTACGGCTACCCCGCCGTCAACGCCAACGGAACCGGCCAGCCGCACACCCTGACCTCCGTCACGGTCAACGGCGGCACGGCGAAGTCGTACACCTACGACGAGCAGGGCAACACCACCAAGCGCTACGGCCCCACTGGCACCGCGCAGAGCCTCACCTGGGACATCGAAGGAGAACTCACCCGCCTCACCGAAGGCACCAAGACCACCGACTACCTCTACGACGCCAACGGCGAACTGCTGATCCGCCGGGGCTCCGACAAGACCGTCCTGTACCTGGCCGGCCAGGAACTCCACTACGACACCATCGCCAAGAAGTTCACCGCCCAGCGCTACTACCCCGCCGGCGATACCACCGCCATCCGCACCGAGACCGGACTGTCCTGGATGGTCGACGACCACCACGGCACCGCCTCCATGACGGTCGACGCCACCACCCAGGCCGTCACCCGCCGCTACACCAAGCCCTTCGGCGAGGCCCGCGGCACAACACCGCAGACCTGGCCCGACGACAAGGGCTTCCTCGGCAAACCCGCCGACACCGGCACCGGACTCACCCACATCGGAGCCCGCGAGTACGACCCGGCCACCGGACGCTTCCTCTCCGTCGACCCCGTCCTCGCCCCCGACGACCACGAATCCCTCAACGGCTACGCCTACGCCAACAACACCCCCGTCACCAAATCCGACCCCACCGGCCTGCGGCCGATCACGGGCTGCGAGCAGGGGTGCAGCGACGGCAAGGGCGGCACCTACCGCGACTACATGACCATGGGCCCCAATGGGACCTGGGTGTACCACTCCACGAAGACCTACACCAAGACCTTCCATTACCAGAAGGGGGGCGGCGGTACCGGAAGCGGCACCATGACCGTCACCGTTCGCACGGACGGGGGCGTGAGCACGGCAAAGGTCGTGTTCAAGAAGGGCCCTGACCCGAAACCCGAAAAGAAGGAAGCGCCCCGCTTCGACCTGCTGATGGGTAGCTACCCTGTCCCGGCGAACCAGGCTGCCAAGGACCTCCTCCACGACCGGCCTAAGCTCGAAACCTGGCAGAAAGTCGTGTTGGGTGCTATCTCGCTCGTGGCAGCAGCCGTGATCCTCGCCCCGGTCGCCGTCGCCGTGGGCCAGGGATGCCTTGCCACGGCCCCGGTGTGCGCTGCGGAAATCGCGGAGATGGCGACCGGCGGAGCTTCCGGCGGAAGCGCGGTTGTCGGCGGTTCCGCAATCGTGGGAGGGTCCCTCAAGGCCATCAACGCGGCAGAGCACGGCGCGCCCAAAAATTGGTACAACTGTGGTGCGTGTGCTATCGCGACAGACAGCGCGCTCTCAGGCAAGCCCATGAAGGCGTGGGACAGTGGCGTACTGGCCCCTGAGGCCCTGGAAGAGTACTTCGGAAGTACCTTCAAATATCAGAAGGCCGGTGCAGCTGGGGTCGTGGATGAGCTTCACAAGGCAGGTGACGGAGCACGTGGAGTGATCTTTGCCTGGCAGGAGGGTTCGGACATAGGTCACTTCTTTAACGCGGTAAACCATGGAGGGAACGTGAAGTTTCTCGACGGACAGGCCGGCGGATACGCCGACCTTGATTGGGATCATTGGGAACTCATGCACACGGGTGGCGCGAAGTGATCTCTCTGGAAGCCGCCACGCTGGCTGCACAAGAATTCGGTTCTCGGAATCTTCCCGAAAGTGACGGATTGCGATTGGGGTTTCGTTTTCGAGGGATCTCCCGGTCTGGCCTCTATCTGTTTCAGATCACCGTGAATCCACCGTCTCAGAATGGAAGGCCAAGGTTTGGCGGTAGTCCCGGAGTCGTTGTCGACTCAGAGAGCGGGAATTGTCGCTATGTGCGAGGCCACTCGGAGTACAAGGATCTTCTGCGCGAGGTGGCTGACAGGACTGACGGGGGGCCGGCTAACTCCGCAAGGTGACACATCAGCTTGTGGATTAGGGGCCCGGGGGCTACTGGAAGTTCCCTGTGCTTCCAGCATGCGTGGTTAGCTCTTGCTGATCCGGTCGCCAGTAGTATTCTGCCCTTCGGTGGGGAGCGCTCCTACGCATCCCCACCGAAGGGCTCAAATTTCGCACAGCGAACCGCACTCCGCTAGAGATGTCGACGAAACCCTTCACGTCGAATCGGAACTTCTGCCTCTGTGTGGGCACCGGGCCGTCTGGCCTGGTGCCCACGCGGCTTTTCAACAGCGTGCCGCGCGCACGGTTCACTCGGAGTTGGAAACGGGTTCGTGCGGGGCAGCGAACTGCGTCGTGGTGTGGTCGAGAAAAGATCAGTGACTGCGGCCCGCGCACAGCAAACCGGAGCTCCCGATCGCGACGGCCCGTCTGCTGTGGGAGTTGGTGCGACGCCCTTCCGAGGGCGTGGACTTCGCTATCCAGCGGACTGTGCGGCCTACTCCCATATGGGTGCGTGACTGCCAGGACCGCCTCGGAGTGCGGCCACACGTCCGCAGCGCAGGACGGGAGCCGATGGACAACACTTTCCGTACACGAAGGCATTTCAGGCTGCTTTGGTGTGCTTTGCTGCCGAGCTTGGCGGATGAACCGGGCGCAATGAGCAACGACCCGCCAAACCGTTTGCATTACGGTGTGCTGTTGGCCGCATGCATGCAGGTCGCACGCGGGTTTTCGGCCGAGGAGGAGATGGAGGCCACCGGTCTGTGGCGAGTCCGGTACCTGGCGGCGCGTGCGGCGAATGAATCTCTAGTGAAGGGGCCTTGACCTGCAGAAACCTGCCAGCAGGAGAGGTCGGAATCGGCATACAGGGGAATGCGCGGCCGAAAAGAGCAACGGTCAAAGACCGTGTGCTTTTTGGCGTGTACGCAAACTTCCGACCTGTGTTTCTGCAGGTCAGGAGGTTTTCCCGGAGTGCCCCCGGCAGGATTCGAACCTGCGCACACGGCTCCGGAGGCCGTCGGCTTCCCGCGTGTTTTCGCAGGTCAGCGACCTGCCTGACGTCTTGTCAGGACCGCCGTCCCGCGCATGTCCCACGGAAATGAAATGCCCCATTTGGTTGCCTTGCCTCGATCATTCCCTGCGGCGGCCGATCCATGCACCGTGGCGTAGATCCCGACTTCCTCGGGCAGCGTAGGGGTATATGGTGCGCCCTCAATCGAGCAGGGAGGCTGTCCGGAGCGGCGCTCTTGGTCTAGAAGGGTGCCGGCGAACGGCCGCCTCCTGGCGGCAGCCGGCCGCGGTCCACAAGGGCGGTTTCCTCGGCGATGTGGACTGGGTGCGACGTCATTTCGGGACTCTGCTCAGCGTTCGGTCGATGTCGGTGAACAACTCCGCTGCTGCCGCGATTGCTTCACGAAGGGCCTGGCTTACCGCTCGTGGGTCGTCGGTAGTAGGAGGGCCCTCGTCGTGCTATCAGCCGCAAGCAGCCAGGTGTCGGGCGTTGAACAGGGTTATGTGGGTGTGAGTAGCGCTCCGCCCCGCTGGGTGACACCCAGCGGGGCGGAGTTGGCCTGCCGATTGGTCAGTGAGCCGCCACGACCGCTACGGGATGTGGTCGAGGAACGGGCGGTCGTGTTCGCGCATCAACGCGATGACCCGGGTGGCCAAGGCGTTGTCCTCGATGAGCAGGGCCCGCTGCGTTCGGGTGTTGTAGATGGCCTCTCCGGCGGTCGTACGAATGACGACCCAGCCGTCCTCTGTTCCGTTCCAAAGAAAGGCGTACTCGTCGGCTTCGCTGGTCATTTGAGTTGGCTCCACTCCGAGATGCCTTCCTTGGTGAAAGTGGTCACGAGGCCGTTGCGCCCGACAGGGACGATCTTCGAAGACTTCATGGGTGATCCCGCTGCTTCGAATAGTCCCAGGAGTGCCTTGTCCTGGGCACTCGGCGACACGCTACCGCGAGGATGTGTGTGGTACACGAGGATGCTGTCGCCGCGGACAGGTATCTCTACGCGGTTGTGGACGCCGGAGTAGAGGAAGTACTCGCCGCCCGTTCCCTTGGCACCAGGGCCGAGCCTGTAGATCACGGCGAACTCGACACCGTGCTTGACGGTCAGGTTTTCCAACTCGGTGACGGTCGGTCGCTTGCTGAGGGCGACGCCTGCGAAGCCCGGCAGGCCCTCGCCTTTACGGGCTCCGTACAGAAGTCGTGTCACAGCGCCGGCGCCGCTCTCGGCCGCGACGCCGCCGGGATTGACCGCGGCACGGCGCCATCCTGTGAGGCCGCCGATCCCCACGAGAGCGATCTGCTTTGTCAGTTCCTCGGCTGCCTCCGCGTACAGGTCGGCCAGGGCGTCGCAGCCTTGCTGGCGGAGCATGTACTCGGCGCGGTAGAGGCGGTAGGCGGGGCGGACGGGGAGGTACTTGTCGACGAAGGCTCCGGCTCCGCCGTTCTCGCCGGTGAAGGCGTCGTGGGCGTCCCCGAGGAACACGAAGGGTGACTTGAAGACGTCGACGAAGGCGTCACCGAAGATGCCGAGTGCTTCGCCGAGGCTGTCGACGCGGTCGTTGGGGTCTTCGGGGGTCAGGCCGCTCGGGTCGGTCAGGAGGGTGGGGACGTTGTCGGCATAGGCGTATGCCGACGCGTACGGATTGCTGCGGTCGGGAGTTGCAGGATCCGGCCGGTTGAAGCGGCCCGTGGCGGTGTTGTACTGGCGGGCGTGCAGGTCGAGGTTGCCCGTGGTGGTCTCGTAGCGGGCGCCTGTGTAGGACGGGGTGGCGGCGGGGGCGCCGCTGGTGACGGTGTTCAGCACGCGTGTGCCGTACGGGTCGTAGGCCCAGCGCTGGTGCAGGGTGCCGGTGCTGCCCGCGACGTCGACGGGGGAGCCCTGTGTGTCGTGGTGGTAGTAGAAGACGGCGCCGGCGCCGGTCTTGGTGGCGGCGGGCTGGCCGAGCGGGTCGTAGCGGTAGGACTGCTTGATGGCCCAGGCGCTGTCGTACTCGGTGGCCAGGATCGGCAGCGGGGCGTTCGGGTCCCACTGGGTGCGGCTGGTGACCGTGCCGTCCTTGGCTGTGGTGACCTGGTTGCCGCTGGAGTCGTGGTCGTAGGTGTAGTTGGCGCCTGCCACCGTGGCGGTGGATATCTGCCCGGCCAGGTCATAGGTGTAGGTGTCGGCGCCGGCCTTGGTCTGGTTGCCCTCCGCGTCGTAGTCGTAGGAGGTGGTCGCGGTACCGGTGGTCGTTGAGGTGAGCTGGTCGGCCGCGTCGTAGGCGTAACTGGTACTGGCGGTACCGAGGGTGGAGGTCAGCCGGTTGCCGACCTTGTCGTAGGTGTAGGCGGTGGTGCGGCTGGCCGCGCAGCCGGTGACCCAGGGCTGCGGGAAGCAGCCGGAGGTGAGGCGGCCGGCGGTGTCGTAGGTCAGGTCGTAGCCGCCGGTTCCTACGCTGGCGCGGGTGACGTCGACGTGGGTGGGCAGGCCCGCCGCCGACAGGGTCAGCGCGGTCTTGGTGATGGTCGTGCCGGCCTTGGACGAGGTGACGGCCGTCAGACGGCCCGCCCGGTCGTAGGCGCGGTCCTCCGTCTCGGTGTTGGGCAGTGCCGATTTGGTCAGGTTGCCCGCTGCGTCCCAGGTGTACGTGGTGGTGGCGCCGTCGGCCGCCATCGTGGCGGTACGGCCGTCGTTGTCGTAGCCGTAGGTGATGGTGTTGCCGTCGGAGTACTTGCGGGTGAGCATCTGCCCCGCGGCGTCATAGGTGTAGGAGAAGCCGCGGGTCTTGGTGAGGTTGCCGACCTCGTCGTAGACGAAGTCCTCAGCGACCTTCGAGTTGGCGCGGGCGGTCATGCGACCGGCGTCGTCGTAGCCGAAGGTCGCGTCGGGTGTGGCGTCCGAGTAGTCGATCTTGGTGAGCAGGCCGCGCGGGTCGAACGAGTAGCTGGTGGAGCCGCGGGGCGTGGTCTTCTTGGTGAGGTTGCTGTCGGCGTCGTAGGCGTACGCCGTGACTCGGTTGAGCGGGTCGGTGACGGAGGTGAGACGACGGTCGTCGTCGTAGTCGTAGGCGGTGACGTGGTTGTTGCCGTCGGTGCGATTGGTGACGTTGCCGACGGTGTCGTAGTCGTAGGCCGTGGCCGCTCCGCCGGGGGCGGTGACCGTGGTGAGCTGGTCGAGCTTGTCGTAGTCGTAGGTCGTGGCGCGTTTGCCGGCGTCAGTGCGTTTGGTGACGTTGCCCACCGCGTCGTACGCCGTGGTGGTCACACCGCCGAGCGGGTCGGTGACGGACGTGACGTTGCCGGCCGGGTCATAGCCGTAGGTGGTGGTGTACTGGGTGGGGTCGGCGCCGGTGGCGTTGCCGCGCGGGTCGACCGAGGTGGCCTGGCGTCCGTCGTCGTCGTAGGTCCAGCTCTCCTTCCTGCCCAGCGGGGAGGTGCGGCTGAGCAGGTTGCCGTCCGCGTCGTAGCCGTACGTGGTGGTCTTGGTGAGCTGATTGGTGCTGCTGGTCAGCCGGTTGTTCTTGTCGTAGACGGAGGTGACCGTCTTGCCCTTGGCATCGGTGACCTTGGCGACGTTGTCGTTGCCGTCGTAGGTGTAGCCGGTGGTGTTGCCCTCCGGGTCGGTTACCACCAGGGGCCGGTTGATCGCGTCATACGTCGTCGTGGTGAACGCGCCGGTGGGGCCGGTGACCTTGGTGCGATTGCCCGCCGCATCGTAGGTGTAGGTCGTGGTGTAGGCGGCCGGGTCGGCGCCGGTGACGTTGCCGCGCGGTGAGACGCTGGTGAGCAGGCGGCCCACCTTGTCGTAGGTGTAGGTCGTCTTGTTGCCGGAGGCGTCGGTTTCGGAGGCGAGCCGCCCGGAGGGGTCGTAGGTGCGCGTGACGAACTTGCCGGACGGATCGGTGGTCCGGGTCAGGTGTCCGGCGTCGTCGTAGTCGAAGGTGCTGGTGTTGCCCGCCGGGTTCTTCGCGGACGTCAGCTGCTCGGCGCCGTTGTAGCCGTAGGCGGTGGTGCGGTCCAGCGGGTCGGTCGCCGAGCTGAGCAGCCCGCGTCCGTCGTAGGTGTACTTCGTCGTGTAGGCGGCCGGGTCGGCGCCGGAGACGTTGCCACGCGGGTCGGTCTTGGAGGTGATGCGGCCGGCGCCGTCGTAGGCGAAGGTCGTCTTCTCGCCGAGTGGGGTGGTGACCGATGTTCGGTTGCCCGCCGCGTCGTAGCCATAGGTGGTGGTCTTGCCCCGCGGTGCTATACCTGGGACGCCGAGGACCACCTCACCGCCTGCACCACCCCCGACGGCACTACCTGGCGTTACCGCTACGACCCCCTCGGCCGCCGTACCGCCAAACAGCGCCTCGACGCCGACGGGGACGTGGCCGAGGAGACCGTCTTCACCTGGGACGGCGTCCAGGTCATCGAACAGACCACGACGACCCGGGCCGGAGCCCCGTCGATCGTGCTGACGTGGGACTACGACGGCCTCGCACCCGTCGCCCAGACCGAACGAGCCCTCGACCCCGAAACCCAGCAGGCCGTCGACGCCCGCTTCTTCGCCATCATCACCGACTTGGTCGGCACCCCCACCGAACTGGTCACCCCCGACGGCGACCTCGCCTGGCGGACCCGCAGCACCCTCTGGGGCACCACCGCCGTGGCTCGCGGCGCCACCGCCCACACCCCCCTGCGCCACCCCGGCCAGTACGCGGACCCGGAGACCGGCCTCCACTACAACCTCTACCGCCACTACGACCCCGCCACCGCGCGGTACACCAGCCCGGACCCCCTCGGCCTCGCGCCTGCCGACAACCCTGTGTCATGGGTCCACAATCCCCACACCTGGGCGGACCCGTCCGGTCTCGCCGGATGCGAGGTCTCTTACGGCAGGACAGCGGGTGAGGGCGAGAACCTCAAACGGTGGGCCAAAGTCGGCGACGACGACTGGCAGTTCAACACCGGACATGGCTATGACCGTGAGCACACAGGGCCCGGCGGGGTGAAGAACGACCTACGGAGCACTGGCCTGTCCGCGGACCAGATTGAGAAGTCGATCGTCAGGGATGTATACGATTTCACCAAGGCCGGAGGAAGCGTTCCGCAACCTGGTCCAGGCGTTAACCTCGCGCTTTCACGAGGTGGGCTGTCCAAGAGTTGATCAGAAACACGGAAAGTGCCCTTGACCTGCAACGATAGGACTTGCTGAGGGTCC
>NZ_JBHVGZ010000134.1:0-12686 GCF_042800355.1 Streptomyces sp. NPDC057623
GACGACTCGACACGTCACCACTCCCCGAGACTCCCGACCTCACGCCCGACCAGCGGAAACGCAACCCTCAACGCCGGAACGACAACAACCACTTAAGAAGCGCGCTCAGCGCTGAGTGATCGATGATCTTGTTCAGCGATGCTCAGCGATCCAATACGTGCGGCGATGCGTCGCTCAGCGATGCTCAGCGATAGCTCAGCGATAGAGCTTCCGATCATGCTCAGCGATAGCTCAGCGATAGCGCGGAGCGACGCATCACGCACACACGTGGTCTGTCAGTCGTCAGAGGTCGGCAGGGTCCGGCCTGTCCACACTCTTCAAGTGATCCGCTACGTCGTAGAACTTGCTCCGCCCCTTGACGTGGACGATGACCAGCTTCGGCTTCTCACCTCTCGGGCACTTCTCAGGGTCAGACATTGCCGCGCAAAGGTTCCGAGCCGTGCTCTCGGCAATGCCCTCGATTCCTTCGGCGATCTGCGGCGGCGTAAGCGGACCGTTCCACTTGAGGTAGTTGATGATCTTGTCCTCGTTGGTCATGTTCTGGAGGAGCGCCTCACCCACGGACATCTCAACGAATGCGGGCCACCCGTTCTTCTGTTCCTCCAGGCGGAAGTCTCGCTCCTTGACCTCACGACCAGCCTTGACCTTCGGCACGGCGATCTTCCGCCCGTCTTTGTCCGAGCCGTTAATTCGGATGATCGTGTCCAGCGCGGCAGGCTGAGCCGACGCGCCCCGACCACGATCGCCGTTCGCATGGCCTGTGTGATGCACCAGGAGAACGAAGCACCCGAGCGCCTTGGATAGGGCCTTGAGCCGCTGCATGACCTCGTTCATGCCAGTGTTGTCGTTCTCGTCCACGCCCCGGATCGCGAGGCTCTGGGTATCGATCACGAGCAAGCGGGGTGTGGAAGAGACGGCGGTGACGTCCTCGGCCAGTTGCTCCAGGCTCTCCGCGTCCGCGAGGTTCAGTTCCTCTTCCACCATCACGTACAGCTCATCCGACGTGCGCCCGTACTTGAGTTCCCAGGCGTCGAGCCGCTTGCCAAAGTCGAACCCACCTTCCATGAGGACATAGAACACGGCGCCGCTCATCTTGATCGTGTGGCCGATCCAGTGACCCATGCCCGTGGTGATCCGCATGACCAGGTCGACAGCCGCGTACGTCTTGCCGCCGTACGTCGGCCCAAAGAGCTGACCAATGCCGTACTCCGGAATGAGGCGTTCGATGAGCCACTGAGGCTCTGGGCGGTCGCGGAGTTCCTGGCGTGAGAGGAACCGACTCTTCGGCCGTCGCGGGGCCTTGACCTTCCGCACGCCCGCCGCCGCGTCATCTGCGCTGGTCACGGCCGGTTCGTCGCGCACGCCGGCGCGCTCTTCCGGCTCAGACTTAACCGGCCCGATCGTGCCCGCCTTCGCCATGATCAGGCCGACGTGATGAGACATGGACTTGCCCTCGTCCGAGCACTTCGACACGGCCGCGTCGCACTGCTCCATGACCCACAGGAGCTCCGAGGGGTCTCCCACACCCGCCTCGATGCAAGAGAGTCCGAGCCCGAACATGAGGATGTGGCGGTTCTTGTACCTGCCCTCTGTGAACCGCTGGTTGGCAATGCGGATCTTGTTCCGCACATGCTGGTACCGAGGGTCACTCTTACGGATCGCCGTAGGCGTCCCTGAGACGGCGTGAGCAGTGATGCGCGTGTCTGTGTCGGGAAGCTCCGTTCCGAGCGCTGAGGCGACGTCAGGGGCGCTCCAGACAGTCTCAGAGTCGCGCACGATGCGAGGCGAACGACGCTTGCCACCCTTGGTGTTGAACCCAGCGGGCAGACGCATGATGGCCGCGCGAGAGATCTTGGATTCGTCGCCGTCCAGCTTCTCGCACAGGGCACGGTTCAGCGCCTCGACATGATGGGCTGGTGTGGCACGGTCCAGGCGGACGAACACCTGTCGGCGGCCCGGCGTGCCCGACTCCAGGGCCCAGGCGTCCAGCTTCTCGACCCACTCCTCATGCCGCATCATCAGGCGGTGGTCTACGTCACACCACACGAGCCAGCCGCCATCGCCAGCGCGGGCAATGGACGGCATGGCGTTGCCGTCCGTCATCGGGAACGGGGCGAAAAGAACCTCCGGTCGGTCCTTATCAGGTTCGAGCGAGGCGAATTCCTCCGCACTTATGAGCCCTTGTGGCTGGAGTCGGAGACTGTCTTGAGAATTGCGCTTCCCCGAAATGACGAGGAGTTGAGTACCCGCAAAGAGCGATGCTACGCTCACCGCAGTTCCTTTCCTGTTCTTACCGCGTTCAGGTTCCCGAGATAGGCCCGCTTCCTCACAAGGTGGGCCTTTCTCATGGCTCCATCTCCAGCCGGATCACTTCGTGTGCTCGATAGCACCCGCCGCCGCACGCGAACCGGTCGATCCATTCCTTCTGTGCTTCCGCGTTCTTGCGGGAGGACCAGAGGGAGACGGTTCGCTGGTCGCCGGTCAGATACGGCTTCCGACAGTTCGAGACCAGCGCATAGGGCAGGTGCGTTCCCGGCTCGGATGCGATCACCCAGAGGGCGTTCCGCCACACACAGCGGGCGAATGCTGTATAGGTCTTGTGGTGTCGTCCGCAGTGGTGGCGGCGATAGGTCTTGAGTGGCGGCCGGAAGTCGATTACGCGGGCGCTCATGGCTCATCATTTCCCTTCTTCCCTCGGTTGCAAATGGGTGATTACTCGGTCTCGAAGAACTGGAGGAAGACCTGATCGCCGATGGTGCGAACCACAGCCCTCTTGCCATATCGGCGGGCGTACTTGCGAGCCGTCTTCCCGAACTCATTCGGGTCCTTCTCGAAGTCAGTTCCACGCTTGAGGGTGTGGAGTTCCCCATTCATCCACGTGGCCCACGGATAGATCTTCTTCGGCATTGCCTCTCCCAGGTATTTGGCCGGTTTCTGACGTGATCAATGCTGCTCTTGCGGTTTAATTCCGGCAAGTAACCGCGTACTGGTATGGCTTGAGATTCCTAGGCTGATCGTTACAATTCCGGATCCGCGACATAGAGAAAGCCCTACACCAGCCAGAGCTAATGTGGGGCTTCTCGTGAATCGACGTGCGCGCGTATGCGCTCTCGATAGGCGTTAGGCGCTCAGAATCGACGCTCTAGGCTCCCGACGGAGCGCGTGTGATGAACTCGGCAGGCGATGATAGATAGGCGTCCTGACGCTCGTGGAGAGCTTTAAGGGGCTGTCAGGCCGCGTCTTCCACTTCGTCCATCACGATGCAGTCCAAGTAGACGTCATCGCGGCAGCGAATGGGGTCAAGGCGGGATCCCCGAGTCCCCTCCGCCCTTTCCGCCGCCCATACCGCCTCCCTTTCCGCCGCCCTGTCCGTGCAGTCCACAAACCGGAAGAACACAACCTCCGGGCTCCATACGATCACGTCCACGCCCAGGCTGATGGTGCCCTCTCGCCAGACCTCCACTGCGAAGTCCCAGGCGTTGGTGAAGTCTTGGCCCTTGATAGCCACCCACGATTGCCCAGGCTTCTTCCATTCGTCCCATGGGCGGTTCGAGTGGTCCCTAGCGACTTCGGCAGGCTCTCCCCAGTTGGTCTCATTCAGGATCTCGTCGGGCCACTTCTCCCACGGCTCGTTACCGACCTTCTCAGCCAATGCGCCTCCCCTACCTGCCGAGCCGTTGTCGGCTATGGAGAAATGAGAGCGCGAGGCTGGTGTGGGAGACAAGCTCGATAAGTTACCCGCCGGTAGGTACCCTCGGTCCATGTATCTACCACACGCCACGTCTGACCTGGGTAGATCACGGGTCGATAAAGGTTGCCTGATGGTGTATCAGGAGACCTTGAAATCGGGGCAAACCGGATCTCTGACGCTCACGCGCTCAACGACTCGACGCAGAGCACGCGTTAGGACGCCCAGAAGCGCCTGTAAGGCGCTGAGCAGTGCTCGCCGACACCGAGAGACGCGCGATTCGTGAGAGCGCCCGAGAGGCGCACAGAGGGAATCAGGAGCGGGCTTCCCGCCTCCGCCCTCCACGTCTCGGAGCCTCCCATTTCAGAGGAGGGACGCCCATGCAGAACTTCACACCAGTCGAGGTCTTTTGGATCGAGAGTTGGATATCGCCACGAGACCTGGCGTGCCCCCGGAAGAAGTTACGGATCTGCCGGAACTCCCCATACCCAAACCTCTCTTGGATCTCGCGCCAGGTCATCTCATGAACCTCGCCGTCGGCAAAGGTCTTGGCTTTCGGGCGTGAGATCTTCTGAGGCCTAGAGCTGTAAGCCCACTTGTATACCTGGCCTTGAGGATTCCACTTGATGACGCCCTCGGCCTTGAGCTGGTCAAGATAGCTCTGGGCTGTGTGGAACTCTCCGGGAAAGAACTCCTCTGCCACACAAGCCAGAGAGACGGATTCCCGCTGAAAGATGAAGTCACGGACCCAGCCCAAGAGTTCGGGATCGATGGCGGGAGAAGCCTCGCGGGCTGTGGCCAGACGCTTCCTATTGCCTTCTTTCCGCGCCTCCATGCACTTCCTCAGTTCGGCTCGTTTGAGGGGGTGGGCGCATTCAGCATGGGACTTAGCTTGGCGCTTAACTGCCTTCTCTTCCCGATGCTTCTTCAACGCCCCCATGCCTCGATGTTTCCGGGCGTAGTCGGCCGTTGTCCAAGTCATTGGGCCGTCACTCAGAATGACCCAAAGGTGACCGTCTTCCCTGAGCTGGTCCAGGTAGTAATACGGGGCTCCCATCTGGCCTGGGAAGAACTCCCGCCGGATGTCATCGATGGTGACCCGCTCCCGTTGGCGGGTGAACCCCAGGATGCGCGCCTTTACTTCGTGGTCAATGTCAACGGCGCTCATCCGTCACCACCGCTTTCATGAAGGCGTGCCACATCGCATCCGCGACGGCGTACGGCTGCTGTTCCCCGGTCCATTGCTCGGTGGGCTTCTTCGTGGCCTTGAGCCGCTTGAAAGCCTTGTTCCTCTTCTTGGCCACGGCTCATCCCCGCCTACCGATGGGGGCTTTCCAGGTAAGAGGACCGTCGCCCATGCAGAACTTCAGGCCGTTCTCTGTCTTCTGGATGGAGCACTTGAGAGCGTGGTTCCACGCGTACGTGCGGAGGCAGCTCAGGAATTGATCGACGGTTGCGCCACCTGTGCCTTCCCGCACCTGCTCGGTGGTCAGTTCGTGGATCTCCCCATCGGCAAACTTGCCAATGTTCTGCCCGCCGATTCTGCTTACTCCCTCGGTGCGGCACTTTGCACGAGCCGCTGGCGTGGCCGCGTGACCGCAGTCCTTGTGACTCAACTGAGCCATGGTCAACTCCTCACCGCGGATTCGGATATGCAGAACGGGGTGTGTGGTACAGGTCCGAGAGAAGACCCGCGTACCACGCACCCCGCTCGTGTTCCCGGGGGCTCACTTCCGGGAGTTGAAGGCTGGTGCGGGAGAGCTGGATAGTCCCCCGCGCGGGGTGAAGGAGGGTGAACGTCCCCGGGGACCTCTCCCACACCAGCCGGTCTCAGGAAGCCGCGTTGACGTCGGCGAGGAGGGCGGAGATGGCGGGTGACGCCGTGTTGTGGTCGAAGACCTGGACGCTGGGCACGGCGGCCTTGCCGTTCTTCACGCGGATGGCGTTGTAGAGCGCCATGCCCCGGACCTTGCGGGCCTGGCCCTCGATGAGCCAGCCGACGACGGTCTCCAGCTCGGTGGTGTCGATGGATGCAGTAGCCATGGTGGCCACCCCTTTCAGTGAGTCCCGCCCACGGCGTGAACGGGCCTATGGATACATGGCCGATGCAGTCGGCCGGCTGTGGCTACGCGCCCGCTGCCTGCTCCTGCTGGTACAGCGCCCAGACCGTTCCGTTGGCCTGGGCCATGAGGCGTTCCGACGTGCGGTCACGGCGGTAGCCGCTCTGACCGTCGGGCGTGACGTACGGCGCTCCCGGCTCGCGGAGACCATCGGCGCGCACCGGCCGGTTGGCCTGCGCCTCCCACTTCGCCCGCTCGCGGTCGCGCTCGGACGACTCGCGCATTGCGTCGTACGTCGCACGACGAGAAGCGGCCTCCGAACGCGCCTGAGCTTCCCGCTGGAGCTCCCGACGCGCGACCGCTTCGGGATGCGCTACGCGCTGTTCGCGGAGCTCCGCAGCGCGCTTACGGACAGCCCGCTCGAACTCGGCCCGACCCTTCGCGTTGGCCTCGTGGACGTCGCTGTAGTCCGTGTCACCGCGCATGGCGCGCAGGATCTCGGCCGAGCGCCCCTCGGGCTCCGGCTCCGGAGTCGCACTCTCGGCACCGTACGTACGGCGCATGGCGGCCATGAGCTGTTCGGCTGTCGGCATTACTCGCTCTCCTCGAAATCCGGGACGGCGTCGCCGTAGCCCTCGCGCATTCTCTGTTTGAACCGCTCCATGGCTTCGGGCCCGTACATGCCGCGATACTGCGGACAACTCTCAAGGCGGAGCCTGTGGATCTTTTCGATCAGCTCGCGGTCGGCTTCCGGGTTAACCCACGGAGGCCGAGGTGGAGGCTGCTTTTTCTGGCGCGCTTCTCGAACCGCGTCCGCGTATTCTCTGCGCTGGCGGATCTCCTCATCCGAGAGTTTCCGCGTCTTGCACGGTTGGGGCTCTTGTGGCTCCGAGGGCGGGAGTCCCCGTTGTTCGCGGCCCCGCTTGATCATCTCCGCCAGTTCCATATCCATCCGGTCAGGAACTGAATCGGGGTGCCCTCGATCCGGGTACTTCTGGCAGCTTGGGCCGTGGGTTGTGCAAACCACCACACCAGCCGCCGCACGTTCGCGGAGAACCTGAGTCGAGCGGAGACGCATCACAGACCACCGTCTCCCCATACCGGGTCGGCCTGGGCGTGGATCAGCTCTAGAGCCTTCTCCAGTTCCAGCGTGACCTTGGCGGGCATTTCGAGACCGAGGAGCTTAGCCACCTTCATGTTCAGATCCGCGATGGTGCGGACACATGCATTCCGCTCCGCCACGGTCTCGGCATTCTCCAGGTTCTCGTGAGCCTCGCGGATCATGTCGCCAAGCGACGATGCCCGGTCGGCGCGAAGGTCGTCCGCAGAGTCTGAACTCAGGTTCTTCCGAGCCCGAGCGATACGGCGATCCACCGTGTCCTTAGTCAGCCCCATTGCACGACCGATGGCGATAGCGGGGTGGCCCTTCTTGTGGAGGGCGTAGACCTCTTCCGCCTGCGCGTCCAGCTCGGCCGGATTCAGAGTGCCAGCGCCCAAGGGAGCATCCGGCTTTCGCGGCTTGGGCTTGCTGGGCTTTCTCTCAACCACGACTTTCCCTCCCTTCGGCCAAAGCAATTCCGTATGGTTGCGCTATGCAAGAGAATAGGATATTTGACAATCTCGCGTCAAGTAATGTATATGGCGCGCGACATGGGTCTAACCGCAAAATCGCGGATATCGTGGCTCTATGACGAACCGATATGTGGATGCCTTTACCCGCTGGATGGATAACGTGGACATCTCCGGTGGGCCTAATTCCTGCTGGCCCTGGAAAGGTCATCGCACGAAGAAGGGTTACGGCGTATTCCAGGTGGGTGGTAAGAAGGTCCGCTCTCACCGATGGTTCGCGGAACGGATCATCGAGTCCGAGCTAGAGTCGGACCTTTTCGTGTGCCACACCTGCGATCACCCTTGGTGCCAGAACCCGCGCCATTGGTTCATCGGTGACGCCCTCGACAACAACCGTGACAAGGCAGCGAAGGGCAGACATCCGGGCGGCTATCGCGGCAATCAGAACGAGTCCAAGACTCGCTGCCTGAGAGGTCATGAGTTCACTGCCGAGAACACGCGGATAGACAGACGTGGCTTTCGCGCGTGCCGGACGTGCGACCCGATCCAGCACGGACGTTCCACACCAGCCAGAAAGGCTCTCGCCGCTTAGTCGTATCGCGTCTGCGAGCGAACGTCACGCGCTCTCTTGTGCGTTAGGGCGACAGAATCGCGTCTCTCGGCTCCCAGCAGAGTTCGAGCGATAGAAGAGACGCACTCGCTAACCGATCTCGCCAGAGAAGCGCACGGAGCTTTCCGTCATTCTGGCCGGTCAGCGTATGCCGGCGCGCACGCCGAGAAGCCCCCGACTCGATGAGCCGAGGGCTTCTCTGCTGGCGCTGGGCTACTTCGCGGCGTCGTCGGCCTTCGGCTCGACAGCCTTCGCGGGAGCGGGCGTTGCCTTCTTCGCGGGGGTCGCTCGGGTGGGCGACTTCTTCGCGGCCGGAGCGGCAACGGGCTTGGCGGGCGTGGTCTTCTTCGCGGGAGCCTTCGCAACCCCAGCGGTCGGAGCCTTCGCGGCGGTCTCGCCCAGTGCCTCGGCTCGCATGGTCTTCCGGCAGGCAGCGCGCCCGGCCTTCGTGCTGGCGTGCTCGCACTGGCTGTGGTCGAAGTGCTGGCGGGCCATCTCGTCTCCCTGGTTCGTCGTGTCTTGCTGGCAGGTCGACACTCCCAAGAGCGCGAGTGCAGTCCGAAGGGGCGAGACAGCTTTCCGTGGTGAACCGTCGGCTGTTCGTAACTTTGGTGCAGGGACGCCAAGTTGGGGCCCCGTACGGCCATTAGTTCTAAAACCGCAGGTCAGAACCCCCGTATTGACGCAATCAAAAAATCAGACCACCATTGGGCCCAGGTTGCTCGCGTCTGGTGCGAGCGCATCCGCGAGAGGGAATGCCGTGTCGAAGGGCCACAAGTGTCCGGTCTGTGACAAGAACACGCTCCAGCCGTTCACCACCAACCAGTTGAAGTGCTCCCAGTGCAAGACGGTTGTGAAGAGGGATCAACTCCGCTGAGCTGCGAGCACCTGCCCCGGCACGGTGACCAACCCGGCAGAGAAGCCCGGCACTCGTCATGAGTGACCGGGCTCTCTCATGCGTGTCGTGCGGTGCTGCTAGTCCGTGCCGTCTGTCTCGACGGCAGTACGCCCACGCTCTTCCTGGTCGGCTCGCGTCACCCTCGCGTGGTCGGTGACGACGCGGCGGAACAGGTCGTGACCCGTCCGGCCCGTGTGCCGTAGTGCCCAGTCCTGGGCGTCGTTCTGCTCACCCTGCGGGCCGCTGTCCTCGCCGCACTCGTGGGCGGTACAGAAGATCTCGAAGGTGTATCCGCCCTCGGGTGCGTGGTTGATCGTGTGATCTACGAAGCGGTACACGGCTCGGGTCACAGCACGGCTCCAGTGCTCTGTGCGTTGGCTCGCTTGACTTTCACGGACAGCACTTCTTCCGGGGTCAGCGGCTCTACGTATTCCGGGGACACCTCCCACTCACGGCCACCGCCCAGCGGGCGGACCATGAAGTAGGGGCCTTGCTTGCCCATGAACTCGCCGACGCGTCCTCTGGCCGTGTCTCGAACCAGCGCGCCCGCCGGGGGAAGTTCGACGTCGGTCATACCGCCGCTCCGTGGAAGTCGATGCCGAGGGTTGCGAGCGTGGCGGCGGTGCGCCTGTCCCGCTGTCCCCGCCGCTCCTGCTCTCGCTCATAGGCGAGGAGGTACGGCCGGATGAGCGGGGTGTCCTCGCCTCGCAGATACGCGGGCGGACGAGGGGAGCGGTGCGAGGGAAGTTCCACACCCACCACGCGGAGAGTTGTGGTCGGCTCGTCGGTGAGGGGGTGGTGCTCTGTCGGCGCGGGCGGCGTTGCGCGGCGCTTGCCGGTCGATGGCATGAGCCACGAGAGAAGGACTGCCAGTAGGCTTCGCACGTCGGTCACTCCTTGGGTGATCGGCCACGCCCCCGGACTGTTCGAGCAGTCGCGGGGGTCTTCCGTTTGGGCGGTGCTATGGGCGCTGTCAAGGTCCTGCGCTATCGAGCATACGCGCATTCGCGTATACGCGGTCGCGTGATCTCGCGCATTCGCGGACGCTGAGAACCATGGATCTTGACCGCAGCAAGCCCGTATGGCCCCAGGTCGCGGCCGAACTGCGCCGCCGTCTCGACGCTGGGCAGTACCCGGCTGGCGAGCGTTTCCCCGCCGTGAACGAGTTGGCCGCCGAGATGGAGGTAGCCCCGTCCACGGTGCAGAAGGCCGTGGCCGCCCTCCGCGAGGAAGGGCGGCTCTACACCGTCCTCGGGCAAGGCTCGTTTGTGAAGGGTGACGAGTAGGCGGGGCGGTCATGGTTCGAGTCTGAAAGCCCGGAGCACTCACTTCCGGTGACTGGGTGTTGACTGACCGGTGACTGTCTACGCTGGCAGCATGAACGGGGAGTTCGGGCAGCGCGTGAGGGCCGCGCTCAAGGAGCGGCGCATGTCGATCCGCGCTGCCTCTCGGGCGATGAACTACGACCACGCGTTCCTGTCGCGTGTCCTGGCCGGTAAGCAACTGCCATCCATAGAACTGGCCGAGAGCCTGGACCGCTTACTCGGTACGGACGGCGAAGTGGTCGCGCTGGCGGCTCGTCTCCTCGATGGCGAGACCCACACCCAACCGTCTGTGCCGACACTGGATGACTTCCTGCCCGAGGGTGACCCGCTCAGTCTGCTCACAGTGCGCTCGCCTCGTCGGGTGGGTGTGGGAGAGGTGACGGACCTACAGAAGCGCGTCCACGGGCTACGCCTCGCCGACGACGTTCTAGCGGGCGGCGACCTCATCGGGCCCGCGCTGCGAGAGCTTCGCTCGACCGTCCGTCTGTACCGCGAGAACACGCACACGGAAGAGGTCGGCCGCGCGCTCCTGGTCCAGATCGGAGAGCTGGCACAGATCGCCGGATGGATCGCATCCGACGCCGGACGGCACGAGGAAGCCGAGCGGATCTACCGTCTCGGTCTCAGCGCGGCTAAGCAGGCCGAGGACATGACGCTTGCCGGGAACCTGGCCGGGTCGCTCGCCTACCAGATGAGCAACAGCGGCTCCGCCGCTCAGATCGCCGAGGGCCTGACGCTGGCTCAGGCCGCGCTCCACGACGCGGGAGAGGACGCGCCGGGTAAGGCTCGCGCCCTGTACTGGGACCGCGTCGCGTGGGCGCACACGCAAGCGGGCGGGACGGAGAACGCACGTGCCGCCATGCGCGCACTGGGCGAGGCAGGCGAAGCGCTGGGCCAGGGTGACGACGACATCGACGAGCCGCCCGCGTATCTGTACTGGGTGGACGCGGGAGAACTTCAGGTCATGGAGTCACGCGTCTATACGGAGCTACGCAGGCCACTGCGAGCGGTGCCGCTGCTCCGTGACGTGCTCGGCGGGTACGACGCCACGCACACGCGAGAGATGGCGCTGTACCTGTCGTGGCTCGCTATCGCGCTGGCTGACGCGAACGAGCCGGAGGAAGCCGCGGGAGTCGCCGAGCGCGTGATCCGCATAGCGGCAGACGTGGCCTCGGAGCGCACAGCCGAACGGGTCCGCGTCGTGCTGGCTCGGCTCCAGGAGTACGCGGACGTGCCAGAGGTCGCTACCCTCCTCGCAGAAAACGCGGCGTAGTGCCGCAAGCGTGCTGGGGAGCACGCGGCAAGGGGCGGGGTGATCATGGTGCGTATCCGAAGACTCGGCGTCGGCCTTGTGGTGGGCTTGACTCTGGCCGCGTGTACATCGGAGACAGATACCGCGCTGGCCGATGTGCAAGCCGCGTGCACGGAGATGGGCTACGAGGACGGCAAGAGCAAGGAGTCCGACTCCTCGGACACCACGTGGACGTCCGACGACTGGGCGGACACGGCCGATCAGTACGACGACATAGCCAACCGCGTCGCCAGCGCCGCGCGTGACGATGGCCGCTGGAACCGGCTGTCCAATGCGCTCACCGACTGGCAGGCAGCCACGGAGAAGATGGTCGTCGTCCGGGACGAGACCCTGCCGCAGTCCGAGCGAGACGCCGCCCAAGCCGAGGTCGATCAGTTGGACGTTCAGTCCATATACCGGGTGGTCAGCCAGGAGTGCCGTAAGGCCCAGGCGGAGTAGCCCCACCCGGTCGAGCGGCGGGTGCGGAACGTGGTGATGGACGTTCCACACCCACCGTGTCGCCTCGATGGCCGTCACTCAGGGCTCAGCCGGCCGTCTACCGTGGGTGACCGTCAGGAGTAGCGGTCGCCCAGGTTGTGCATGGTGTTGACCGCGCGCTGGCTGGCCATGTCCGCGCCGTACCGCCTGAGCATCGCGGGTGACTTCCATCCTCGGATAGCCATGATGTGCTCGCCGGATACGCCGCGTGCCTTGAGGTCGTCGGCCCACGAGTGGCACCAGCAGTGCGGCGACACCTCGGCCGAGTCGTACCCGGCTCGTTCTGCCACCCGCTTGGTCATGTTCCACAGACCCGAGTAACCCAGCCGTGGGCGATTGTTGAGCCCGAGCCAGAGCCACGGTTCGGAACTGCGCTTGTGTGTGGTGCGGAGACGTAGGTACCGCGTCAGTGCCTTGACCGTGGACGGCTGTAGCGGGATGACCCGGCCATCGATGCTGTTGCGGTCCATCTTGAGCGGCACGACCACGAGAACCGCTCCCTGGAGATCCAGGTCTTGGACGCGGATGTTCAGGATCTCCTCTGCGCGCAGGCCCTCGGTCAGCACACGGAGAAGCGCATGGTCCCGCGTGGTCTCGAAGTCCTTTCGCCCTGGTCCCCACGCGGTGATATCCAACGTGTCCTGGATGAACTCTGAGGGGCCCCGAAGATCCCGGACAGGGACCCAATAGGGTTGTCCTGTAAGGAATCGAGGGAAGCAGCAAGTGGCACGTCCAAGTCCGTATACG
>NZ_JBHVGZ010000135.1:0-12044 GCF_042800355.1 Streptomyces sp. NPDC057623
CGGGGGCGTGGTCCACGGCGGACAGGCTAGCTCACCCCATCGAAACTCCCGTTCGGTCCACACCCCTCAAGATCGGAACGACAACAGCCTCTAACGGCCACTGCGCGGACGGCGACTACTGGAACACGCCCGTCATGGAGAACAGCGGGCCGGCTCAGGCATGCTTCGGCAAACTCGCCTGCGCCAAGGCCCTCCGCTTCCTCCTCACCAGCGATGACGTCGAGCAGGCCAAGCACATCGCCGCCACCTACTGCCTGGCCAACTTCAACGCATGCATGAAGGACGCCAAGGCGTACGAGCGCGGCAAGCTGATCGAGAGCTTCGTGGGAGCCCTGATCACTGGCGGCGTGGGCATCAAGGGTTCCAAGGGAGTCGCCGGAGACTGCAACTGCTTCCTTGCAGGGACCGACGTCCTCATGGCCGAAGGCAAGACCAAGGACATCGAGGACATCAAGGTCGGCGACAAAGTGGTGGCCACCGACCCCGAAACAGGCGAGACCGGGCTCCGTGAAGTCACGCACCTCATCGTCACCGACAGCGACAAGCACTTCAACGAACTCTCCCTCGCCACGGAGGAGGGAACGGAAAGTCTGACTGCGACCTACGAGCACCCCTTCTGGTCGCCCTCCCAGCAGCGCTGGATCGAAGCCGCCGACCTTACGGCCGGCATGACGCTGCGCACCGACGACGGTAGCAACGTCACCGTGACGGCGAACAGGCCGTTCACCCGGCACGTTCGCACCTACAACCTCACGGTCGAAGATCTGCACTCGTACTATGTGCTGGCGGGGGACACGCCGGTCCTCGTGCATAACAGTGGTCCCGGATGCGGATCTGCGTGGATTGATTCGAACAGCGTTCCCCACCACTTCAAGCACGCTGAAGACTTCGGAATCATGGGGAAGGAAAGCAAGGCAACCAAGCAAGCGTTCGTTGACGCGATAGGGGACTTCGTGAAGCACCCTGGGAACGTTCAGATCGCGGGAACCTATCGGGGAACTCCGGCTCGGCATTATGTGGATCTGAATTCAGGGCGGCATGTCTCCGTCGATCTCGATAGTGGAAAGATGCTAGGCGCCTGGAAGTCCGATCCAGGATCAGACCAGTTCTGGTACCTGACGATGCACGGGAAGTTGTGATGGCCAAGCTAGAGCCGTTCCTGGTGCTTGCCTCTGCGGTCGCAGAGGGAAGGCTGTCGGCGGTTGATTTTTCGACGGTATGCCTTCCCCTGTACAAGCACTATTCGGGATCGTATCCGTCGCCCGACCATTATCGGTTGGCCACTGACCTGTTTTATCTGGCGCATGATCACTATGCGGGTGAGGGTGATCCAATCCCGGGCACGCTCAGTGATGCTCAGGTGCAAGCGGGGGCGGCAGAAATTGCGCAGCGGATGCGTTCACTTCTGCGCTGACGCGTGTTCGAACCAAGGGCCTTCGGCGCACGAGAAGGCGGGCCTGCGCGAGACTCAAAATGAGTCTCTTCGAGGCGCAGGCCCGCCTTGACGGCAGTAGCTGACGGCAACGTCAGCGGACGGAGACTTCGCAAAGGGGTGGTTCGTCGCCGTCGTCGGGCTCGCCGGTGATCTCGGCGGGGTTGCGGAGGGCGTTAGCAAGAAGGTCGATGGCGTCGCGTTGGAGGCGGAGCCGGACGTGGGCGTACACCGTCGCGGTCACGCCGATGTGGGCGTGGCCCAACAGTTCCTTGATCACGACGAGTTCCACACCCTGCTCCAGGAGGGTCGCCGCCGAGTGGCGGAGGTCGTGGAACCGGATGCGGCGGATCCTGGCCCGGTGGAGCAGGGCGGTGAAGTGCCGGGTAAGAGTGGCCCCTTCGATCGGGGCACCGTTGGGTCGGGTGAAGACGTAGCCGCTGTCCTGCCAGTTTTTGCCCGCTGCTTCGCGTTCCTGGATCTGCCGGTTGCGGTGCTGTTCGAGGGAGCGCAGGCACGGCGTCGGCAAGGCGATCCTGCGTTCGGAGCTCTGGGTCTTGGTCGGGAGGGCGGTCAGGCCGCCGGAGTTGGTGCGCTGGAGAGTGCGGCGGATGCTCGCAGTTCCGCCGGCCAGGTCGAGGTCTTCCCAGCGCAGGCCGAGGAGTTCGCCCTTGCGGAGCCCGGTGTGCAGGGCGAGTTCGAACAGCGGCTGCAACCGGTGACCGCTGGTGGCGGCCAGGAATGCGCGGGCTTCGTTGGCGGTGAGGGGTTCGAAGCGGCGGGGTCTGGGTGTGCCGGTGCGGACGTTGCGGGCGACGTTGCGCGGGATCTCCTCCTCGCGCACGGCGTGCTCCAGGGCGGACTTGAGCACGGAGTGGACGTAGGTCAGGGTCAGGGGCGAGAGCCGCTTGGAGCAGCACTTTCCAGCGGCGCAGCAGACGGGCTGGTCGCGGCCCGCATCGATACCGCGGGTGCAGCACTGGCAGGTGGTGCGGAGCTGGTTGAGCCAGGTGCGGACGTCCTTGGCGGTGAGCTTGGCGAGTTTTTTCCTTCCGAGGCCGGGGATGAGGTAGAGCCGGGTGACGGCGGTGTAGCGGGTGTGAGTGTTCTCGCGGAGCTGGTGGAAGGCGACGTTGTCCAGCCAGTACGTCAGGTACGCGGCCAGGCTGCCCTGCGCGGAGGGTGCGGGGACGCCGCGGTTGCTGGCGGCGATCTTTTCGGTGAGCTTGGCGAGGGCGTCCTTGCGGGTGGTGCCGTAGACGCGGACGCGCTTGCGGGTGTTGCCGGGGGCGAGGACGTATCCGGCGGCCTCCCAGCGGCTGTCCTTGCGCTGGTAGACGGTTCCGTCGCCGTTGGCGCGGACGCGGCGGGAGGCGGGGGTGTCTCGGGGCGTGGTCATCAGGCGGCTTCCTGGTCGAGGCGGGTGCGGATGAAGTCGGCGAGGGCGTGGGTGGGGATGCGGCGGGCGCGGCCGAGGGTGATCGAGGAGAGCTGGCCGGTACGGAGGAGGTCGTAGACGGCGGAGCGGCCGAGCTGGAGTCGGGTCATCACCTGGGGCACCGTGAGCAGATCCACCGCCGGTGCCGCCTCTGCGTGGAGGACGGTGGGCGGGGGCGAGGCCATCAGCAGCTCCCTTCGGCGATGAACTGTCGTTCCAGTTCTTTGCGATGCCAGACATCGGCGGCGAGGAGGGCCGCGCCGGGGCTGTAGCCCGAGCCGAGGTAGTCCCAGCGACCGACGACGAGTGTGGTCGTCGGGTCGGACTCGGGCAGGCCGGCATGGGTTCGGGCCTGTTCGGTGCGCCAGATGCGGCGGGCGTCGCGCAGCGCGCCGAGAGTGGTGGAGTAGCTGCGGGACTTGGTGGAGAAGTGGCCCCGGAAGCCGAGCATGTGGGCCCACTTCCAGAGCTTCAGATCGGCGAACTCGGGCAGCTTGCCCAGCTCCCAGCAGGTGCGGATCATCTGCCGCACGTGCCGGGCGACGGCCAGGCGGGGCAGCGGGCGGGCCTGCCCGCTGCCGTCGCACGCGGTGCAGGGGATCGGGGTGCCGTGGGGCAGGAGGGTGGCGCCGCGTCCCTGGCAGGGGCGGCAGAACAGTGCGCGGTCCAGGGTGCCGGAGGCGTCGGCGGACTTGGTGGCGTACTTCGCCACGTAGGCGGCCACCGCCTGATCGCTGAGTTCGGCGTCGGTGCCGAAGGCCGCGATCTCGCGTACGTCGAGTTGTTCGCCCCAGGCGAGTTCGCGTTCCCCGATCGCGTCTGAAGTGACCGTGATGCGGACCCGGGCGGCGGCGGCGCGGATGGCGTTGGTGAGTACGGCGACGGTGGCATACGGCGGCGGGGACGTGGTGTTGCCGTCCGGGCCGTCGAGCCGGATGACGGCGTGGAAGTGGACCAGGCCGCGCTGCTGGTATTCGGCGACCTTGGCGAAGGAGACCCGCAGGACCGCGTGGGCGGCCTTCTGGGTCATGCCGAGTCGGGCGGCGAGTTCCCGGCGCAGGTAGGTGGTGAAGCGGGCCCACAGGGCGGAGGCATGGGCGTTGAACAGGACCGCGCCCTCGTAGTCGTACGTCTGCGGGTTCAGCGGCGTCCCGAGCAGGGCGTCGTCAGGTTCGTGGAGCTTGCGGCAGCGGCAGGGCCGGATGTCGCCGCCGGGGGTGGTGGGGCGGTTGTGGACGGGGCCGAAGGACGGCGGGGTGAGGGTGGCGAAGACGCGGGGGTGGGTGCGGACGGTGTCGGGGACGGTCTTGCCGCCGGAGAGGCCGGCGCGGATGAGGTGGTAGGTGTCGGCGGCGTAGAGGCGGGAGCAGGCCGGGCAGCGGGAGGCGCGGCGGTTGCCGCACGTGGTGAGCAGGCTGCCAGTGGGCTCCTCGGACGTGGTGTAGGAGCGCAGTACCTCGCCGGTCGTGGTGTCGACGGTGGTGGTGTGGCCGGTCAGGCGGACGGGTTCGGTGCAGCCGCCGAGGTGTTCGATCTGCTGCTGTGTGCGGTTGAAGTCGGGGTGGTTGACGAGGTGGAGCAGGTCCCGCACGGCGGGGCTTGCCACGTGGCGCAGGTCCAGGGTGACCATTCGGGGCGTGTCCCTTCTGTTCGGGTGGGTGGCCCCGAGCAGCAACCAGCCGGATCTGTGGGCGTGTTGGGGCTGCTCGGGGCATGGCGAACCAGGCCCAAGTGCGGGCGTTGATTTCAGGGAGAGGTGATCCGGCTGGTTGCCGGGGTGGCTCAGAGCTGAGCGAGGGCGGCGGTGGCCACCGGCAGGGCGACGCCCATGCGGGTTGCGAGCTGGGCGGCGGTGACTGGCGTTCCGTGCTCGGCGTGGTGGGTGTCCGCGATGCGCCGGGCCGCATTCAGCAGTGCGGCGGGCAGGGCCGGGCGGGAGCCGGTGGCAGGCGCCTTGTTGATGGCGGGGGCGGAGTCGGGCACCTCGATCACGGCAGGCACTTCGGCCGAAGGTGGCGTAGGTGTCGCGGCGGGGGCCGGCTCAGGGGCCGGGGCCGGGGCCGCGGCCTCGGGAGCCGGCGCCGTGGTGAGCGCTGGCTCAGCGATGGGGGCGGGTGTGACGGTTGTGGTCGTTTCCTCCTGGCGGGTGGTGTGGAAGTGGGCGAGGAAGGCGGGGCCGACGTGGCCCCAGCCCAGGAGTAGAAGCGGGGCGACGGTGTCCAGGCAGGCGCGGCCGTAGCGTCCGGTCAGCAAGGGTTCGGCGGTGTTCAGGGCGAGGGTGAGTAGTCCGCACAGGTGCAGCAGGCGGGTGCCGGCCTTCAGCTCCGCCTTGGGGACACCGCGCAGGGTCAGAAACCTGAGCGCGACCAGGAGGCCGACGACGGACAGGTCCACCATGGGTGCGATCAGTGGGGCGATCGGGCGCGGGACGCCGAGCCGCAGGGCCAGCGCCCAGACGTTGCCGAAGGAGAAGACGAAGGCCAGGATCGCGATCACGGCCATCACCATTGTCACGGTGCGCCGGGTGAACCGTTCCTCCGCCATATCCTCAACCTCCTCTCAAGGCGTGGGGTCAGGACGTTCAGGGCTTGGACAGAGGGACGGCCGGGCCGTCGTCGTCGCCGGGGTTCGTGTGGCCGGTGGTATCGAGGAGGGCGTCCAGGCACAGGGCGGGGTCGGCGGTCAGGTGGGAGGTGGCTTCCGCGACGCGGGCGGCGTCGGCGTCGGAGACGTAGGGGGTGCGGATGCGGGTGTAGCCGGGGCGGCCCTGCATGGCCATCACCGCGACGCCGACGTAGGCGGGGTCCTGCAAGGTGACCGGGCTGGCGTCGGGCCAGTTGCGGATGTCGTCACCGAGTGCGGCCACCGCGGCTTCCACGGTCTTCTGTGCGAAGGACAGCCCGATGGGGCACACGTCTCGGATGAAGGTCGCGATGGCATCCCCGGTGGTCTTCTGGCTGATCAGGATGGTCAGGATGCCGACGCTGCGGCCCTTCTTGACCAGGTCCTCCACCAGCCGGGCGTTCTCCGCCGTCAGCGCGGCCAAACGTTTCGTCTCGGCGTCGCTGCCCTTGTACTCGCGGAAGAACGTGTGCGCCTCGTCGATGAGCACCACCGTGAGCGGCCACACTCGGGAGGGGCCGACGTGCCACATGTTCTTCACACCCAGCACGTCACGGATCACCGACGACCGCCGCCGACGCAGCTGAACCAGGCGCTTGAACAGAGCGTTCGCCTCGTCCAGGTCGTCACCGCAGAACGCGAACATCCGCTTGAACAGGTCCGCGTAGTCGCCTTCCTCGGCCCGCGACACCTTCCCGTCGAAGCCCACGATCTGCACGGCCGCCGACGGCGCGAGGTCACAGACGAACCTGTTCACCGCCGAGGTCTTGCCCGCGCCAGGCGTGCCGGCCACGGTCACCCCCGGCACATTCGCCAAGGACACGCACACGGGCGCCGCGTACTCGTCCACCCCCAGCTCCCAGCGCGACACCTCCTCCAGCGGGCGGCCGGTGGGACGGTGCTCGGTCGGCGTGGTCAACGGGTCGGAGCGCACGCCACGGATCACCACCCGGCCGGGGCCGTCCGGCAGGACGGAGACCCGCGTGCACCGCCAGGCGTCCGCCAGGAACCGTGCCGCCTTCTGGTACTCCTCCAGCCCGACCTGCGGCAGCGTCCGGGCCCGCACGATCACTCCGAACCGGTCGGGCTTGACCTTGATCCTGGGAGTCAGCACCCGAGGCGCGGGGGCAGGGCCGTCCTTCTGCGCGGTGATCTGCGCGAGCAGGCCCGGCGTCTTGTCGGTGACCGTCAGTCCGGCCATCCGCGCAAGGCGCACCCAGCCCAAGCGCACCCGCACGGCCTGCCGCATGCTGACCCGCGTGCCCCGGTCGGCGCGGATGTAGCGCGCGACGCTCCAGCACGGCCAGACGCCTACCAGCACGGCCACGACCAGCAGTACCTGCGGTGCGTGATCGGTCAGGTTCTCCATGTCAGTCCCCTTCGGTTGCGCGTATCAGGTGCAGCACGTCGGCCAGATCGAGCCCGGCCGCATTCGCCGGGGTCAGGCCGAGCCGGGCGAGTACTGCGCCGGAAGCGGAGAACGTGGCCTTGCCCTTAGTGCCCGGCAGGGGCCGCAGCACATGCAGCGCACGCTGCGGCCCCTGGCTGTCGGGGCCAGTCACTGAGCGGCCTCCGCCGTCACCAGCTCCAGGCGGGTGGCGCGGTAGGCGACGCCGTCCGAGAGCTGCCCGTTGAAGATCCGCGCCCACGGGGTCGCGAACAGCTCCACCGGCCGCACCATCACGCCCGGCTTCAGCCCCGTCGCCAGGCCCGTCTCCGGAACCGTGATCTTCAGGACCTCGGCCCGGCCGTCCTCCATGAGCATCACGGTCACCGTGTACAGCGACGCACCGGTCTCCCGGTCGGTGGCGACCTCCCCGGTCTGCTGGTCCTTGATCTTCAGCACCGGCTCGGTGCCCGCGATGCACACCGCCGACGGCAGCAGGGCAACACGGATTCGAGACATGGCCATGCCATCACATCCTCATCGTTCGAGATGGAGCCGCTTGATCGACTCGACGATGACCATAGCGCTACGGCGATACGGATGCAACGCACGCATAGGTGGGACGGTCGATAAGGGCGGTGGTGCGGGCGTGTGCGGCAGGCGCTACGGACGCTACGGTTGGCCCATGACCCTGCCCCTGGACGACGACCCGCGGCCCCCCTACCTCCAGGCCGCCGAAGTGCTGCGGGCCGCCATCCTGAGCGGCGAGCTTCGGCCCGGTGAGCGCCTGCCGTCGGCGCGCGATCTCCAAGAGCGGTTCGGCGTCGCCAGCTCCACCGTCCAAAACGCCCTGCGCGTCCTGAGGCAGGAAGGGCTCGTCTACTCCGTCCTCGGCCGGGGCAGCTACGTCAGCCTGCCCCTCGACCAACAGGACACCGAAGAAAAGGAAGGCGACGAAGGCGCGGCAGGAGACGGTCCCTTCCCTACTGGGTGGCGTTCGGCCCGCGTAGAGGACAACCGCCCCCCCTTCGTCCGGACCGCGGACACCCTGCGCGAAGAGATCAAGGAAGGACTCTTCCCGCCGGGCAGCAAGCTGCCCTCCGCTCGTGAGTTGCAAGAGCGGTTCACCATCGCCAACTCCACCGCGCAGAACGCCCTTCGTCTCCTCAAGAGCGAGGGGCTGATCTACGCCGTCAAGGGACGCGGCGTCTTCGTCCGCACCGCCCCGACACCCGGCAAGAACTACAGCTCTAAGGTCGTCCAGCACCTCCAGCGCGAGGAGGTCGAACGCCAGGCCCGTAGGACCGCCGGCGAGTTCGCGCACCTCTCCGACGCCGAGCTCAAAGCGCTTGCCGACCAAATCCATGACGAGCTCAACCAGGCCCGCACGGCGTACCAAGCAGCGGTTGAGAAAGGTCGGAAGATCAATAGCGAACTGGCCCACCGTGGCCAACTCGCGCCACCGCTCCACGACGATCCCGCAGCCGCTCGCAAGGAACTCGAAGACAGACTCGCCGGCGCGAAGAAGCGCCGCCAGCAGGGCCCCTGACGACCAGGCTGACAGCTCGGCCAGGGGGTGAGCTGTTCAGAGTTTCTTTACTTGATCGAGAGACTACGAGCCGTCATGGCGGCGGGAGGCTGGACGTACGCGACCCTCGCCCAGGAGGTGGAGGTCGACCCCAAGTCGGTCGAGCGCTGGGTGAACCTCGGGCGTATCCCACGTCGTGCCACAGCCCTCCAGGCGGCCAAAGCCCTGGGAGAAGACGTGCACGCACTCTGGCCGGCACTCCGCCAAGCCCGCCCCGCCCGCGCCATCAGCCCCGAACTGGTCGCGCTCTACGAGCAGCGGGCCGACATCCCCGCCTCGACGTTCACCGACCTGATGGCCCAGGCCCGGGAACGGATCGACATCCTTGTCTACGCGGCAGTCTTTCTCCACGAGGCGTACCCGCGACTGAACGAACTCCTCACCGAACGCGCCGCCGAAGGCTGCACCGTCCGCATCGCGATCGGGGACCCCGACAGCGACACCGTCCAAGCCCGCGGCCAGGAAGAGCGGTTCGGACACGGCATCGAATCCCGCTGTCGCCTCGCGCTCATGCATTACAGGCCCCTCGCCGGCACCCCCGGCATCGAAGTCCGCACCCACGAAACCACGCTCTACAACTCCCTCTACCGCGCCGACGACCAGCAACTCGTCAACGCACACGTCTGGGGCGTCAACGCCTACGCAGCCCCCGTATGGCATCTTCGCCGACACGAGGCAGGCGGCATGTTCGACACCTACGCCGAGAGCTTCGACGCCGTGTGGACGACAGCAACCCCCGTACGAGAGGAAGGCTGACCGTGGCCCGCACCGAGTACTACGACGACCCGAACGCGCCCAAGCCGAACAGCATGGTCGTCGCCGCATCCGCCGTCGTCACCGACGACCACGGCCGCATCCTCCTCCAGCGCCGCCGCGACAACGACCTGTGGGCCCTGCCCGGAGGCGGAATGGACCTCACCGACTCCCTGCCAGGCACGGCCGTCCGCGAGGTCAAGGAAGAAACCGGCCTCGACGTAGAGATCACCGGCCTGGTCGGCACCTACACCGACCCGAAACACATCATCGCCTACACCGACGGCGAGGTCCGCCGCCAGTTCAACGTCTGCTTCAACGCCCGCATCACCGGCGGTCAGTTGGCTATCTCCGACGAGTCCACCGAACTCCGGTTCGTGCCGCCGGAAGAGATCGAGCAGTTGCCGATGCACCACACCCAACGGCTCAGGATCCAGCACTTCCTGGAACACCGCGAGAAGCCGTACCTGGGCTGAACTGTCTGACGGCAGTAGCTGACGGCAACAACCCCGCACAACCACGGACACCCACGCACGTCGCCGGACCAGCAAACTGGGTTTGACCAGCGAAAAAGCAGGTTGAGGGGCTCGCGTAGCACACGTACTATGTGCTGGCGGGCACTACGCCGGTGCTTGTTCACAACAGCGGCTGTGGTGTGAGTGATCTCAGAGCTGCTGTCGGCAAGGGAGCATCCCGCGACTACCAGATGTCTGTTGCAGGGATGATTGAAGTTCGCCTGCGTGGTGGAGGTGAAAAAATTTGGGCTGATGGCGTCTCTGGGACCTCGATTATTGACGCAAAGTTCGTCAGTAGTAAGTCAAGTCCATTCATTCCGCCAGGCATCAAGAACGCGAAGGTGCAAGGGTTCATTGATAGGGATATCGCAAATGAGATGCGGCGTTACGCGGCCGTGATCGGGGACAGTGCAAATCACTACACCAATCTGAGAATCATTACGAACAACAGTGCTGCGGTGCCGTACTTCGAAGGAATGATGGCGAAGTATGGTGTGCCCGGTAGTGTTTCAGTGGTGCCTTGAGGTCGGAGGAGTGAGGAGGAAGCGTGACTTACCTCGTGTTCGCAAGCCGAGAAGATGTCGACTGGCAAGTCGAGCAGAGAGAGATGGCCGAGATTCTCTCGCAAGAATGGTCTGACGCCGAAATCCAGGATCAAACCCATGCGGATGAGGAGGTCGAAGGGCGTGGCTTTCGATGGATCTCCCATATTCGCGGTCATGAGGTCGAAGCGTGGCTCAATAAAGAGGGGACATGCCTCTACATTGATGGCGATCTCGATGCGGCAGCAGAACTGGCTTCCTGGTTCCGAAGGCGCATGCCTAGCGAAGTTGAGTTCGCCATGTGTGACGATGTCTATTCGTTTCAAGTAGACGTCGAATATGGCGCCTCAGCTCGCGAGATTGCGGCATCCATCCCAGATTGATTCTGCGGTCCAGCCTGCGGCTACCCTCGTCGATCATTCTGTTTGGGGCTTCAAATGCACGCCGCGAATTTGAAGCCCCAACAGGCGAATGCTTCCGTTCTAGTGGTCGTCGCACCCCTCAGCGGTGCTCGTGCACAACAGTGGGCCCGGATGTGGCACGAACAGTATCTCGGAGGACAGGCTTCCGCATCACTGCATGAGGAAGGACGACCAGGGAATCATGCACGCCGAGGAGTCGTGATCGGGTCCTACAAAAAGGCGAACGGAAAGAGGTTCATCCAGAAACGAGGAGTTGGTGAAGAACCCGGGAACGCGCATGACCGAGGGTGCCTACCGGAAAATGCCGGCCATCCACTTCGTGGACGACTCGGGGCTGCACGCCTCCTTCGCCGCGAGCGGTCCGAACGTCGGAGAGTACCTCGGAGGATGGCGGTCCCAAGGTGAGCAGTTGAGGCACCTGCGCGAGAATGGAGTTCTGTGAAGATTGAGCTCACGGCCGACCAGGCGCTCGTCCTGTCTGATTGGCTGGATCGTGTCATGCACCAGAAGGAGTTTGTGGCGGTCGTCGACGATCGTGCTGTCTGGTCTCCGCTGTTCAGCATCAGCGGGTCACTGGAAACGCAGCTGTCGGCGATCTTCGAAGCCTCCTACGGTGAGCAACTGGAAGCGGCCCGGCAGCGGTTGATCGGTGAATTGGGCGACTTCGGCGAGATGCCCAATGACGACTCGGCCTAGCCCCGCCAGTCGCCAGCCGTCAGTCGCTCCTAAAATCTGAAATGTCGGACTTGATGGGCAAGGTCTGCCGCCGCAACACTTTGCGGCGGCAGACATCCTTCGGACCCGATGCTTTCGGTCTGCAGAGCCACTCATGATCGGCCCTCTGAGGCTCCCGCTCATTGACCGGAGCGAACCTCGCCTGCCTTGTGTGCATCCCAGAAGCCAGGCGGCCGTCGAACAGTGATCGCGCTGAGCACTCTCATCCGGCTAGTTCTCTTCTGAAAGCAATGGGCGGCAAGGAAGAGTATGAACTTCAGGCAATGGTGCCCCGCATTCGGCCCTGCTGGAACCTGTGGATGCCCGACAACTGCTGCGTGCAGGCGTTGAGGTGCAGCGATGATGGCCTGGGGTGGCCAACGGGTGGCCGGACGCCTTTGGATAGTGCAGCACGAGGTGCCAGCATCAAGTACGACGCGCACGCTCTGATCAGGCACAACAGCATCCCGCGGCATCATCCGTCATCAGGCGGCACGATCACTTGTGGCCTCGTAATGCGTAGGTCTCGGGTTCGAAGGTTGCGTCCAGAGAAGTGGTGTACGGGTTCGACCTGATCCGGGGGTTTGCTCCGGCATCGGGATGGTGCCCGCATAGTTGAACGGCCACCGGC
>NZ_JBHVGZ010000136.1:0-11159 GCF_042800355.1 Streptomyces sp. NPDC057623
AACAAGGACGCCGAGGCCCCGATCTTCGACCTGGTCGACTACGGCGTCGTCGGCGACCTCTTCGACGTCGTCCCGACCCTGACCGAGGAGATCAACACCCGCAAGGGCTGACCGTGTAAGGCTGCATGGAATGGCCGTTCGTGATTTCGGACCGTTTCACGATTTGCCGTGGCTGAAATTCATCAGTAACGCAGCCTTTTGAATCCAGGGGAGGGGATCACTTCGGAAAGTCAGTACTCCCAGACCCACCAGCCTTTTTCGAATCCGTCCGATCCGTCCTTGTACCGGCAGAAATGGAAGAGACTGGTCTTCTCTGTCCAGTACGTGGCCCGTTGGGAGCACTCGGCGCTGCTGAGGGGCCCTTCACGAGGACCGCTTTTGAAGGGCTGCGCACTGGTCGTCGTCGCACCGTTCGCCGGGGAGGTGCTTGACGCCGACGCGGGGCCGACTGCCACACCGGTCGCCATGAGGCACACTGCGAGTCCTGCGGCTAACCGAATACGAATGCTCATTACGCTCCTTTTCGAACTTCTCGGCACGCATGTCGGATACGGCGAGGGGAAATCGCCATCCGTGCGTCACTCAATCGCGAGCGCAATTGTTCTGTGGCCGGAGCCGGAAATCAAGAGTGTGCTGTAGCCATTACTCGCCATAACCAGGTGACGCGGAAAGCCGGGCCGCGTCGTCGGGGCACGGGCAGAGAGCCGTCGCGGCCCGTACCCGGGGTCAGAGTTCCCTGATCGGGTTCGGGTTCGGGTTGGGTTCGGGCCCTGAGCCGAAGCGGGCCGCGCCCCCGACTCATGGTGTCGGCAGTCGCAGTTCTGTCTCCGCGCCCCCGTCCTGGAGGTTGCGGAAGCTCAGTCGGGCGCCGAGCAGGCGGGCCTGGCCGGTCGCGATGGTCAGGCCGAGGCCGGTGCCGCTGGTCCGGTCACCTGTGCGGAAGCGCTGGGGGCCGGAGGTGTGCAGTACGGCGAGGAGTTCGGGCGGGAAGCCGGGGCCGTGGTCGCGGACCCGGACGACGGGGCCGTCCACCTCCACCTCCACGGGCGCGGCGCCGTGCCGCAGGGCATTGGCGGTCAGGTTGGACAGGATGCGTTCGACGCGGCGCGGGTCGGTCGTCACGATCGCGTCCGCCGTCACCCGTACTTCGACGCCCTCGCGTCCGGCGACGGCCCGCCGGACCATCGCGCTCACCTCGCGCGGCTCGGTCTCCACCGTCGCCACCTGGGAGTCCAGCCGGGCCACCTCCAGCACGTCCTCCACCAGATCGCGCAACTTCTGCACGCTGCCCGCCACCAGCTCCGAGGCCCGGCCGGGCGGCAGCAGGCCGACCGCTGTCGACATGCCCGCGACCGGTGTACGCAGCTCGTGCGCGATGTCGGCGGTCACCCGGCGCTCCGCTTCCAGGCGGGCACCGAGTGCGTCCGCCATGGCGTTGACAGAGGCGGCTAGCCGGGCGATCTCGTCATGGCCGCGTGGACGGACCCGGGCGTCCAGGTCGCCGGCGGCGATGCCTTCCGCCGTACGCGCGGCGGCGGTGGCCCGGCGGCCCATCCGGACCCCCAGTACCAGTCCCGCCAGGGCCACCAGCGCGCCGACCGCTGCGCCGGTGGCCAGCAATGCCCGGTCGAGCGCGGCCAGGGAGCGTTCCTCGGGGCCGTACGAACGGGAGACCGCGAGGACCCTGCGGTCCGAGACCAGGGTCGCCGCCCACAGGAACCGGCGCTCACCGGTGTCCTGCAGATAGGTCACGCGGACCTCCCCGCGCACCGCCCGTGCCACCGGACCGGGCAGATCCGGGGGGTCGAGCCGGGCACGCGACGCGCGTCCGGAGGCGCGGTCCTCGGCCGCGCTCACCAGCTCCTGGTCCAGGCCGGAGCGGGCGGTGGCCAACTGGTCGGCGGCGGTGATCCGGTGCACCAGTACACCGATCGCACCCGCCACGCACACGGCGGCGACGGCGACGGCCAGCGCGACCTTCGCTCCCACGTTCACGGTGAGCGCTCTCCTCCTCGGGGCGGGAGCCCCCACCTTCGGTGCCGGTGTTCCCACCTTCCGGGCGGACCGTCTCATGGGCGCACCCTGTAGCCGAAGCTCAACAGTCGCTCGCCGTCCTCGACCAGCAGAACGTCGTCCATCGCGCTGTCGCTCACGGTCCTCCGCCTGCCGTGCTCAGGCATCCGGTACATCCAGGTCCGCGCTGTCGTAGCCCTCGGCCCAGAACGGTGCGGGCGGATTCACGGGCGTGAGCGACATGTGGCTGTAGTACGACACGTCCCCACGTCTGACCAGACCGCTCAGCACGACCTTGACCCGGTAGTCCGGGCGGTCGCCGTCGGGGCATCCGGACAGACAGGTCGTGTCCGACGCCCTGCCGGTGGCCCACGCCCGCGCCTTGCCCCAGTCCCGCCAGGTCAGCCGGTCCAGATCGACCCGCCCGAGCGGAGCGACCTCCTTGGGATGCTGCCAGGCCCGGCCGTACCAGTCCGTCATGTACACCGGCCCCGCCCAGGGGATAGAGGTCATCGCCGGACCCTCGACGTGGACGCTGCCGTCCACCGCGCCGCACCCCGCGAGGCAGGCAGCCAGCGCGAGACACAGGGCGCTGCGACGAAGCCGCATGTCCCGCTCCCTCCGTCGGCGCGCGTCCGAGTGTCGACGGAGGGAGTGTAGTCAGCGATCGTCCCGGAGACGGGCAGCGGGGGCGAGGGCCGCCGTACGTGTGACCTGCGGGAGTACAGCCGCCCGGCTGTACTCCATCGATCGAGACGCCGTCCGCCGCGCCACTGCGGAGCCGTTGTGCGCTCGCGGCCCTACCGTCGCTGCGACCCTCGCACCACCGAGCGGTGCCACGGTCACGACGGACCAGCCCTTAGGAACCCTTGCGCAGAAAACTGAAGTCAGCATGCGGGGCCATGGCCGCGATGACGGCGACGACCGGCCTGGACACTTGGGCTGATCGGCGCGGGGCAGGGGATGCCTCCCTGGCCGGCCACACCGTCGATGTACCGCCGGACGCGGCCGGGATGACCGCCGACGGCATGTCCAGGACGCGGGCACGCTGAGGTGGGCCTTCCGGACCCTGAACATGGCCCCCCTTCGCCCCTTGCCAGACGGATAGTTCTGCCCCACGATGAGAAAACTCGTTTGACCTGAAACGATTATTCCTTCTCTTGGCAGGTGATCCGAGTGGAGAGTCAGACGCCGCCCGGCTTTGTGGCAGTGGGCTCCTCGGCCTCGGTGATGGATCGGCGGCCCGGCAGGGGCGGCTCCTTCGGTCGCGAGGCGACACACCCGGGCGGCCCGACCGCGCCCCCCAGCCGTCCTGGCCCACATGGCACCCAGTCGAAAGGGAAACCCGACATGCCCACCCCTCCTCGCATGCTTCTCGTCCTCAGCGAGAACTGGACCCTCACCGGCGGCCGGGCCGACCTGCCTGCCGCCGTCCGCTGGGCACGCGAGGCGGAGGACGCCGGCTTCGACGCGGTCATGGTCAGCGAGCACATCGTCCTCGGCCCCGACGCGGCGGCCGCCGGCATCATGGGGAACCCCCGTGACTACGCCCTCCCGTGCAACCAGGACCCGCTCACCCCCTGGCCCAACTCCCTGCTGCTGCTCGCCGCCATCGCCTCCGTCACCTCCCGGATGCGCCTGGCCGCCGCGGCCGTCCTCGCCCCGCTCCGCCACCCGCTGCTGCTCGCCCGTGAACTCGGCACCCTCGACCTGATCAGCGAGGGACGGCTCGTCGTGCAGCCCACGGTGAGCTGGAGCGAGGACGAATACGACGCCCTGGGCGTGCCGTTCGCCCGGCGCGGGCGGCTCCTCGACGAACACCTGGAGATCTGGGCGAAGGCATGGGGGCCGTCCCCGATCTCCCACGACGGCCCGCACTACCCCTTCCAGGACGTCTACTTCGAGCCCAAGGCGTACCGCCCGGACGGCCCCCGGCTCTGGTTCGGCCGGCAACGCCTCGCCGGCCCCGTCCTGCGCCGCCTCGTGCGGTACGGCCACGGCTTCCACCCGCTCGGCCGGCCCACGCCCGAAGACCTCAAGACGCTTGCGGAGGCGATGGCCGCCGCCGGGCGGGACCTCGCCGACCTGGAGATGATCGGCGGAACCCAGGCCGTCTTTCCCGACGACCGTGCACCGGCCGACCTCGGCGCGTCCCTCGCCGCCATCCCCGAGCAACTGGAGCAGGGCTTCACGACCTTCTGCGTCAAGCCCAACCAGTTCATCGACGACCCTGCCGGGGTGGGGGAGTTCTGCCGCGACGTCATGCGGCGCGTCGAGGCCCTGACCGCATGACCGCATGACCGCATGCCGGTTGACTGCCCTGACCGCCCTGACCGCCTGACCGGCGGCCCGGGCCCGGATCACCGCTCGACGAACCGTCCGAGCTGATCCGGGTCCGGACGCAGCAGCCCGTCCCGCACCGCCAGCGCCGTGGCCTCGGCGCGCGAGGCGCAACCTGTCTTGCGCAGCAGGTGCTCGACATGGCTGTGCACGGTCCGCGGGGACAGGAACAGCGCCTGCGCGATGGCCTGGTTGGTCTGCCCGGTGGCCGCTCTGGTGAGCACCTCCAGCTCCCGGGGGCTCAGTCCGTACGGCAGTTCCGTGGGCGTCTCGTGCACCAGCACCGCCTCCGAGGCGAGGCCGGGCCCTGTCGGATGCCGGTGCAGCACGATCCGCCGCCATCGGCCGTCGGCCGGCCACAGCAGCCGCAGCCGCCGTCCGTCCGTGCCCGTGAAGGCGTCGAGCAGTGCGCGGAACGGGCCGTCCTCCCGCAGTACCCGGGGGCGTTCCCGGCCGGGCAGGTCGAGCACCCGGCCGTCGCCGGTGACCAGGCTCGCCGCGTCCCCCTCCGCGAGCCCGTGCAGATCTCCGGCGTGTGCCAGGGGGTCGGCGAACGCGGCCAGGGCCGGTATCACCGAGGCGAGCAGCAGTCGGGCGTCGGTGTCGTAGGCGTCCGCGCTCTCGGTGGAGAGGTGCACCAGGCCCACCAGTCGGCCCCGGTGCCGCAGCGCCCCCGTGACGCCGTCGCGGAAACCGGCCGGGCGGACGCGCTCGGCGTAGAACCAGCCGTGCCGGAAGCGTGGCCCCGAGTCCTCGGTGTCCTCTACGTCCTGCGAGATGGACGGCGGCAGCTCTCGCCGTACGACGTTGCGGTACCAGGGGGTCACGACGAACTCCCCGGCCAGCGCCTGCGAGGCCTCGGCCGTGTAGCCGATGCTCGCGACCTGGACGTGGGTGCCGGTCAGCGGGTCGATGGTGAGCAGGGTCGCCGCGTCGAGCGGCAAGGCGCGGGCGAGTTCGCGCAGCGCCTGCGCGGAGGCCGACGCGGTGTCGCGCTCGCGGGTCAGCATCCCGATGCGTGCTGCTGCCGCGATCTGGTGGTGGCTGGGCATGGCGAGCCTCCGGGCGGCTCGGACGACAATGTCGTTTGGGGCCTAACGATAGGGCTCTGGTGCGTGCCCGGCAAGGTGTCCGCCGACATCCCGCCCGAGAGGCCAGGGCGTCGCCCCGCAGTCGGTATTTGTACGGATGGTGTGGCGAGCCCGCCGGGTCTTTCCTGTTCGGCACAGCCTGACGCCCGCCGAAACCGGGCCAGCCCCTCGGAGAGCCCTCACCATGACACCACGCCAGTTCACCGCCTCCCGCAGACAGTTCCTCGCCTTCTCCGGCGCCGCCGCACTGGGGGCGGCCGGATGCTCCGCACCGCAGAACTCGGCCGCCTCGGCCGAGCCGTCGCGCTCGGGCGGCGCCCGCCTGACGAAGATCGGCCTCGACTACCCCTTCACGCAGCTCCCGCTCTACTCCACGCTGGTGAAGCTCTCCACCGCCCAGGCCGACAAGCACGGCATCTCCCTCCTCACCACCAGCGACAACGCGAGCGCCGACACCCAGGCCACCAACCTCAACACCTGGGTCGCCCGCAAGGTCCCGGCGATCGTGTCCTTCCCGATGGTCTTCGAGGCCGCCGAACCCATCGCCAAGGCCGCCCTGGATGCGGGCCTGATCTGGGTGACCTACGGCGGCTCCCTGGAGCACCAGAGCGCCGACATCCAGTTCAGCTTCCGCGAGGGCGGCACCCTGCTCGGCAGGGCGGCCGCGAAGTGGGCCGAGGAACACCTCGGCGGCAAGGGCAAGATCGCCTTCCTCACGGACAGCACCATCGAACTGGGCCGCGAACGCACCAAAGGCATGATCGACGCCTTCACCGAGCTGGCACCGGGCGTCGACGTCGTGGCGCGGGAACAGGCCATCGACCCGGACACAGGTATGGCGAAGACCAAGGCGATCCTCGCCAAGCACCCCGACCTCAAGCTCGTCCTCGGTGTCACGGACGCCGCCGCCTACGGCGGATTCAAGGCCCTCCAGCAGGCGGGCCGGGCGAAGGACGACGCGAAGACCTTCGTCGGCGGCCAGGACGGCTCCGCGCCCTCCCTCCTCGCCGTCAAGCAGGGCACCTTCTACCGGGCCTCCGCCGCGCTGGCGCCGAAGGACATCGCGGCCGCCATCGTCGACGTACCGCGAGCGGTCGCGGCCGGCAAGGCGAGCCCCAGCGCACAAGTGCCGGTCACACTCGTGCAGCGCGCCGACACGGCCAGGATCGACGCGCTGCTCGCGCAGAACGCCTAGGCGCCGCGCGATGACGACCACGAACCTCCGTATCCGCGGCCTGACGAAGTCCTTCGGCGGAGTCAGAGCCCTGGACGGCGTGGACCTCACCGTCCCCGCCGGCCAGGTGCACGCCCTGCTCGGCCACAACGGCGCCGGCAAGTCCACGCTCATCAAATGCCTGGGCGGCGCCTTCCCGCCCGACGCGGGCACCATCGAGGTGGGCGGCACGTCATACACCCGTCTCACCCCGCGCGAGTCGATCGCGGCCGGTGTGGCGATCATCTTCCAGACACTGAGCGTCATCGACGCTCTGACCGTGGCGGAGAACATCTTCCTCGGCCAGGAGTGGACCCGGCACGGCCGCATCGACCGACGCGTCCAGGAGGAAGTCGCCGCCGGGCTGCTGGAACGGGTCGCGGCCAGCTGCTCCCCACGCGACCGGGTCGCCGAACTGCCCATGGCCCAGCGCCAGTTGGTGGAGATCGCCAAAGCCCTCAGCCGCAGCGCCTCCGTCCTGGTCCTCGACGAGCCGACCGCGGCCCTCTCCGGCACGGAGACGGATGCCCTGGCCGCACGCGTGGAGGACCTGCGCACCCAGGGCCTCGCCATCGTCTACGTCACCCACCTGCTGGCGGAGGTCGAACGACTCGCGGACGCGGTGACCGTCCTCCGCGACGGACGGGTCGCCCACCAGGGCACGGCGGCCGGGCAGACGCGGGGCGACCTCGTCGCGGCGATCGCGGGAAGCCCGGCGGGCGGCGCAGACGGGCCGCACCGCGCTACGGGCAAGGAGGACCGGAAGCCAGCACGCGGACCCGGGCAGTCGCGGCGCGCTCCCGGCCGGGGCGAGCGTGACCCCGCGTACCCGTCAGGCACTGACATCCCCGATATCCCCGACATCCCCGAGCCGCGGCGCATGCCGGGCGCGCCACGGCTCGCAATCGAGGCCTTGCGCGGTCCCGGCTTCGGCCCCGTCGACCTCACCGTCGGCGAAGGCGAGCGCGTCGGCCTGTTCGGGCTCATCGGCTCCGGACGCACCCGCATCCTGGAGACCCTCTACGGCAGGCGCCGCGCCACCGCCGGAACGATCCGGGTCGGGGACCGCGCCGTCGCCCCGGCGCGGCCGGCCGACGCGCTCGGCGCGGGGATCGCCCTCGTGCCCGCGGACCGGCGCGCACAGGGACTGTTCCCCTCGCTGGGCGCGCAGGACAACGCGCTACTGCCGTCCATCCGGCCGCTGTCCCGCTACGGGGTGCGAGCCCTGCGCGGCGAGCGGCGGGTGTTCGACGCGCTGACCACGGCCGTCGGGCTGCGCCCGGCCCGGCCAGGACTCGCGGCCGGCGCCTTCTCCGGCGGCAACCAGCAAAAGCTCGTCCTCGGCCGGTGGATCAACGAAGCCCGCCACGTGGAGGTGCTGCTGCTCGACGAACCGACACAGGGCGTCGACGTGGGAGCCCGACAGGAGATCTACCGGGTCGTGAACGGGCTCGCCGCCGAGCGCGGCACCGCCGTGCTGTTCGCCTCCAGCGACCCCGAGGAGATCGTGGCGCTCGCCGACCGCTGCCTGATCGTCGCCCGGGGACGTGTCGTCGGCGAACTCTCCGGTACCGAACTCACCGAACAGGCCCTGCTCTCGGCCGTCCACGACCCCGACTCCCCGCCCGCCGAAGGAGCAGCATGACCACCGCCGAGCCCGTCCTCACCCGGCCTCGCCTGATCGCCACCGGCGGACTGACCGCCGTACGACGCAACCCGCTGCTCCTTGTGCTCGTCGCGATGGTGCTGGTCTTCCAGCTGTCCACGGGCAGCTTCCTCACCCCGGCCAACCTGAGCGGCATCGCCACCGACGCTGCCACCCTCGCCGTCGTCGCCGTCCCTCTGGCCCTGCTCGTCATCAGCGGCTACCTCGACCTGTCGGTCGGCTCCACACTCGCCCTCGGCGGGCTGGTCGCGGGCTGGCTGGCCGGGCAGCACCACCAGTCGCCCGCCGTGGCCCTGCTCGGGGCGCTCGCCGCCGGGGCGGCGGTCGGCGCGGTGAACGGCGTGCTGTGCTGCTACTTCGGCCTGTCCGCGTTCATCGTCACGCTCGGCATGCTGACCGCCGTACGCGGCCTCGCGCAGCAGCTGTTCCCGCTGCCGCTGAGCGGCTTCGGCTCCGGGTTCGCCTGGATCGGCGGGGCACGGATCGCCGGGATCGCGGCGCCTGTCGTCATCGCGGCGCTCGTGCTCGCGGCGGGCGCGCTGTTCCTCGCCCTCACACCCGCCGGACGGCACGTCTTCGCCATCGGCGTCAACCGGGAGGCCGCGCACCTGTCCGGCATCAACGTCCGCCGCACGCCTTTCGCGTTGTTCGTCATCACCGGGGTGGCGGCCGCTCTCGCGGGTGCGGTCAAGGCGTCGGTGCTGGACAGCGTGGTGGCCGGAACCTCAGGATCCGGTTTCGAACTGACCGCGCTCACCGCGGTGCTGGTCGGCGGGGTTGCCTTGACCGGTGGCTCCGGCTCGATCTTCGGCGTCCTGCTCGGCGTGCTCTTCCTCGGCAGCCTGCAGAACGGCCTGACCCTGCTGAACGTGCCCGCGTTCTGGCAGCAGATGGCCCAGGGGGTGGCGCTGGTGGCGGGCGCGGCCCTGGCGTTCTTCGGGCCACGTACGGGGCGCTGAGCTGCCCCGCTAACTCCCAATAACTCCCACTGTCTTCCTCACCGTCGCCGACGGCCCGGCCGTACGCGGCCGGGACATCCTGGCCGTCGACTCCGACGCGGAGATGCGAGCCGTGGCCGGACCCGGCACACGGATCGTCGAACTCGGCTGCGGACGCTGCTGTCCGGATCAACGACTCGCATCTGCGCCGGGCCGCCTACGGAATGACGAAGCCGCCGTTCGCGATCGACCTCGGCCACCCGGCGTGGGCTCGATCGCCGACATCGCCGACATCGCCGACATCGCCGACATCGCCGACATCGCCGCGGCCGTCGGCAGGGCCGCGGCTTCCCGCCCAAGCGTCGTTGGTACCAACGACGCGGGTGAGGTCAAAGAGCAGTCTCCACTGAGCACTCCTCGATCCACCGTGCGACGACCGAGAAGGTCGCCAGATACTCCAGCGCCTCCTGCTGGGTCCAGGTGACCTGCTCCTCGTGTGCCGCCAGGTTCCGGATGCCGAGAAAGGCTCCGGCGGACAGGTACTTGGCCCCGTCTTGTCGGGCCTTCCATTTAGGGGTGTCACGGGCGCCCTCGAATCTGAGCCGGGGTTTGCCCTCGGTGGGTGGCTTGGGATCGAAGGACTGCATGCACAGGTCCATTTCGCCGATGTCATGGCGGCCGAGCTTCTGTTGCAGTCGCCGATTCACCGTCCGCGCCGCCGTCAGCACAGCGTCCTGGTGTGCCTGTGCGGCCCAGAGTGCTGAGGCCGGCCCCCAGACCCAGGGGTGGAAAGCGTCGGCCGCAAGACCTGGCCCTCGAGCCCGACGAAAAGCATCGAACTCGTCTTCGTGTGCCGCCAGTTCCCGCGCGTGCATCGCAGCCTCACGCGCGGGTCCCCACCGCCTCTGCTTCGAGCCGTTCAGGTGCACTGTGTAGTCGCCGAGCCCCTGCACGTACTCGTTGGCGATCTGTCGTACGACGATCTCTTTTCGGACCAGAGCCTCCTCCTGGGAACGGAGTCGCACCCAGTCCCCAAGTTTGTCGATGCCCTCTATGAAGTCGTCCAGCTTCTCGATCGCCCAGGCGTGGTCCATGTGGGGAGCGTAGGGCGAATGAATCGCCTGAGTGCGGTATTTACGGAGGGCTGGTTGACTCCGGAGGAGCGCCAGGAGGCCCTGGAGCGCCACCGGTCGGAGGAGGGGCCCGACGGCTTCACCTTGATCATGCGAGTCCTGATCAACAGGTGGTCCGGGTGATGCCTTTGGTTCAGATCATCGAGACGCATGGAAGGATGCGGCGAGGTAGCTGGCGGTGTGGCTGGTCTTCTTCACCTTGGTGCCCTTGGTTGCGCTCCGGATGTGCCGTCGCCGCGCGTGAAGAGGTCTTCGACGTGTTCGGGAACGTTGCTTCCCCGTTCGAACTGCGAGTAGCGGGTCGAGTATTTACACCACTCGACATTGCCTCGAATCCAGTACTGCATTCCCTCGACGCAGCGTAGAGCCGGCGAAGCGTCTTCACCTAGAGCCTGCAAGACGACAGGTAACCGCCGCGCGGCTTCGCTGAACTCCTGAGTTCGCTGGTTCGCCCTGTGGACCACTGCGGCGACGGCGGCAGATCGATCCATTCTGTCGGCTTCTTCGAGCACGAGGACCAAGTTGGTGGCGTTGCCGCGAGCAATCTCTTTGTCGAGGGAGTACAGGTCGTTGTGCCAGCATATGAGATCAGTGGCTGCGCTCACCAAGAACCTGTATGTGGAAGACGTGGCAACCACGGTCGACAGTTCCAGCCCCAAGGCGAGTTCGACTAGCCTCGATCTTTCGTGACGGTCCGCCGACGGAGTCGGTGGGCCGTTTCGCTTTCTGTGGCTGGTGGTGGGCAGGCTGAGGAGCCGTGTGTCG
>NZ_JBHVGZ010000137.1:0-10986 GCF_042800355.1 Streptomyces sp. NPDC057623
TGTCCTTTCGAACCGCGCTCTGGAGAGGGGATAGCACGGGCCGATCGGACAGACGGACAACACAGTGATGGGACCCCTGGTCAGGCTCCTATTAGGTCACGAAAGTCCGGCTGGCCACGCGCATGATCGCCCCGGACCGACGCATCCTCGCCAGGACAACTCAACAGCGTCGGTGGATTTTTGGGTCAGGTCCGAAGCGATCACCCAGCCATCATCACTGTGGATTTTCGATCCCTTTTTGCCGCGGTCGGTCGGATTCGGTCCCGTCAGCTGCCCCCTTTGAGGGCCCGGACGCTGACGGAGTCGATCGCGCAGCGCGACCAGTCCAGCCCGCCGCGGGAGCCGAGTTCGTCCAGGACCAGGCGGTGGAGCTTGGCCCACACCCGGGCCTCGGTCCACTCGGTGAACCGGCGGAAGGCGGTGACGCCGGACAGGCCGAATCCGGGCGGCAGTTGGTTCCAGGTGCAGCCCGAGGTGGCCACGAAGATGATCGCGGCAAGCACCTCGGTCCCCTCGTCGACGGTGCCCTCCGCCCTGCGGGCGTTCCGGTGGCGGCGGGACCACCCGCTGGAACAACTCCCACAGGTCTTCCGGCGCCAACCGTTCGACGAGCGCAGCAGTCATCACCCCAGAGTGCCGCAAGATCACACCAACTGAAATGACGTCAAGAGAGCCCCGAAACCCTTTGAAGACTTCACGAGGTGAAGTCGTTCGGTCTGTGCCTACTGTGCGAGGGCTTCCAGCGGAGTCTGCTTGGTCTCGATGCCCCAGCGGAGATGCACGGCCAGGCCCAGGGCGAGGACCGTGGCGAACACCAGGAACACCACGGTGATTCCGCTGCCGGCGTCGAGCAGGCGCCCGGTGATGACAGGAGCGAGTACGGCCGCGAAGCCGCGCCAGGCGCTGGCGCTGAGCGCACCCCAGGCGCGCATGCGGGTCGGGTACAGTTCGGTGGTGTAGGCGTAGACGAGCGGGTCGATGGCGCTCACGCCCAACAACATCAGTCCGCCGGCGAGCAGGAGCGTCGGCCAACTGGTGAGTCCACCGGTGGCGGCCAGCGTCGCGGCGATCAGCGCGCCGGTGAGGGACATGCCGTACCCGATGCGGAACCACCGTTTCCGGCCCACTCGGTCGACCGTCGTGCCGACCAGGATGATCATGCCGACCGAGGCGAGAGTGACGGTTCCAGACAGCAGACTGGCCACGGCCGGGCTGACTCCGGCGACCTTGACGTAGAGGCTTGGCATCCACGCGGTGCCGCCGAGCAGGGTGAAGAAGACGGTGAACCACAGGGCCCACATCATGAGGGTGCGGCCGCGGTACTGGGGCGAGAACAGCTCCGTGAGCCGGGTGGAGGGAACCGCTTCCCGCTCGGCTGCGGCAGGGGCCTCGTTGGCGTGCTGCGACGTGTCCTCTGCTCCGGGACCGATGCCGGCGCAGGCCTCCATCTGCCGGACGATCTTCTCCGCCTCCTCGGTACGCCCTTGGTGCAGGAGGTGGCGCGGGGACTCGGGCAGGGTCCGCCAGGCGATGAGTGCGATCAGCAGTGGAGCGGCCCCGATGGTGAACAGCAGCCGCCATGCGACCTCTTCCGGGGTGAGAGCGAGCAGCAGCGCCGCGGTCAGTGAGGTGGCGAGATTGCCCAGCGGAGAGGCGAGCTTGTAGAGCACGGTGACCCGGCCGCGCTGCCGGGCGCAGACGAACTCCCCCAACAGGGCTGAGGCGACGGGCACTTCGGCACCCAGGCCGAGCCCCTGGACGAAGCGGATGATGCCGAGGCTCTCGCTGTTCCAGGACGCGACCGAGATCAGCGCGAACACGCCCATGACGACCAGGGCGGCCAGGAACACCTTCCGACGGCCCCAGCGCTCGCTGACCAGGCCGAACCCGAGGGCCCCCAGGGCCTGGCCGAGGAAGCCGGCGCTGACCAGCAGTCCGGCCTGGCTGGAGGTGAGATCGAAGGTGTGGGAGATCGCTGTGAGCACCACGGCGATCGACACGATGTCGAAGGCATCGAAGAAGGTGCCCGCGCCGAGTGTGGCGACGAGCCGGTGGTGGAAGTGGGTGACCGGTACGCGCTCCATGCGCTGGACGAGCCGATCGGCCCTGAGCTCAGAGTGGATGTGATCGACGTTGTGCGCGTCGTCGACGGCCATGGCGACAACTCCTCTTCGAGATGCCTCGCGAGATCGCACCCACGTGGTGCTTTCGCTCTGCGAAATGCGCTTTTGCGCGGCTCAACCTAGGGGCTGGGCGTGAAGAGGGTCAAGGTTTGTGCACGCGTCTCTTGGTCTGCTGAGGCCGGGCGGGTCGAGGCGTCGCGCCGAGTGCCGTGGACCACGGGGCGGCGATGTGATGCGGTCCGTCGACACGGGAACGGCCGTCCCCGTGTCTGTCGCCGCTGCCAAGGGATCGGCCGGTTGGCCGCCGGGTCTCGCGCCCACGGCGGCGTCACGCGACGGCCATCGGTCTCGCTCCGCCGCATGGGCTCGTGCGAAGACCGTCCTGCCCGGTGCTCATGGCTGTCGCGTCGGTTGTCCGGATATCGGTTGTCCGTTTGGTGGTGTGAGGAGTGCTTCGATGGCGGGTTGCAGGCATTCGACGAGGTCGTCGACGCTTGCCTGCTCGACCTCGGCGAACTTCAGGACGTAGCGCGTGACGGCGGTGCCGAGTGTCAGGGCGCCGATGAGTCGGCCGCGCAGTGCCTGCTGTTCGTCGGGTTGTTCGTCCTCCTGGCCGATCCCCGGCAGGAGGTTGAACAGTTTGAGCACCTCTTTGGCGCTCGCGTCGTGGGTGAGCATGGAGCGCAGGGTGGAGGCGATCGCGTCGGGTCGGGCGTCCATGCGCTCGAACACGCCTCGCACCAGCCGCTCGCTGAGCTCGTCCGCCGGGCCCGCGGAGACCTCGGCCACGTCCAGGTTGACCTGTGAGGCGGCCTCGAACAGTTTCTGTTTGTTGCCGAAGTGCTGCATCACCAGCGATGGATCACACCCGGCCCGCTCGGCCACCGTCCGGATCGTGGCCTTCTCGAAACCGCGCTCGGCGAACACCTGCCGAGCTGCCTCCAGGATCGCCGCCCGGGTGCGCGCACTGCGCTCCGCCCGCGTCGAAACCGATGTGTCCGCCATCACGCCACCTCGCCGTCGGTCGCGTGGGCGGGGGAGCCGGGTTCGGTGCTGCGGACAGGGCCCTTGGTGCCGAGTGGGTGAGGGCCTGCGGACATGAACGCCACACGGGCGCCGGTGGTCCGGGCCGCGCGCGTCAAAGTGGCTGTTCGATCGCCTGCTCCGGCGTCGACAGCCGCAGCGGCGTTGCCGCTTGTGGTGCCGTCCTCGTTCCCCGCCTCTGGTGCGAGGGTCCGCTCCGGAGCGGTCGAGGTCGGCCGCAGACTGTCAGTGTGTGCAGGGGGCGGAACGCGGAAGGCCCGTATTCGTGGGGGCGATGACGGCCCCCGGGCCGGACATGGGACCAAGTTCTGCCCTCTCCCTGCGTAATGGTCTTCGTCTTTCCCGAGACGATCGACTTTCTCGCGAGGTGGCCTGCTGCCGGGGAAGCAGCGTGAAGGAATACTGATGGATCCTCACCCTGCTTGCACGGTTGGCGGGTTGGTTGTGCGGCCGAGGGAGATTGGCGGTGCCGGGGCGGCTCTGGCCGGCGAGGCTGCAGCCGTCATCGCTGCCGTTGTCGACCAGACCCTGCGCGCCGTCAACGAGGAGCGTCACCGGCGGATCGACGAGCTTGAGGTGACGTCCGGGCAGCCGTCGGTGGCCGTCGTCGTGCGGGCCTTCGTCGAAGCCGGTCTCGCGTTGTCCGGCGGGCGCGGGCCGGGTGGCGCCGCCGTTGCTCGTTTCACCGGACGCGTGCGCAGTGAGCCGAGCCCCGCAGACCCGGCAGACGGTCGCCAGGGTGCCGACCTCCGTCGCCTCGCCTCCCGGGTCGCTGGGCGCCTGGCTCTTTCGCGCCGCCGGACGGGGATTGACGGCCGCCACAGCCCCGGAAGAGGACCTGCCGTGCTGAGTGCCTGGGTGCCCGTGGAACCTGCCGGTCCGTTCTCCGGCCCGGGGTTGCGGCACAGGATCAGGAGCCGGAGGCGGTGGCCTTCGACCGGGGTGCGGGAGGGGGCCGTCAGGAGTTCGCCACCATGTCCTTGTCCAGGCGCACACCGAGCATGAATCGTTGGAAGAGCAGGGGGCCAACGGCCTGGGCGAGGAGCTCTCTTGCGTGTTCGACGACTTCGGGCCGGAATTCACCGCGCGCGACCGCCGCCGCGAGTGCATCGCCGAAGCGTGCGTCGGCGCGGCCGAACATCTCCTCGCGGAGGCGGCGTACTCCCTCGTCCAGTTCCGTACGTTCGATGACGGTGGTGATCACCGAGGCGGCGACAGGCTGGTTGAACCAGGTGACCTGCTCTTCCAGGTGGGTCACCAGCTGGTCGCGGATCGGGCCGTCGTCGAGGGTGAGCAAAGGGTGCGCGCCGGTGGCCAAGGTGTCGCGGAGCAGAGCCTGCAAGTCGGGTCAGTCCCGGTAGACGGTGGCCCGACCCACGCCCGCGCGTTCGGCGACGGCGGCGTGGGTGACCAGCTCCGGCCCTCCCTCGACAAGGAGTTCGATGGCGGCGGCCAGGGCTGCCTCACGGCTGCGGCGAGCGCGGGGGCCGCCACTGGTCCAGGCCATGAAGCACCTCGTTGTCCTCAATCCAATCAGTGAGACGGATCGACTCGAAACTTCTCTTTCAATACATACTGTCTCACAGGTGGTGGCGGGTGGAGGAGAGGTTGGCGGTGGTCGGGGCGGGCCCAGGGGGGCGGGCCCGCCCCGACCTTGCGGGGCAGGGGGGAGTGGACCGCTGTGCGATCACTGCCCCGCGTCTGTGGGAACTCGCCGATTACGCGGCGATCTTCCGCTTGAGCTGGGCGACGCCTTCCTTGATCTTCTGTCCGGTCTCGGCGCGCTTGCGATCGCGCTTGCTCTGCGATTCCTGCTTGCGGATCTCCTCGGCGGCTTCTTCCATGGCTTTGAGTTCGGTGCGTACGGTGTCGGCCGGGCGGCGTTCGAGGACGGCGTCGTGGTGTGCGGCGAGCAGGTCCAGGGCCTCGGTGTCGGTCTCGCGGACCTCGGCGAGGATGGCTGTGCCGCTCGGTGGGGCATGCGGACTGAAGAGGCTGATGGCTTCCGTCACCTCGGCCACCCGCTTGTAGTCGTAGCCCGAGCCGATAACGGCTCCGATGCCCCAGCCGGTCAGCATGCCGAGCGGTCCACCGAGGATGCCGACCAGCGAGCCGACCAGTCCGCCGACGGCGGTGTTGCGGCCGGCCTTGGTCTTCAGGGCTTCGGGGGTGCGGACCATGCCGTTCTCGAGGCGCTCGATCAGGATGGCGCTGCGGACCTCGGTGGTGGCCGAGTTGAGGTGCTTGAGGTCGCTGAGGGCCTGGTAGGCCGTGGCGCGGTCGGCGAAACGGAGGGCGATGGCGTTCTCGGACGCGGACATGTGGGGCCTCCTCGGCTGGCTGCGGGTGCTGTTGCACCGCATCTGTGAGACAGTATGTATCAAAGATGGTTTGAGAGTCAACCTGTCTCATACATTGCGAGGGGCCTGCAGGTTCTGGGCTGGTAACGGCCCTCCTTCGTGCATCAGCGCCGTGTGTCGCGGAAGACGCCAGGCGTCTGGCCGGTGGCGCGGGTGAAGAACTTGCTGAAGTTGGTGGGTTCGGTGAAGCCGAGTCGGTGGCTGATGGCGGCGATGGGCAGGTCGCTGTGCGCCAGCATGCGTTTGGACTCCAAGGTGACGCGGGCGTCGATGAGCTGTTTGGCGGTGTGACCGGTGGCCTGCTGGCAGGCGTGGTTGAGGGTCTTGAGGGAGTAGCCGAGGCGGGCTGCGTAGTCATGCGCCTGGCGCAGCACGGCGTACGAGCGTTCCAGCTCGTGCTGGAAGAGACGGTATGGCTCTGTCCCCGCGCCGGTGCTGGGAGCGCCGTCGGCTGCGGGGAGGCGGGTGATGCGCAGCAGGAGGGCGGCGAGGAGCAGGCGCAGGAGTTGCCGGTCGGCCTCGGGGTCCCGAGGTGCGGCGTACTCGGCGGAAAGGTCGGCCAACGCGCGTCGGAAGCGGGCGTGGTCGCCAGGGCCGAGCTGTCGGTGGGACGGGCCGGAGGGGAGGTCGGTCACCCGGACGGTCGAAGGGAGCCGGAGCGGGAAGTCGGGGGTGAACAAGGCGATGGTGGCGTCGAGGGGGGCCTTCGAGTGCGGTGGGCAGGCGTTGGACTTGGCCGGGGCGGATGTGAAGCAGCGTTCCGGGCCCGCATGGCAGGTCGGCGAAGTCCACCATGGCGGTGGCCTCGCCGCGGTCCGTCAGCACAGCAGTCTGGCCGCCGACGGACCGGAGGCGCTGCGGCAGCTCGTCGCCGGCCTGCCCGAGGGCTTCCGATACGAGGGCGCCCGGATCATCGCCGACGGAGATCTGGTGGCGTTGCACGGCACGTACCACGGCTTCGACCCGGATCCGCTGGTGGCGTTCGATCTCTTCCGCGTGGATGCGGACGGCAAGCTGGCCGAGCACTGGGACGCCCTGACCCCGGTCGTCGCCGACACCGCCTGCGGCCGTTCCCAGACCGACGGCCAGGCCGCCCCGGGCGACCTGGACAAGACGGAGGCCAACCGCAAGCTGGTCGCGGAGTTCGCGGAGAAGGTGCTGAAGGGGGCGGACTACTCGGTGTTGACCGACTACATCTCCACCGAGACGTACCTGCAGCACAACCCGGAGGCCGCGGACGGTCTGGACGGTTTCGGCGCGGCCGCGGCGAAATGGGGGGAGCAGGGCAAGAACCTGGTCTACAAGACGATCCACAAGGTGGTCGCCGAGGGGGATCTGGTACTGCTGCAGTCCGAGGGCGAGTTCGGGGTACCGGTGGCCTACTGGGATCTGTTCCGCGTGGCGGACGGGAAGATCGTGGAGCACTGGGACGTGATCGCCGAGGTCCCGGACGAACTGCCGCACGCCAACGGCCTGTTCTGAAGTGGTGGGTGAAGAATCATGAGTGACCCGACCTACGCGGGGAAGACCTTCCGCTTCGGCGTCGACAACGGCGTCGTCTTTCACAACACCTACGCCGCCGACGGCACTGGTCTGCGCTACGAGACGGTCGCCGGGCCGACGAAGGGCGCGGTCGAGGACGTGCGTCTGCACGCCGCCGAGGTGAGCGAGGGTGTGTTCATCGTGGGCTGGGTGGAGCAGTCGGGCATGACCGTCACCCATGCGATGAACCTCAACACCAAGACCGTCCATGCGTTCTGGACGTACGAGACCCCGGACGGCCGGGTCGGCGAACTCCACACCGGCACGCTCGAGGAAATCTGAGCAGACAGGTTCCTTTCGCATGCGGCAGCGTCGTCCGGCATGCGAAGGGAACCCGAACCTGAGCATGCCCGCACCGACGGCCTCGCGGACGCGAATGGGGGGCCGATCGGTCGTATCGCCGCCCCGCCGCTGACCGGGGTGTCGGTGCCGGCCCCGCGCATCCGACGCCCGCCTCCGATCCCCGAGGGAAACGCCCTCGGGGAGGCCACGCGGGTCCCCCAGGCTCAGCCCCCGGATTCGCCGCTCCAGGCCGCTGTATTACGTCGAACCCGGGCGTGTGGCCGGTCGAGGTCGTGGGCGGCGGGTTGCGGGCGGCCGAGCGCTCGGAGCGGGTCGTGGTGACCGCCTCGTCAGCGGCTGGTTGCCTGGGCCCGTGACGTCAGGGTCCAGTGCCGAACCGGTCGGCTCGGCCACCGCACGAACGACGTCCTCGCCCCGTTGCCGGCCCCACCGCACGGACCTCACTGTTGTGGGCGGGGTTGGCCTTCCTGTCGAAGGCCGGTTCTGACGGACCCGCCCAAAAATCCCGGCCGGAGGCCCTCCCTGCCCGGCATCGGGCCGTCACCCGCCGGGGCGGTTCTGATGGTGCGTCCTGTTGCCGCCGCGAGCCGCCGATTCGGCCGGTCAACCGTCGAGAGAGGAACTTGACACCTGTCAGGAAAGTCGTCTAGCCTGATGGCGTCAGGACGTTCTGCTGGCGAGATACTTGAAACTTCACTCTCGCGCGGCTCGCGGCGACCCCGAGCGGCGGCCCTCCCAGGCCGCCCTCCGGTCGCCGCAGCCCGCGAAGCGGGCGGAAGTTGACGTGAGAGGTATGGGAATGAAGAAGACGATTCAGGCGATCCAGCGCGGCCGTGCGGGGCGCCTCGTCGCGGCTGCGGTCGTGAGTGGTGCCCTCATCGGCCTGACCGCGGCCACTCCGGCACAGGCGGCCACGAGGCATAATCTGATGATCACGAACGTCCCGTCCGGTACCAATTATGTCAGGGTATGGGTTGGTGCTGAGGTCACACTCCGCTGCCTCCCCGTTCAGGCGGGCAAGGACAAGAACGCCGGTGTCAGCGTGACCTCCGGTAGCTCTGTGTACACCCAGAGCTACAAGGAGTGTGATGGCTTCATGATTTCCGGGTCTGCCCGCAGTAGGACCGTTCCCGACAACCTGACGACCACGAACTACTGGTTCTCGTTGAAGTAGTCGCCTTACCGGGCTCGCTCTCGCCTCCGTGACCGGATCCCCAGGAAGCGGGACGCGGCGCGAAGCCCACCGTGCCTCCGGCGGGCTGATGCGGGCCCAGGCCGGCCGGGCGACCGGACGACGATGCCTGTCCCGCGTTCGACGACGGCCCGGGTCACGCACTCCGTGCGCGGGTCGGCCGTCGTCGCTTCACCGGCCCGGGTCGGACCTCGTCGAGGGGGCGAGGGCCGAAGGCTCGGTAAAGGACGCTCGGTCGCCGTCTCGCCGCCGTAGACGGCGAACACGACGTCCGCGTCGTCGGCACGCATCCGTCCCGCCGACGCCCTTGCCACGAACGACGTCGCCCGCGGCCTTCATCTCACCCGCCGAGACCCTCTGTGCGTGTGCCTGGTGCACGCCCGCCAGGCCGCCACACCGGGCCACGCTCACCGAGGTCTGGTGATGCTCATGTTGCAGACGATCCCGCGCGGGAACAACGACGACGCCTCCGGCGACGGCGGGAACTCCGGCTGAAGGCCGCTCTCCTCGGACGCCCCAGAGAGCGGGAGACCGGCAAGGTTCACCTCGCTGCCGGCCGGAAGTGCCCCCCCCCGCCGGCGTTCGTCCTGACTGCGGGCCAGGCAGCGGACAGCCCGCAGTTCATCCCCGTCCTGAAGAAGGTGCGGGTGCGCGGGCCCGTCGGCCGCCCCCGCACCCGGCCGGACGCGGTCGCCGGGGACAAGACATCCCACGCGGATAGGAGTCAAGCCGTTGAGGCGGAACGATCGTCCGGATGGTTCGGAAATGCCTTGAGCTCGTCGTAGAGCTGGCCGTGCTGGAGGCAGTAGAAGAGTATGCCCATGAAGCGATTGAAGAGATTGCGTTGTGCCGCGACGTGGCGGTCGCCGGCTTCCTTGCGGCGGTCGTAATGGGTCCTAGCACCTGCTGACTTGGTAAGCGATACGAAGGCCCACACGTAGCCGGCGGCCGCCAGCCTCTGATTCTTGATCCTCCGGCTCATGACCGTGCGGCTCTTTCCACTTGCCCGAGTAACTGGGGCACTTCCGGCGTATGCCTTGAGCGAGTCGGCGCTCGCAAATCGGGTCTGGTCATCACCGATCTCCGCCAGGACGCGGGCGCCGGTTAAGGATCCGAGACCTGGAAAGCTGCGGATGACCGGTGCATCAGGGTGTTCTCCGAATGCGGCAGCCGTAGATTCCTCGAGCTGATCCGCATTGAGGCAGGCGGTGTTGAGCTGTCTGAGCAGAGCAGTTGTCTGCTGGCCAAATGCCGCTTCCACCTGCGGAAGCTGGTGGAGATAGTCGCGCTGGAACACTTCATGGAGCCGGTCGGCTTCAGCCTCGATGCCGCGTACTCGGCCGGCCTTCTTGAGCAGAGACTGCAACCGACGCCGCGTGAGCGTTGCGGCGATGGTCGGTGTCGGTGCCGCGGCGAGGATGGTCCGGGCTTCCCGTGCGCACAGGCCGTGCTTGTGTGCGGCGAACGCGTCCAGGATGGCCGGGTAGAACTCGTGCAGCTGGGAGCGGAGCTTGTTGCCGGCCTGACCGCGGTCCCAGACGGCATCCTGTTGTGCTCGGGCAAGCACCGCGATGGCCTGCACGAGCTCGGAGTCCGCAGGCAACGCCCGGTGAGCGGCCATGTCGGTCCGCAGGATGTTCGCCAACACCGCGGCGTCGATGGCATCGGATTTCCTCCGGGCCACGGAATGACGATCCCGGTAGCGGGCAACCGCCAGCGGGTTGATCGCATAAACGGGGCGGCCGGTGGCCCGCAGACACGCGACGAGAAGTCCACGGGACGTCTCGATCGCAACGGGAATCATGGCGTCAGCGCGGTCGCCGTGCTCGCCCAGCAGGGCAATCAACTGAGCAAATCCCTCTGCATCATCGTTGATCCGCTGCTTGGCGAGCTGCTTCCCACCGGCATCGACCAGCGCAATGTCGTGGTGATCTTCTGCCCAATCCACCCCGCAGAACACGGGCGCCGGTAATGCGGTTACCTCCATGTGATCCTCCTCTGCCGGGGCTCCTTGCCGGTTCCGAGCCTGTGCAGGGTGCGCGTGCTCCCTAATGGAAGTGCTCAAGGCACGTCATCCCACCAGCCGTTCGCAACCCCAGCAAGCCGTGTGGCCCGCGGTCTGCTTCAGAGCTGAGACTCAGGCAATGGAGAGAGGTGATCCACGCGGCCGGCTCGGACTGCGAACAGCGAATCGCGTTGCCGATGGACCAGGAGTGCGGTGACGGAACGTGCTTTCAACCGTCACCAGCGATACCGCTCGGGCACGATTGTCGATACTCCTCTGCCTCACCTTGAACGAACGCCGATGGGCGCGGTAGCGGCTTCGTTGTCAACGGCCATTTGTTTGCCCCGGTGGCGGCCAGATGTTCCATGCACTCATGGCCGACTCGGCGTCCCCAGTGGCGGCCAGATATCTCCCCGC
>NZ_JBHVGZ010000138.1:0-10969 GCF_042800355.1 Streptomyces sp. NPDC057623
AGTTGGTCGCCGACGGCGTCACCGTCTTCCTCACCACCCAGTACCTGGAGGAGGCCGACCAGCTCGCCGACCGTATCGCCGTCCTCAACGGCGGCGGGCTCGTCGCCCAGGGCACCGCCGAGGAGCTGAAGCGACTCGTCCCCGGCGGCCACGTACGACTGCGCTTCGCCGACCCGGTGGCGTACGAACGGGCGGCCACCGCACTGCGCGAGACGACCCGCGACGACGAAGCCCTCACCCTCCAGATCCCCAGCGGCGGCAGCCAGCGCGAGCTGCGCGCCATCCTCGACTGGCTCGACGCGGCCGGAGTCGAGGCCGACGACCTGTCCGTGCACACCCCCGACCTGGACGACGTGTTCTTCGCCCTGACCGCGAGCGTCGCCCCCGCCCCGTCCAGCGCCAAGGAGACCGTCCGATGAGCACCGCCGGCCACCCGTTCCGCGACAACGTCACCATGCTGCGGCGCAACCTCCTGCACGCGCGCCGCTACCCCTCCCTGACCCTGAACCTCCTGCTCACCCCGGTCATCCTGCTGCTGCTCTTCGTCTACATCTTCGGCGACACCATGAGCGCGGGCATCACCGGCGGCCCCGCGGACCGTGGCGACTACATCGCCTACATCGTCCCCGGCATCCTGCTCATGACCATCGGCGGGACCGCGATCGGCACGGCGGTGTCCGTGGCCTCCGACATGACCGAGGGCATCATGGCCCGCTTCCGCACCATGGCGATCTCCCGCGCCTCCGTGCTGATCGGCCATGTCGTCGGCAGTGTGATCCAGACGCTGATGGCGCTCGCGGTGGTGCTGGGCGTCGGGCTGGCCATCGGCTTCCGCCCCGACGCCACGCCGGTGGAGTGGCTGGCGGCGGTCGGGCTGCTGACATCGGTCAGCGTCGCGCTGATCTGGATCGCCGTCGGCATGGGACTGGTGAGCCCCAACGCCGAAGGGGCCAGCAACCTCGCGCTGCCGCTGATGGTGCTGCCGCTCCTGTCCAGCGCGTTCGTGCCGGTGGCCGCCATGCCGGGCTGGTTCCGGCCGATCGCCGAGTACCAGCCCTTCTCGCCCGCCATCGAGACCCTGCGCGGCCTGCTGCTGGGCAGCGAGATCGGCACGAAGAACGCGGTGCTCACCGTCGGCTGGTGCCTGGGCCTGACCGTGCTGGGCTACGTCTGGTCCAAGGCGCGGTTCAACCGCGAGCCGGGCAGTTGAGCTCACCCGGCGTCACCGCCCGCAACTCCTCCCGCCCCAGGGCGGCGTACGCCCGATGAGCCTCGGCGTACGCCGCCTTGCCGGCGTCCTCGGCCGCCTGCCGGACCGGGCCGGCCCCCCACCAGCCGACGCGTGCTGCACCCGGTGCGCGGTGATCTCCCGCCCACGGCCCCGCTGGAAGGCCGTCTTGCGCGGTCGCCGGGGACCGGGATGATGAATGAGCCGGCCGCACCGATCTCCGAGGAGAGTGACAGCCGATGAGAGCGTGTGTGGTCGGGGCCGGCCCCGGGGGAATCGTCAGCGCCAAGGTGCTGCTGGAGAACGGCTTCGACGTCACCGTCCTCGACAAGTTCCAGCAGGTCGGCGGGACCTGGTCGGCAGGGGGCTGCTACGACGGGCTGGCCAACCAGGCCAGTCGACGCCTCTTCGAGTTCGCGGACCTGCCCAACCGACTGCACTTCGCCCGCGCGGTGGACGTGCAACGCTACCTGGAGTACTACGCCGAGACCTTCGGTGTGCTGGACCGCGTCCGACCCGGCACCGAAGTGGTCTCCGTCCGGCCGGTGGAGGGGCCGGGGCGGCTGGGCGCCCGCGGCTGGTGGATCGACTCCCGGCCCACCGGGGAGGGAGCAGCGGAAGTTCAGAGCGAACGATTCCACTACGTCGTCGTCGCCAGCGGGGCTCATCACCACACCCGGTTGCCCGAGTTACCCGGGCGCGAGTCGTTCCACGGGACCGTGCTGCACTCCAACGAGGTGCGGGCCGGCGCCTTCACGGACCGGCGCGTGGTCGTCGTAGGGGGCGGCAAGTCCGCCCTGGACCTGATCACCCGCGCCGCAGGCGAGGCGGCCTCGGCCACCCTCGTGCAGCGCAAGGTGAACTGGATGATCCCCGAGCGGCTCCTGCTCGGTCTGGTCGGCTACAAGTGGATCCTGTTCACCCGGTTCGGCGAGGCACTCCTGCCCCGCTACCACGATCCGGCCTGCGTCCGGCCGGTCGACCGCATCGACGACCGGGTCAAACGGGCTCTGTGGTGGGTCATCACCCGCGACATGCTGGTCTCCACCGGCCTCTACCGGTTGCCGAGGCAACTGCGGCCCGACCGGGCACTTCCCTTCCACCTGGCCCACGCGGGAGTGATACCCCGCGGCTACGTCCGGGCCGTCCGCCGCGGCCTGATCGACCCCAAGATCAGTGCTGTGGCGGCGTACACCGACAAGGGACTGCGGCTGGAGACCGGCGAGGAAGTGGCCGCGGACGTCATCGTGTTCGCCACGGGGCACCACAAGGTCTTCCCGTTCCTGGACCCGCGCGTGCCGGTGCACGACTCCGCCGGGCGGCTGCGCCTGCACCGGGGCATCGTGCCGCCCGGCGCCGACCGGCTGGGATTCGTCGGTTTCCGACAGGTCTTCAACAACATCATGGGCGTGGAACTCTCCGCCCACTGGCTGACCGGCCGTTTCCGGGGGACGCTGCGCACCGCCCCGAGCGAGCAGGAGATGGAGGAAGCCATCGACGCCCGCCTGGCCTGGCAGGAACGAGTCCTGCCAGACTCCGGCGGCTACGACTTCGGCCCCTACGACATCCATTGCGCGGACGAACTCCTGCACGACATGGGGCTGCCGTCGCGCCGAGCCGGCAACCCACTGGCCGAATACCTGCTCCCCGGCGGGGTCGCCCACCGCTACGCGGGCCTGAACCGACCGGATTCGACGGCCCGGTAGGAACGTGCGGTGCCCTGGACGACCTGGCTGGTGTGCCAGGCGCGGTGGACGTCGTTCACGCCGACCAGGTCGTGGCGGGTTGCGGCTGTGGGGTGGTGAGCCGTCCGGTGCGTACGAGGGTGGCGAGGGCCGCCGCGCAGGCGAGCCCGGTGGCGGCGAGGGCACCCCACGCCGGCCAGAGCGCGTCGTGCCGTACGGAGAAGTCCCACAGGGCGCCCGTGGCCAGGTTGCCGACGGTGATGCCCAGACCGGAGACGGTGTTGTAGAGGCCGTAGTGCGTGGCGACCAGACGGCCCCCGGACAGGGTGACCACCGTGTCCATCTCGAAGGGGTAGACGATCGCACCGCCGACCGCGAGCAGGACGACTGCTGCCGCCAGGGCGATGACCGTGGGCGTGGCCTGCTGCGGGGTGAAGGCCGGCGGCACGAAGGCCAGCCCCATCACCGCGAGCCCGCGCACCAGCGCTTTGTGGGCGCTCCAGCGGCGTTTGGCCCAGCCGGTGAGCCGTAGCTGGCCCACGATGGTGACGGCGGCCGAGACGACGAACAGCCCGCTGGTGACCGCTGTGCCCTGCGCCCCCAGCGCGTCGGAAGCGGCCAGCGGAAGGGCCAGATAGACCTGGAACGTCAGCACGTACGAGCCGATCATCGCCAGGGAGAAGAGCAGGAAGGGCCGGTTGGTCACGACCGTGCGCCATTGCGACAGCACGGTGCCGCTGCCGGTGGCGCCGTCGCGTCGAGCGGGCAGGGCACGCCACTGCAACAGGGTCAGCACGGCGAAGACGGCGGCGGCGGCCGTACACACGAGGCGGAAGTCGGCGGCCAGCAGGGCGAGTCCGACGAGCGGGCCGAGCAGCATGCCGGCCTGGTAGTAGACGTTGAAGGTGGCGAACGCGTCCACACGGCGCTCGCCCGCCTCGGCGGCGAGGTAGGCTCGGACGGCCGGGTTGAACAGGGCCCCCGCGAAACCGGTCGCGGCGGAGGCGGCGACCAGGGCGGGCAGGTTGTCGACCCAGCCGAGCAGACCGAAGCCGACGGTGCGCAGCAGGCAGCCCGCCATGATCGGGCCCTTGTAGCCGTAGCGGTCGGCGAGGGTGCCGCCGATCAGGAACATGCCCTGCTGGGAGAAGTTGCGTACGCCCAGCACGAGCCCGACCGCCCAGGCGGCGAGGCCGAGTCCGCCGGACAGATGGGCGGCGAGGTAGGGCATGAGCATGTAGAAGGCGAGGTTGATGGCGAACTGGTTGGCCATCAGCAGCCGTACGGGGGGTGAGAAGGAGCGGGTCTGTCGCCACAGGTTTCTCATCGGGCCGCTCCCGCGAGTTCCCGCGCGTCGCCCTCGGCGAGCGGGTCCACGACCCGGGGGCAGCGCGTCCAGCGGGTGACGACTCGTTCGTGGGGGTGGCCGATCTCGTCCGGGCTCTGTGCGGGCAGGTGGCCCAGCAGGCCGTTCTCGTCGCAGTACGCGTCGTCGAAGACTGTGCCGACGTACCGCTGCGGGCCGTCGGGGAAGACGGCGACGACGCGGTCCTCGGCGGGCAGTGTGCGGGCCAGCCAGCGGGCGACGAGGGCCACCGCGCCGACGCTCCAGCCGCCGGTGGCGTAGTGGTGACGGGCCAGCGTGCGGGCGGCCCGGACGGCCTCGGGGGCGGACACCCAGTGGACCTCGTCGAAGAGTCCGTAGGCGACGTTGCGGGGGTGGATGCTGCTCCCCAGGCCGCGCATCAGTCGTGGCGCGGCGGGCTGGCCGAAGATCGTGGAGCCGGTGCTGTCCACGCCGACGACCCGCAGACGGGGGAAGTAGCCGCGCAGGACGGAGGCGATGCCGGCGGAGTGACCGCCGGTGCCGACGGAGACGACGAGCGTGTCGATACGGCCGAGCTGGGCGACGAGTTCGTGGGCGAGCGGGGTGTAGGCGGCCACGTTGTCGGGGTTGTGGTACTGGTCGGGGCACCAGGCGTCCGGGTGGAGCGCGAGGAGTTCCTCGACGCGGTGCAGGCGGGCCTGTTGCCAGCCGCCTTCCGGGTGCGCGGTGGTGACGACGTCGACCTCGGCGCCGTAGGCGGTGAGCAGGCCGGCGATCAGTGGCTCCATGCCGGGATCGGTCACCACGGTGACCGGATGGCCGTAGGTGGCGCCGGCCAGCGCCAGACCGAGCCCGAGGGTGCCGGAGGTCGACTCGACGACGCGTGCGCCGGGGAGCAACTGCCCCCGCTCGCGGGCGGCACGGACCATGTACAGGGCGGTTCGGTCCTTGATGCCGCCGGGGTTGTGGCCTTCGAGTTTCGTCCAGAAGCCGCGTCCGGCGGCGGTGAACGGCTCTCCGATCCAGAGGACGGGCGTGTCGCCGACGAGTCCGGCGGGCGTGAGCATCGGACGTTTGGCGTCGGCGAGCAGTCGGGCCGGGGAAGAGGGGACGGTGGTACGGGGCGGGTGGCTCATGGCGTGCTTCTCCCGCGGCCGACGCGCATGCGGGCGCTCGGCCGTCGTGGTCGATGAGACGGGGGCTGATCGGCTGCCGCGGCACAGGCGGGCGGGCGTTCAGGCGTCCGTCCTCCGCTCGTCGCTGCGGCTCAGTGGCCGATCACGTCCTCCACACGCCCAGGTGGGCTCTCGACCGGCCCGAGGTGTCCGACTCCCGGGCCGGATCCGGAGCGGGGCCGGGCTCCGCGGGGAGCACGCCGCTGTCCGCGGTGGACGGCGCCGCACGGTCCACGACGGGGACAGGCGACGCGATGCCCCGGGGCGGCTGCGCGGTCGCTTCGTCCTCGCCCCAGCACCCGGCGTCGCCGCCCCCCGAGGGGGCCGCCGGTGCCGTGTCCGAAGCGCCCGGCGGTGCGGGTGCCTGCCCGCTGGACGCCGTCGCGGCCAGGAGGGTGTCGGCCCGGGCCGCACCGTAGGACGCCGGCCCATGAGCGCAGCCGAGCAGGTGGACCAGCGCGGCGAGCAGCACCACGAGTGCCGCCCCGGCCCGTGGCACGGACCGGGGAACGCGGAGCACTGGACGAGCCGCCATGAACACAGAAGGTAATCGATCAGGTGCACAAAGTTCAGGCGGGTGGTGTCGTGGGAGCGTCGGCGGGACGACCGGCTGCGCTCCGGCGGCTGTGCTCGGGGGCGGCGGTCAGATCGAGACGTCGTCGGCCGGCGAAGACATGGCGTGCGGGCGCAGGACCATGAGCGAACCTTCCAGGGTCGCCACCATGGCAAAGGGAAACCGGTCGAGTTCGAGGCAGAGCGCGACGTCATCGGGATGGACTCCCTGACGCACGCCTTCCGCCAGTTCGGCGGCGGCACGCGAATCGGCGGCGCGGCGGAGGAACCCGGCGGCATCCGTCCCCGCGTCGACGGCCCTGCCCGCGATGTACTGAGCACACGCCAGGTCCTCATCGGCCTGGCCGTCTTCGCCGGTGACCACGAAGGTGACGCTGTCGCACCCGCGTGTCCGCAGAAGCCGAGCCGTCGCCTCCGCCACCACGAAGGAGGCGCACAGCACCAGCGACGCCTCCTTGACCGCGAGGGCCCCGACCGTCCCTGCCGTGGTCTTCTGCACGACGGTCCGTCCGCCAAGGTCGACGGACCGCAGCAGGCCCGGCGAGTTGACGGCGTCGAACCCGGGCGCGGGCGGACCGTCCTTGAGGGCCACCCAATCCGGATGGCGAGCCTTGAGGGCCAGAGCGTCGTCCAGCGACTCGGCCAGCACGATCTTTTCCGCCCCCTGGGCAAAGGCCCAGGCAGCCACGGTGAAAGCGCGCATCACGTCGACCACGACGGCCACGGACGGGGTTTCGACGAGCTCGGCGATGCCAGGGAATCGAGCTTCCATTCCGCTCATGATCGCGTACGCCCGACCCGAAGCACCCGGAGAGTGACGCGCATCACGTGGACGGTCCCGAAAACGCCGTGCCCCGGCTGCCGGTTGCCGGCAGCCCGCGTCGCTGATGCGGTGTTGACGCCTGCTCAGACCACCGCGTCGGCATGCCGGTGGGCCACTCTCCACTCACCCTCCTCGCGGCGGTACACCTGGGTGGCCCGCAAGGTGTAAGTGCGCGGCTTCCCATCGACGGAGGCGGAGGTGTGCTCGAGACCAGCCGTATAGGCCATGTCTCCCGACACGTCGTACGCCTGCAGCTCGAACACATACGACGTGCAGTCGGAGAAGGTCCCCTCAAGAGCGGTGAAGAGGCTGTCGAGCTCCTGTCGGCCGAAGGCGTTGCGCCACGCCCCCAGAACGCTCACCGGCTCGTTGCGCGACCAGAGCGCCCGGCGGCGAGCCGCGTCGCCGTTGTGCAGTGCGAGCTCCGCCTCGTAGAGGGCGCTCCTGACCCACGCCAGGAAGTCATCGCGATCGGTCATACCTTCATCATCCGCCTGACGATCGGGATCGCATTGCGCGGTCCGCCCGCTCGCCGCCCTGGCCGGTCGCCTACGGGTGCGTCCGTGTCCGTGGGGCGGCGCCCGCTGCCCGCCCTGTCTGTCAAGGCAGGTCGGAGACGTCGATGTCCGAGAGGAGCCGGAGCCCGGGAGGCAGTGCCTGTAGGCCGGATCGCGGTCTCCCATCGGGTGCGCGGGCGGCCGAACGGGTGCGGCAGCGCGATCGCTCCCTTCCACGACCCGGCGGCACACGTGAGGGCCGCGGCCGTCGGCGCCGAGGCCGCCACGCTGACCTTCATGGCCGGCGGGGGAGAGGGCGAGTTCGCCGAGGCGCGGCCGCTGCTGGAGGCCATGGGTAAAGACGGTGGCACACGGTCTCGAAGCCGACGCCGAAACGCATAGTTTTCGCGCCGGTGATGGCCCGTACCCGATGGGCCCGTCGCCGTATCTCGGCCACGAGCGCTGCCTGGCCGCGCCGAGGTCCAGGGGACGGGGCTGTGTCGTCCAGCTCGGCCGGGAGGCCGCCGCCGAGTGTCTCGGCAGGGCCGTCCAAGAACTCGGTCATGTCGAGGAGTCTGTCGCGCAGTGTGCGCGTTTTGGCGGTGGCTGCCGAGCTGTCTGCACATGGCGAGCAGCCTCTCGAAGTCGTTCGCGGATACGGCGACCATGGGCCGGGTGTCCACCACAACCTCTCGCGTCCTGTGCTTCACCGATGGAACCCCCTTGTGCTTGTGGCCGTGGCGATACTGCTCGTCAGGGCCGGGGCGCTTGTGGCGCCCCGGCCCCTCGGGAGGTGCGGGTCAGGCCCCGGACAGCTCGCCGCGAACGATACGGGCGGCGGCGACCAGGTTCTCCAGCGACGCCCGGGTCTCGGGCCAGGCGCGGGTCTTCAGGCCGCAGTCAGGGTTGACCCACAGCCGCTCCGCGGGGATGGCCTTGAGGCCGGTCCGCAGCAGTTCGGCCGCCTCTTCGGCGCTGGGGACGCGCGGGGAGTGGATGTCGTACACGCCGGGTCCGGCCTCGCGCGGGTAGCCGTGGGCGGCGAGTTCGCGGGCTACCTGCATGTGGGAGCGGGCGGCTTCCAGGCTGATGACGTCGGCGTCGAGGTCGTCGATGGCCTGGACGATGTCGCCGAACTCGGCGTAGCACATGTGGGTGTGGATCTGGGTGTCCGGCCGCACCCCGCTCGTGCTCACCCGGAACGCCTCCGTCGCCCAGGCCAGGTAGGCCGGGTGGTCGGCGGCGCGCAGCGGGAGCGTCTCGCGCAGGGCGGGCTCGTCGACCTGGATGACGGAAGTCCCGGCCGCCTCAAGGTCGTTGACTTCGTCGCGCAGGGCCAGGGCGACCTGGCGGGCCGTCTCGCGGAGGGGCTGGTCGTCGCGGACGAAGGACCAGGCGAGCATGGTGACCGGGCCGGTGAGCATGCCCTTGACCGGGCGGGAGGTGAGGGACTGGGCGTACGACGTCCAGGGCACGGTCATGGGCGTGGGGCGGGAGATGTCGCCGGCCAGGATCGGCGGGCGGACGTAGCGGGTGCCGTAGGACTGGACCCAGCCGTGCTGGGGGGCGAGGTAGCCGGTGAGCTGCTCGGCGAAGTACTGGACCATGTCGTTGCGTTCGGGCTCGCCGTGCACGAGGACGTCGATGCCGGTCTTCTCCTGGAAGGAGATGACCTCCTGGATCTCGGCCTTGATGCGTTCGTCGTAGCCCGCCGTGTCGATCCGGCCGGCGCGCAGGTCGGCGCGGGCGGTGCGCAGTTCGCCGGTCTGCGGGAAGGAGCCGATCGTGGTGGTCGGCAGCAGGGGCAGTCCGAGGTGGGCGCGTTGGGCGGCGGTTCGCTCGGCGTAGGGCTGGGAGCGGCGGGTGTCGGCCTCGGTGACCGCCGCGGCGCGGGACCTCACTGCCGGGTCACGGGTGATGGGGGAGCCCGCACGGGACGCCAGGTCGGCGCGGTTGGCGGCGAGTTCGGCGGAGACGGTGTCGGGGCCCTGGGCGAGGCCGCGCGCGAGGGTGACGATCTCGGTGGTCTTCTGCCGGGCGAAGGCCAGCCAACGCAGGATCTGCGGTTCGATGTCCCGCTCCAGGGCCGTGTCCAGGGGCACATGGAGCAGGGAGCAGGACGCGGCCACGTCGACCCGGTCGGCCAGCCCGAGCAGGGTGCCCAGCGTGGACAGGGACTTCTCCAGGTCGTTGACCCAGATGTTGCGGCCGTTGACCACACCCGCGACCAGTCGCTTGCCGGGCAGCCCGCCGACGGCGGCGAGCGCATCGAGGTTGGCGGCGGCGGACTCGGTGAAGTCGAGCGCGAGCCCGTCGACCGGCGCCTTGGCCAGCACGGGCAGGGCCTCGCCGAGCCGGTCGAAGTACGAGGCGACGAGCAGCTTCGGCCGGTCGGTGAGGGCGCCGAGGTCCCGGTAGGCGCGCTCGGCGGCGTTCAGCTCGGCCGGAGTGCGGTCCTGGACCAGGGCGGGCTCGTCCAGTTGGACCCACTCGGCGCCCGCCGCGCGCAGGTCGGCGAGGACCTCGGCGTACACCGGCAGCAGGCGGTCGAGCAGGGTGAGCGGCTCGAAGTCCGCGGGCACGCCCGGGGCGGGCTTGGCGAGCAGGAGGTAGGTGACCGGGCCGACCAGCACGGGCCGGGCGGTCAGGCTCAGCGCCAGGGCCTCCTTCAGCTCGGCGACCTGCTTGGTCGAGTCGGCGGTGAAGACGGTGTCCGGTCCCAACTCGGGCACGAGGTAGTGGTAGTTGGTGTCGAACCACTTGGTCATTTCCAGCGGCGCGACGTCCTGGGTGCCGCGCGCCATGGCGAAGTAACCGCCCAGGGCGTCGGCCTCGACGGCGGCACGGTGGCGGGCCGGGACGGCGCCGACCATGACGGTGGTGTCCAGGACGTGGTCGTAGTACGAGAAGTCACCGGTGGGCACCTCGTGGATGCCGGCCTCGGCGAGCTGCCGCCAGTTCGAGCTGCGCAGGTCGGCGGCGGTGGAGCGGAGGGCGTCGGCGGTGACGCGGCCCTTCCAGTAGCCCTCGATGGCCTTCTTCAGTTCCCGGTTCGGGCCCTGGCGGGGGTAGCCGTACACGGTGGCCCGTGCTGCCGCGGCTGCGGACTTGGTGGTCACGGAGATCTCCTTCGCGAGATGAATCCCTGAGATCCCGGAGACGGGACGAGAGCGCGAAGGGGTGACGAACCGGACGGACAGGAGCGTGCGCGGCAAGGCACGGTTCGTCCGCCTGGTATGTACGCCGACCCGCCCACGAGGTCACCGGGATGTCCACGCACGGGTTGTCCGCGCGCGGGCAGTTGGCAGGTCTTCGGACTCGCGGGCACGCCCTCCTGCTAGGAGGACACCTATTGGCCGTCGCTTCCCAGACCCTGTTCCTCGGGCCCAGTGCGTCTGACGGCGGTCGTTCCCGCTCACCGCTGCGGGGCAGTCCCGGATTCCCACCGGGTTCCCTCTTGCGACTCCCCGCCTGGCGGACGGGGCGAACCAGCTGCAGCGGCCAGCCTACGGGGCGCCGCGTCAGCGCGGAGGGCCATCATCCGAATGGTGAGGTGAGACACCCTGGGTTGCGTCCAGAGAAGTGGTGTACGGGTTCGACCTGATCCGGGGGTTTGCTCCGGCATCGGGATGGTGCCCGCATAGTTGAACGGCCACCGGCT
>NZ_JBHVGZ010000139.1:0-10867 GCF_042800355.1 Streptomyces sp. NPDC057623
GCACGTTCTTCGAACCTCAAGCCGTCCCCCAAGCCGCCTGAAACATCACCAATCAACCGACCCGCCCCTTGACGAAAGAGATAGGGGCACCCCCCTGACGGACAGATGACCGGGGGTGGTGCCACCCGGCCCGAGAGGCGCCGCTGGAGACGCTGGCAGAAGAGCGTTTTCTTCCGGCGGGCGTGTTTGACAACCGGGGCTCCGGCCTGGGGATATGGCTGTTCAGCCGGTTCAATGCGGGCATGGATGATGTGTTGTGGAGCAGGCTGCCCGCCGAGGCGAGAGCAGAGGTGGACAGGCTAATCGCCGCCGGTCACAGCGTGCAGGCCGTCGCGGTGATGCGTGAACGCGCCGGCTTGCCGCGGCCTGGTCTTCACGAGTGCGTTGATCTCCTGGCGCAGCGGTTCACGGTGCTGCGGGAGTAGGCGGTGGCATCGTGCGGTCGGTCCGGTGTCGCGGCGGTCCGGGGTGGACTCGAGGATGAGCCGGCGGCTTATGAGGCCGATCATCGCGATGTTGCTTAGTGCGCGTTTCTAAGCCCCGATCCTGAGTAGCCTGAGGTCCTACGCCGGCCTGGTGTCCGAGGATGCCGGTCGGGCCGGGGAGAGGATCTGCCGGTGCTGCAGGGAACGACTGAGGCCGGGAGCCCGGCCTGGGGCGGAGTTCTGTTCGTCGGCGTGTCGGTCCGGGCAGTGGCGTCGGGAACGGCGGTTACGCCAGCGTCTGCGGCCGTCCGGCACGGTACGGGCGAGGCGGAGTGTCCGGAGTGCGGGGCCCGTTGGGTGGCCGGCGTCTACCGCCGCTCGGATGCGGTGTTCTGCTCGCCGCAGTGCAAGGTGAGGGCTTGGAGGCGCCGGGCAAAACGGTTCGGCGAGCGGTCACAGTAACCGCTGGGCGAACGCATCCCGGGCTCAACTTCGGTCACCGCCCCGTCATTTGTGGTCATTCATTGTGATCTCAGGATTTTCGGTCTGACTCTCGGCTTGGAAGCGGGCCCTGTCCCGTCGCGGCCCTTCCGGGTCAGGCGCCTGGTCATGAGGGCGACGGCGGCCCAGGTGATCAGCGTTTCGGAATGCTGGATGAGCCGTTCGTAGTCCCTCGCGTGGCGCGTGCATCATCCACGCGAGCGACCTCTCGACGACCCAGCGGCGCGGCAGCACGACGAAACCGGAGGCGTCCTTGGGACGGCTGACCGGCTTGATCGTGAGGTTGAGGGTGCTGTTTCGCCCAGTCCACGAGCTTGCCGGCATAGGCGGAGTCGGCCCACACGATCGTGATCTCGGGGTGCATCAGACGCAGGCGGACGAGGACTTCCTTCGCGGCGGTGGCGTCGTGCAGGTCGGCGGGGGTGACCATGACCATGAGGGGAAGGCCGCGGGTGTCGACGACCAGGTGGCGCTTGCGTCCGTTGATTTTCTTGCCCGCGTCGTAGCCGCGGGTGGCCTTGGAGACGGTTTCGGCGGCTTTCACACTGGGAGTCGATGACGGTGGCCATGACCCGGAGGAGCTGGCCGGCCTGTAGGTGGCCGGCCGGCGGGTGCCGGCCGCGCCTTTGCCCAGGTCACGGCGGATCTGGCCCGCCAGGTGGTCACGGATCCGCTGACGCTCCCGACCTTCTGTGCCACTTCGGTCATGGTGTCTCGCCACCAATTGACGGCCAGGGCACGGCACTTGTGGGGAGCAACTCCCAGCCGGCCGAGGAAACCAGCACCGGCCGCTTGAACCGCCTCTGCGGGTCGGCATTGGCGCCCTGAAGATGCTGCCTTGCCCTGCGTGCTATGGGGCGCAGCCGCGCAGAGCGAATGCCACCGTGTCCTTCAGGCCCCGTTCGACGATGTCTGCTGGGATGCCGCCGGCCACGGTGAGGGCGACGTAGCCGTGGATGGCGGCCATGACCGGCAAGCCGATCTCGTCTGCGGGCCCCTCACGGACCTCGCCCCGGTGCTGTCCGTCTTCGATGAGCCGGGCCGCGAAGGCGGGCAGTTGCTGCGATGCTGCGGCCAGCTCGGGGGAGGCGGTGGGGTCGTACTTGACCGAGTACATCAGATCCAGCAGAGCCGGGCTGGCGGCGGCGAAGTCCAGATAGGCGTAGCTCAGGGCGGTCAGACGGTCGGCGAGGGAGGCTCCCGCCTCGTGCTGGGCCGCGGCCAGCAGGGCTCGCAGGTCCTCGAATCCTTCAAGCGCCAGTGCGTCCAGCAGAGCGTTCTTACTGGCGAAGTGACGGCTGGGCGCGCCGGGGCTGACCCCGAGTTCCCGGGCCAGTTCCCGCAGTGACAGTCCGCCCGGCCCCTTTTCCTCCAGGGCCCGACGAGCATGGGTCAGCAGGGCGGCGCGGAGGTCTCCATGGTGGTACGGGCGGCGGGTCGTCATGGATGCACCCTACCCCGAGATGTCATCACCGCCTACATAGTAGGCGTTGACCACATTGTATTCGTTGAATACATTGAGGCCATGAGCAACCCTCAAGCCCCCCGCTGGAACGCCACCCGCCTTCCCGACCTCACCGGGCGCACAGCCGTGGTCACCGGCGCCAACAGCGGCCTCGGCCTCGCCACGGTCGAGGCCCTCGCCCGCGCAGGCGCCCGCGTCGTGCTCGCCGTCCGTGACCCCCGCCGCGGCGAGGCCGCCGCCCGCACGGTCACCGGCGCGCACGGCACTCTGGAGGTCCGCCCTCTCGATCTGGCCGACCTCGCCTCGATCCGCCGCTTCGCCGCCGAATGGCAAGGCGACCTCGATCTGCTGATCAACAACGCCGGTGTGATGAACCTCCCGGAGTCCGCCACCAAGGACGGCTTTGAGATGCAGTTCGGCACCAACCACCTCGGCCACTTCGCACTGACCAACCTGCTGCTGCCGTACATCACCGACCGCGTGGTGACCGTCTGCTCCGCCGCGCACAAGACCCCCGCGAGCACACACATCCACTTCGACAACCTGAACCTGACCGGCGAGTACTCGCCCATCGCGGCCTACGGCCAGTCCAAGCTGGCCAACCTGCTGTTCACCCTGGAACTCCAGCGCCGCCTCACCCAGGCCCAATCCCCAGTCCGTGCCCAGGCCTCGCACCCCGGCTGGTCCAGCACCAACCTCCAGAACAACAACGCCACCTGGGCCCTGCGCGCCTTCGGCAAGACGATCAACCGCCTCTTCGCCCAGGACGCCGACGCCGGCGCGCTCCCTACACTGTTCGCCGCCACACAGGATCTGCCCGGCGCCTCCTACGCCGGCCCCGACGGCCGCGGCGAGTGGCGCGGCAGCCCCACCCTCGTCGGACGCTCAGCGCGAGCATCCGACCCCGAGGCCGCGCGCCGCCTGTGGAACGTCTCCGAGGAACTCACTGGCGTCACCTTCCCCAAACGGCTGCTCGTGACAGCCACCGATGCATGAACGCGGGCCCGAACGCGGCACACCCCAGACGCACGAGCCGGTGTCCCCGTGTTCCCAGCCGTCTCCGTTCAACATCAATGGCAGGAACGCATTGACGGCTCGTTCCCGCAATCGGCCGAGCGCTTGGCACGGCGACATGCATCGTGTCCAGGATCAGAAACACGCACTTACAGCTTCGGATCGATAGGGGTGCCTCTCGCAGGCGCGGGCCAGGCGCCGATGATGCATGAGCCGGCCGAAGCCCCGCCCGACCACCCAGCGCCGGGAAGTGACCTTGAACCCTTCGCCCCCCGAGGGGCGCGTCGGACGACTCCGACATCGATGCCAAGACCCCGCCGCGGTCGATGGCCTCGGTGCGGCAGCCGGTGCCGGCCCACGCCATGATGATGCAGAGGTCGGCATCGGCGATCACCAGGTCATCGGCCAGCAACTCACCAGTCACTCCCAGCCTTGTGGGCCCGCATGCGGTCCCACAACGCCTCAACGACCCTCGCAGACTCCGTCTCCGCAGGGTGTGGCCCTCGTGTGCGGCCTGCTGGCCGAGTTGGGAAATATGACAGCGGCCCAGCGTTGAGAAAGCCGCCTGCCTCAGCCCGCATGCCGCCAAGGCCGCCACCGCCGGCCTGCCGCTGGGCAGGGTCGACGATCCCGAGCCTGCCGCCGGCGCGCAGAAACTCACGGACGCCTGCCTGGAGCGTGCGTCCGGCTGCGGGAGTCCGGAATGCCCCTCACCGAACTGAAACGATTCGCCGACCTGGTCCGCCAGGGCCCGGGCAACGAGCCAGAGCGACTACGCCTCCTCGACACCCACCAACACCGGATCGAGGACCAGATCCGCGCCCTGGAGGAGTCCCGCTCCATCATCGCCCGGAAAGTCGGCATCTACGCCGAACACGTCGCACGCGGCACCGCCGCCGGACTGTGGGACCCGACAGCCGCCGCAGACTGACTCGCCCTGACAAAAGCTTCTGCACATGTGACTGCTGACTCGTCTGCTCGCCGGTCTGATGTGGCCAAACGCCAGTCGCGGCCGTGGACCGTGCCGGACGAACTAGGGCGCTCGACAGGCTGCTGCCGCCCTACCCGGCACCGAACCTGGTCGAGGACAGACCTCGCGTGCCGGACCGGCACACCCTGAGCGGGATCCAGTTCGTCCCGCACACCGGCATCCAACGACACGACCTGCCTCAGGAACTGCGCTTCGGCTCCGGCACGACCCGCCGGCGGCGACTGGCGGCCAGAAAGGGCCGGCGTCCGGGACCAGCTGCACCAGCTGCTGCTGAACCAGCTGCGGTCGAAGAACCAGCTGGACTGGTCGCGAACGGGGATCGACTCCTCCCACGTCCGGGCCGCACGCAGGGGCCAAAACGGACCCAGCCCGCTCGACCGCCCACACCCGGGCAGCAAACACCACATCATCACCGACACCCAGGGCCCACTCGCCGTCTCGCTGACCGGCGCCAACCACAACGACACCACCCCAACTCCTGCCCCTGCTGGACAAGATCCCAGCAGCCGCGGAAGCCGTCGGCCGGCCACGACAAAGACCCGGCATACTCTTCACGGACCATCCCTACGACCACAACCACGACCACAACCACGTGACCTTGACGACGGAATTTCCCGGCTCCTGCCCCCGACTCCCCGTCGACCTCTGAGAGGTGGCCACTCCCGCGGCGGCCGCTGCACGAGCGGCAGAGCATGCGCAGGTTCTCCATCTCGTACCGGCCGCCCGCCCACTGGTGCCCAATGGGATCGACCGTGAGGTCGTCTTCGGAACCGCATGCGAGACACCGGAAGCCGTCACACCTCAGGACAGCTGTCCGCACGGACCGACGCAGCCATCGCGGGAGTACCTCATGAGCGCAGCAACCGCAGGAAAACGCCGGGATGAACGACGGCCGTCCCCTGCACGCGGGTCGGCGTAGTACTCCTCGGGATCAACCGGCACCTCAGCTTGTCTTTGAACCCGCTGCGTGCAGTGGTCCGAGGCCAGAGTGTCAGTGCCCGGTGATACCTGTAGGGCGTGGAGGATGCGATTTCGGGTGCGATAGCCGTCCTGCGTGAAGCCTTTCCGGCAGATGTCCGTCACTGCCCTTTGGACAGGGAAGAGCTTCGGGTGTGGGAGCGCAAGCACGGGGTGGTGTTGCCGGGGCCGTATCGCACTTTCGTGACTGAGATCGCGAACGGTACCGACGATGGTCCGCCTGACGAAGGTGGTCTGCTGCCCCTGGGAGAGAAAACGGAGAGCTGGGCCGTCTGGGAAGCGGACTGCTGAATGAGCCCGGAGCCGTTCGATGGCGCCGCCGTACGCGTGCCCGGCCAGCCCTTCCCTCTTGAGGAGGAGTGGCAGTGGGAGTACGACTACTACGACCACACCTACCACTCGTCTCTGTTGCACCAGACCTACCAGCACGGCTCCGTGCTGCTGGGCAGCGACAGACCCGGTGAGTACTGGACGCTAGTGGTGACCGGGCCGCAACGCGGCCGGGTGTGGTGGCTCAGAGACGGATGTGCCGCACCCTATGTCGACCGCCCGTCCGATCAGCCGGGGGGCGATTTCCTGCACTGGGTGAGGGACTGGCATGTCGGACAGGGCTGGTGGCGGGCCGAGTAGCGCCTCCACACCCAGGTCGCGGACTCGGCCGCTCGAACGCTCCCTCGAACTTGATCGCAAAACCGGATCTGCGCGACAACGCGGCGGCCGTCGCTTGATGCTGAACTCCGGCGCAGAGACGCAGGACAGGCGAAGGCCGCGGGGTGGGTTTGCATCAAGATGTAGAGGGAGAGCCGTTCCTGGTGGCGTCACGCTACCAGGACGACCTATTCGACTGCCTGACCGCACGCGGGGACGAACTGTTCGAGCTGGTGGACGCGTTGCTGTGCGCGGACGGGCCGGTGACGGCGCCGGTGGACCTGACGCTGGTGGCTGAACATCGGCGTGGGCACGGTGCCATGTACGACGCGCTGAACCGCGGGAACGTCGACGTGCCCCGGCTGCGCCAGCTGCTGGCCGGCCTGCCCATGCCGCAGGCCGCCGACAGGCGCCTGGTCCTCGCGGTCGACATCAGCCACTGGCTCCGCCCGGACGCACCCACCAGCGCCGACCGCCTGTTCTGCCACGTCTACGGCCGCAGCGGCCGGTCCTCGGACCAGTTCATTCCCGGCTGGCCCTACTCGTTCGTCGCCGCCTTGGAATCTGGCCGGACGTCCTGGTGTCAGCTCCTGGACGCCGTCCGCCTCGGTCCGGACGACGACGTCGCCGAGGTCACTGCCGCCCAGGTCCGCCGGGTGGTCGTGGACCTGATCGAGATGGGCCGGTGGCACGTCGGCGACCGCGACATCCTGGTCGTGTTCGACGCCGGCTACGACGCCCCGCGCATGGCGCACCTCCTGGCCGGGCTGCCGGTGGAGGTCCTTGGACGAATGCGCACGGACCGGGTGATGCGCAAGCCGGTCCCGGTGCCCTGGATCTCCCCGCCGCAGGGCGGACGGCCGCCGAAACACGGCAAGGAGTTCCGCTTCGCCAAGCCGGAGACCTGGGGCGAACCCAACGCTGCAACGACACAGGTCACCGACCGGTACGGCACCGCCCGAGCAATGGCCTGGGACCGAATCCACCCCCGGCTGACCACTCGCTCCGCCTGGATCGACCACACCGGTGAACTTCCCATCATCGAGGGCACCTTGATCCGCCTCCAGGTCGATCGCCTGCCCGGTGGCGGGGACCCACTCCCAGTCTGGCTGTGGTCCTCTGCCACTACCCTGACCGGCGAGGGCATCGATGTGCGCTGGCAGGCATTCCTGAGGAGATTCGATCTGGAGCACACCTTCCGACTGATGAAGCAGACCCTCGGATGGACCCGGCCGAAGCTCCGCACCCCCGAGGCTGGCGACCGCTGGACGTGGCTCGTGATCGCCGCCCACACCCAACTCCGGCTCACCCGCGAAGCCGCGGCGGATCTCCGCCGGCCCTGGGAGAGGCCAGCTGAGCCCGCACGACTCACCCCGGCCCGTGTCCGCCGAGGGTTTCGGAACCTCCGCCCGCACCTGGCCTGTCCGGCCCGTGCACCGAAACCATCAACACCCGGACCTGGAAGGCCGCTTGGCTCCAAGAATCGCCGCCCTGCACCCCTCTACGACGTCGGGAAGACGACCAGACGACCCGAGAGCATCATCGAGCGCGACAGCCACAGAGGTTAAAGGACAAGCTCAGAAGCTGTTGCAGAACCGCCGATCTGACGTTCCGTCACTGCCGTCTAAAGATAAAGATGAGGGCCCGGAACCCGGAACTGACCTCCGGCTGGTGGGCCGGAGGCAGTTCGCCCGGGGTGGGGGTGCCGGGAGGTCAGATCGGGGCGATGGCGTTCAGCATCGCTTCTTCGACGTGGTCGGCGGCGTTGCGGTGGCCGAGGGCGTTGGGGTGCACCAGGGACAGCTGGGGGTCGTGGTCAGGGGAGACGGTGATGATGCCTTCCACCCACTTGGTGTCGTCGCAGACGCTGTGGTCCTGGGAGGAGGGGTAGAGGTCGACGAAGCCGGCGGCTTCCTGCGTGGCGGTCGAGTCTTCGATGGTCTTGTTGAGGGGTTCCAGGACGTCCTGGCGCAGCCAGGCCAGGTCTCCCTGGGTGATCGTGGCGAACTTCGTCGGGTCGCCGTAGGTGCAGTTCGAAGTGTCCTGGGGGATGACTGTGGGGTAGCCGACGGTCAGGATTTTCGCCTTCGGGCCGCGCTCGTGGAGCACGGTGAGCATCCGGTCGTAGTCCGTGCGCACTTGCTTCAGCCGGGTCTGGGTGTCAGCGGCCATGGCGTCCTTGCACGGGGTCCCCGCGCCTTCGCTTTCGCCGCCCAGCTTCAGGCACTCTTCGAGGAGGGCGGCGAAGCCGAGGGTGTTCCCGCCCACGCCGACGGTGATGACGTCGGTGTCGGAGCCCACCGCCTCGGACTGGGCCGGCACCGCGGGGAAGGGGTAGTCCGGGTCCGGGAGGTGGGGCGGGAAGTGGCGGCCGATCGGCTCCTGGGGTTGGTCGGTGACGTTCTCGATGGTGGCGGCGCCGCAGCTGACGTTTTTCAGGTCGAACAGACCGTAGAGGTCGCGGTCGATGACCTGGGGGTAGGACCGGTCGGTGCGCTCGCAGCCGTCGCGCGGGTAATCGATGGGGTCGCCCGCGGCCCGGATGACCCCGGCGGTGTAGGAGTCGCCCAGGGCAACCCACTGGTAGTCCGCCGCGGCGGCGGGCTGGGCCCCGGCAAGCTGCGCGGGAACGACGGCGCCTACGGCGAGAGCTACGGCCGAGCAGGGCAAGGCGAGTGCGGAAGCGTGCCACGAATCCTCCAGGGATACGGTGTTGGCGTCGCTTTTGACCATAAAGAGACCATCACTAAACGCACTAGATCCAATACGGACAGTCACAATCGGCTCGAAGGGTGCGTCTTTGTGGGTGAGCGGGGTTCAGTGTGGCGACCACTCGGCTGCTACTAGCGACCGCTCTGGCGCGGAATTTGGAAGCGCGGGGAAGGTTCTTGATCGGCCGTAGGTCCCCGCGGGACACACGTCCTCCCGGTGACTGTCCTGTTCTCGATCATCGGCAAACGGCGACGGGCCGACCCGCTCCTAAAGGGCTAACGCCTGGATGTGCCATCAGTGCACGTTGGTGGGGGCCAGCCGGACTGTCCGTGGCTGTTGCATTCGGAGGCGTATGGGCTTGGGCTTGACAGCCGCTTCCACCGGCTCGACGGGGTGTGGCGTGGTGCGCGGAGGCCGGGGTCGGGCCGGCCGCAGAGGAATAGGACAGGCAGTTGCGGGGGCCGGCAAGGCGCTCGTGGCCCCAGGGGCTTGAGCCGGCCCTGTGCTGTATGCCGCGACAGTCCCCGGCTGCGCGTCAGGTCGGTGGAGCCGAGCCGACGTCGGTTCTGTGCGCGGGTGACTGGTTCGCAGCGATCGAGGAGTTGGAGGCGAGGGAGGCCGCAGCCCGGGTGCGGGCGGAAGAACACGAGTCCAAGATGATGGAGTTGACAGTGCGTCTGGAGGCCGAGCGGGAGGCGTGGTCCCGGTTGCGGTGACGCGGGAGACGGCGGCCGAGGCGGTCTCCGAGATGTCCGGTCCGGGTAAGGCGTCGGTCGCCGAGCAGACGGTGGAGCCTGGTCATCTCGAACTCGGCCGCCACGGCGCAGAAATGCTCTTTCAGGCTCTCACTGAACGTCAGGAGATGTACAGCATCAGGATCGCCTCCAACGAGGCATTCACCGGCTGGAGCCGCACCTTCACCGATCCCTGACTTCGCGCGGCGATCGTGGACCGGCTCACCTTCAACGCCACCCAGATCGAGACCGGCACCAAGTCGTACCGCCTGACTCGCTCCAGAGCCAAGCAGAACGGCAAGGCGAAGTAGACCACGGCGGCATGATGTCCCGAGTGGTCCCGGGGAGACATACCAGACCAGATACGGGGCGAAAGTCGCTCGCGCCTGGGCGCCGCTTCTGATGGTGTGAGTGGCACGAGGGACAGGGTCTTGAGGAGACAGGCTGTGACGGACGGCGGATGCATCTTCTGTGCAATAGCGAGAGGCCAGGCGGACGCCAGCATCGTCCACGAAGACGATTCCGTGATCGCGTTCATGGATCTCCAGCCCGTCACGCCAGGCCACTTGCTGGTCATTCCCAAAGCACACGCCGTGGGCCTGGAGGATCTCCAGGAGAACGTCGGCATCCAGGTCTGGAAAGCTGCGCATCAGCTCGGACGCGCACTGCGCCGATCAGGCTTGCGATGTGAGGGCGTCAACCTGTTCCTTGCGGACGGCGAAGCAGCCTTCCAGGAAGTCTTCCACGTTCACCTGCACGTCTTCCCCCGCTACACAGGCGACCCATTCCGCATCGATGCCGACTGGCGCGTCCACCAACGAGACCAGCTCGACAGGACAGCCGCTGCCGTCCGGGACGGCCTCGCCGCCCTCGACGCCAGGCAACTCTGACGACCATCACTCTCCGGGCCCGAGACTGCTGCTTCGGCCTGAGGCAGAGGAAGCTCATCGAACGGCCCCTACCGACGCCAACTCCCGCGGCCACTTCAAGACGTCCCGATGGCAAAGAATCTTCACCAACCGGGGCCGACTGGAGCCAACATGGCGGAACCACTGAACAGCTCTGGCACAGATCTTGTAGAGCGGTCGCGGAGGGCTACTGTGCAGGTGCTGTCGATCGAGGTCGTTTCTCGAGTGAACGGGTTCGATTCGCCCCAAGTCTCAGATGATCGCGTCCCTCGGCCATTTGACCGGCTGACATTGCGTCCGAGGGCCGGCCTGAACCGGTCGTCACACGAGGGAACGCGCGATGCGGAATCCGACGTCGTCGACCTGGAAGGTCGGGTGGCTGCGGCGCCGCGCGGAGTGTCAACGGCCATTTGTTTGCCCCGGTGGCGGCCAGATGTTCCATGCACTCATGGCCGACTCGGCGTCCCCAGTGGCGGCCAGATATCTCCCCG
>NZ_JBHVGZ010000140.1:0-10428 GCF_042800355.1 Streptomyces sp. NPDC057623
CCTGCTGGGCCTGGAGAGCGACTCCGACTCCGACGCGGCCTCCTACGCCTTCCACGAGGCGCAGCGGCGCGGTGTCCGGCTGCGGGTCCTGCACTCGACCCACCGGCACATCACCCCCGAACTGCCCTCGCTGATCCCCGCGACGAGTCCCGGGCAACGGCAGCTCGTCCAGGACGACCGGGCCGAGGAGGCCGTACCGCGCTTCAGCCTGGTCCGACTGTGGGAGGAACACCCCGACGTCGACGTCGAGACCCGCACGGTGCGCACCGGACCGGGGCACGCCCTGGTGGACGCCACGCGTGAGTCCGCCGTGGTCGTCATCGGCGCACACCGACGCGCGAGTGGGCTGGGACCGCAGCTCGGCCCGGTCGCCCACACCCTGCTGCACCATTCCCACTGCCCGGTGGTGCTGGTACCGACGACCGGCTGAGCGGCATACACCCTGTTGCTCCGGTGCCACTGGCTCCTCAGACACGTCCACGTCCGTCAGGACGGCCGTCGCAAAGGCCGATCGGCTGCACTCAGGGACTTGTGGGCCCTCCTGGCACGGAGCTCGGGACACAAGTGTGGGGTCACACACCGAAGGAGGCCCCTCATGTCCCGGCCCGTCACCGTCGGCCTCGACGGCTCCCCAGAGAGCCTCGCCGCTGCCGACTGGGCAGCCTGCGAGGCACGCCTGCGGGCGGTTCCGCTGCGTGTCGTGCACGCCGGGGAACAACAGCCGTACGCCTACGAGCCGTTCGCGGCGGAGGCCGTGGCGATGCCGGGCGAGGACCGGTCCGCCCGCATGCTGCACGACGCCGAAGTATCCTTGACGTACCGTCACCCCGGTCTCCGAATCACCGCCGAGCAGCTCGCCGGACAGCCCGCGGCGGTCCTGTCGTTTGCCGCGCGAAAGGCCGAGGTTCTGGTGTTGGGGTCGCGAGGGCTCGGGCGGGCCGCCGGACGTTTCTTCGGCTCCGTGGCACTGGCCGTGGTGGGCCGGGCCGAGGGACTTGTCGTCCTCGTCCGCGCCGGAGCCGGTGTCGCGGACGAACACCGGGCGGACACCGGCGGGAGCGCCTGCGCGGGCACCCCGTATCGCGACGCCGTACTGGGCCTGCACTTGCGGGAGCATGCCGACGGGATGGTTCTCGAGTTGGCCTTCGACGCGGCCGCGCGGCGCGCCACCAGGCTGCGGGTCGTGCACGGCTGGAACGCGGCACCGTCTCCGTGGGCGGGGGAGACGGACCAGCCGGTCATGGAGGCCAAGGGGATCCTGAACCGAGACATTGCGTCCGTGGCGGGAGAAGTTCCCCGGCGTCGAGGTGGCTGAGGAGGCCGTCGTCGGCAGGCCGGGCGCCCATTTGGCGGACGCCTCCCGAGACGGCTCGCTGGTCGTCCTCGGGCGCAGGCGCCGTCACGCGTTGGTCGGACCGCACATCGGCCCCGTGACGCACGAAGTGCTCCATCGCGCGACCGCACCGGTCGCGGTGGTGCCGCACGACGGATCGGGGCGACGGATCACGACTCGGCGGGCGCGAGCCGGACTCCGGTGACCAGGCCGGGGCGGATCCGGACCGCATAGTCCATGGCCTGTCCCACCCAGGGATGCAGCAAGTCCTGGTAGCGGGCCAGATCGCGGGCGTCGGTCACGAGGTGGGCGTAGCCGGTGACCACCACGCTCCAGCCGAGGTGCCTGTCAGGGTCGATGGCGTCGGCCTCGTACGCCACGACCACCCCCGGCGCGCTCGCGTTCCGGGCCCGTGACGTCAGGGCCGCTCCCTCGTGGGTGCGGATGACGATGTCACCGTCATCCAGGACGTGGTTGACCGGGCGGATCGTCGGCAGGGCGTGTTGGGTGAAGGCGATCCGGCCGAAGGACACGCTGCCCAGGAGCCGCAGCGCTTCGGCACCGTCGAGGTTGATGCTCCGGCGCGGTCCTGGGGCGACCGGCAGGGTGTTGTCGCGGGCCATGGAGGGTTTCCGTAGCTGTTCGTCTCTCACTGGTTGATGTCTCCGACGGGCTCACCTGGTCCGTCACGCGGCTCAAGACCGTGGTGGCCGCTGGTCGGGTGAGGCGACTTCATGTGTGGGTTGCTGTTCGATCAGATCATTCGAACCGCGGCGTCTCCGCGGACGCTAGGGCCGTTCGGCCCTCGCCGGTGGCCGGGCGTCCTGTCGGAGGGGTGCGTCGGGGCCGACGCCGCGTGGGGGCGGCTCCGCGGAAGACCGGCACTGTCGTACCGGTTTCGCGTGTGACCAGTCCGCACGACGGTGCGGGTTCCGCATGGGGCAGTGGACTGGCTCGCGCGGGATCGAGCCTGCGCGGCACTTGGCCCGCACGCATGCCACCTCGATCGGCGCCGTGGGGGACTGGACCCGACCCTGGCTAAGCGTCCTGCCAATTCTGTCCGACCCCCTCGTGGCCCGAAACGTCCGGAGTGTCCTGCCCCTCTACGCCACGGCGGCGGCGTCGCCGACCTGCGCCTCGCCGCGCCCCTGTGCGCCGCACGGTCGGCCTGGCCGCGGAACCGGTCCTGGAGGCGGTCCGCGAGTTCGTGGGCTGTCGCCTCGCGGGCGTGCACGACCACCAGGGCGTTGCCCACCTGTATCCCGGCCGCCGCCGACCATGGTTCCTCGACGTGCCGCGGTTCGGGTGACCCGCACCTCGCCGTCGACGCCCCACTCGCACAGTCGAACAGGACCCACGGTCCGCGCCGCGGGGCCGGATGGCCCTGAGGCCGAGCCGGTCCGCGCAGGAAGGTGGAGCCCCCTGATCGGAGGGAGTGGGTCGCATGACGGGCAAGCGTTGGCATCCCGCACGGCAGAGCCGAATCAAGGGCCGTCCGGCCCTGGCCCGAAGACGAGGAAGCGAGAAGGATCTCCGTCGTTACGGGTACTCGAAACGCGCACGCGGATCACAGGACGAGGAGCATCCGACGACGGAGGGTGGACCGCCCGGCACCGACGGCCCGATCCGGGTCTTCCTGCTGGACGATCACGAGGTGGTACGGCGAGGAGTGCACGACCTGCTGAACGACGAGCCGGACATCACCGTGATAGGCGAGGCCGGCACCGCGGCACAGGCCCTGGTGCGGGTGCCCGCGCTGCGCCCCCAGGTCGCGGTGCTCGACGTGCGTCTGCCTGACGGCAACGGCGTGGCCGTGTGCCGGGAACTGCGCTCGCGGATGCCGGAGCTGGCCTGCTTGATGCTTACCTCGTTCGACGATGAGGAGGCCCTGCTGGACTCGATCATGGCCGGTGCCTCGGGATACGTGCTGAAGCAGATCCAGGGCTCAGACCTGGTGTCGGCCGTGCGGACCCTCGCCCGGGGCCAGTCCCTGCTCGACCCGAGCGCCACCACCAAACTGATGGAACGGCTGCGCCACGGGCGGGAGCAGGAGGAGGAGCCGGACGCTCTGCCCGGCCTCACGGACCGGGAGCGGGAGATCCTCGCCCTGATCGGCGAAGGATTGACCAATCGGCAGATCGGTCAGCGCCTCTTCCTCGCGGAGAAGACCGTCAAGAACCACATCTCCCGTCTGTTGGCCAAGCTGGGCGTCGAACGGCGCATCCAGGCTGCAGTCATCGCCACCCAGGCCCAGGACCGGCTGAAGGAACAGGGCCACTGACGGGCGGTCCGCCAGCGACGCAGGTGGGGCCGGACCTCCCGTACCTCAGCCCTGTACGGCCGCTCCCGCACCGGGTCCGCAGATCGGAGCCTGGCAGCGCACCGGACACCGATCGGGAGGACGACGGACATGAGCGTGCGCGTGGGCATCAACGGATTCGGTCGGATCGGCCGCAACTACCTGCGCTGCGTACTGGAGCGCGCGGAGACCGCCGCCGGAACCCCGGTGGAGGCCGTGGCGGTCAACGACATCACCTCGCCGGCGGCACTGGATTATGCGCTGGAGACGGTCGCCGCATCGCCGTGACCGCCGAGCGCGACCCCGCCGCGCTGGCCTGGGGCGACCTCGGCATCGTCATCGAGTCGACCGGCCGTTTCCGCACCCGGGAACAGGCCGGCCGGCACCTGAGGGCGGGCGCTCGCAAGGTGCTGCTCTCCGCGCCGGGCAAGGACGTCGACGCCACCGTGGTGATGGGCGTCAACGAGGGAACGTGTGACCCGCAGAGCGACCACGTCGTCTCGAACACCTCCTGCACCACCAACTGCGTGGCCCCCATGGTGAAGGTCCTCGACGAGCACTTCGGCATCGCCAAGGGGCTGATGACCACTATCCACGGCTACACCAACGACCAAGTCGTCCTCGACGGGCCGCGCACAGACCTGCGCCGCGGCCGCAGCGCCGCCTCAACATCATCCCTACCTCCACCGGAGCCGCCCGCGCCGTCGGTCTGGTCCTGCCGGAGCTGGCCGGGACCCTGGACGGCATCGCCGTACGCGTGCCTGTCGAGGACGGCTCGCTGACCGATCTGAGCGTGGTCCTCGAACGGCCGGTCACCCCCGAGGAGATCAACGCAGCGTTCCGCGAAGCCGCCGACGGACCGCTCATGGGAGTGCTGCGGGTGCCCGACGCCCCGATCGTCTCCCGCGACATCATGGGCGACGCCGCATCCTGCGTCCTGGACGCCCCGCTGCCCAGGCGAACGGCGAGCTGGTGAAGGTGTTGGCCTGGTACGACAACGAGTGGGGCTATACCAACCGGCTGCTGGACCTCACCGAGTACGTCGCCGCCCGGCTGCCGCGTGGCTGACTGGTATCACGCCCGGCCACCATGGCTGATCCCGTACCGTCCCCCGCCCCCGACCGTTACCGTGGCACTTGACCGTAACGGTCGGCTGTGGGCGTGTGGACGGGACGTGGAGGATCACCGGTGGAGAGCCAGGAGCAGGCCGGGGAGGCCCGTGTACGGCTGCCGCAGCTGAAGCTGGACGAGCTGCTGGAGGAGCTGCAGGCCCGCCTGGACGCGGCCCGCGGCACGCGTGACCGGGTGCACAGCCTCCTGGAGGCGGTGCTTTCGGTCGGCCGGGAGCTGGATCTCGAACAGGCGCTGCACAGCATCGTGGAGGCCGCGGCCGTGCTTGTTGACGCGCAGTATGCCGCGCTCGGTGTGATCGGCTCCGACGGTAAGCGGCTGTCCGCCTTCCACACGGTAGGGGTCGACGAGGAGCAGATCGCCGGCATCGGCCACTATCCGGAGGGCCACGGCATCCTGGGCGAGCTGATCCGCCACCCCGAGCCACTGCGGTTGACGAAGATCTCCGAGCACCCCGCCTCGTATGGCTTCCCGGCGCACCACCCGCCGATGAACACCTTCCTCGGCGTCCCCATCAGGGTCCGCGACCAGGTCTTCGGCAATCTGTACCTGACCGAGAAGCGGGGCGGGGCGCAGTTCGACGAGGAAGACGAGTCGGTCCTGTCGACCTTGGCCGTGGCGGCGGGCGTCGCCATCGACAACGCTCGACTCTACGAGGAGTCCCGGCTGCGGGAACGCTGGCTGCAGGCCAACGCGGAACTCACCCAGAGCCTGATGTCCGGCAGCAAGCGTGGCGAGGCCCTCGGCATGATCGCCGAACGCGCCAGGGAGATCACCGGGGCGGCGCTCGCCGTGGTCGCCGTGCCTCTGGAGGACACCGAAGCGCTGAGGGTGGAACTGGCTGTCGGGCAGAGCGCCGAGGCCCATCGCGGGCTCGTGCTGCCCATGAACGAGAGCCTGATCGGCCAGGCCTTCTCCACCACCACTCCCGTCACCAGCCCGGACGTCACCCGCGATGAGCGTGTGCCGTCCGCCTCGCCCCGATTCGACGGGCTCGGGGCCGCCGTGGCCGTGCCCATCGGGGCGGGCGACGGGGTACGCGGCGTCGTGCTGCTGGTGCGCGAGGAGGGGCGCACGGTGTTTTCCGAGAAGGAGATCGAGCCACTTCGGGGCTTCGCCGCGCAGGCCGCGATCGCCATGGAGCTTGCCGAGCGCCGCGAGGACGCGGAGCAGATCGCCCTGCTGCAGGACCGCGACCGGATCGCCCGGGACCTGCACGACCTCGCGATCCAGCGGCTGTTCGCGACGGGTATGACGTTGCAGAGTACCGGCCGCTTCATCGAGCACAAGGAGGCCTCGGACCGCGTGGCACGGGCGGTGGACGATCTGGACGAGACCATCAAGATCATCCGCTCGACGATTTTCGGCCTGCGCGCCCGCGACGGCGACTCCCGGACCGGGCTGCGGGCCAGGGTGGTCCGGGCGGCCGGTGACGCCGCCACCGTGCTGGGCTTCGCGCCCAGCGTGCGCATGGAGGGCCTGGTGGACACCGACGTGCCTCGGGAGATCGCCGACCATGTGGTGGCCGTGCTCTCCGAAGCCCTGACCAACGTCGGGCGGCACGCCCGCGCCGACCGTGCCGACGTCGCGCTGCAGACCGACGGCCGTGAGGTGCGGCTGACGGTGTCCGACAACGGCGTGGGCATCCCGGCCGAGGGGCGCCGCAGCGGCCTGGCCAACTTGGCCGAGCGGGCTCAGCAGTTGGGCGGTGAGCTGGAGGTGATCACTCCCGAGGGCGGCGGCAGCACGCTGGTGTGGCGGGTGCCACTGGCGGCGGAAGAGCAGTAGGCGGCACTGGGCGCATGGGTCCATCGGGCCTCTCTTGCGGGCCCTTCGGTCCTGTCGGGGCACGGTGCGCGGTGCCAGGCTGAAACCCGGCCCACGAGGCACATCGGCGGATGGGAAGTCCTTGTGTGGCCTCTCCGGAAGGGCAGGGCGGGCCACTTTGCCCGTGCTGGGCCCGCCTCAGGCCGACGGCGGTCGCGCTGGGGACGCCCGGTTCCCGCGTTGTCGGCGAGCACGCCGACGACACCGTCCCCTACGGCGTTCGCACGGGCGACGCCCTCTTCATCGGCGACATCGGCCGGCCCGACCTGCTCGCCTCGATCGGCGTCGCCGCCGACGAACTCGGCCGGATGCTCTACGACAGCGTCCAGCAAAATCTGATGGCACTGCCCGACGCCGTCCGGGTCTTCCCCGCGCACGGCGCCGGGTCTGCCTTCGGCAAGAACCTCTCCACCCAGCGGCAGTCCACCATCGGGCAGCAGCGCGCCGCCAACTACGCCTGCCGGCCCATGGGCGAGGAAAGGTTCGTCGAGTTGGTGACCGCGGGGCAGTCTGCCGCACCCGCCTACTTCGTCTACGACGCCATCCTCAACCGCAAGGAGCATGGCCTGTTCGACCTGTCGCCCTGCCCAGGCCGCTGTCCGTGGCGGAGTTCATGGACCGACGCGCGGCCGGAGCGGTCGTGGTCGACGCCCGTTCCCCGCAGGACTTCGCCGCCGGACACGTGCGCGGCTCGGTCAACGTGCCCCGCCCCGCTGCACACCTCGACGAGGACGTCGTCCTCATCTGTCGCTCCGGCGCCCGCGCCGCGCAGGCCGAACTGGCCCTCGCCGAGGCCGGACTGCCCAATCTGCGCGTCCTCGACGGCGGCATCCTGGCTTGGGAAGGCGCCGGCGGCCCGCCCACCCGGGGCCCCGAACGCTGGGATCTGGAGCGCCAGGTGCGCCGTCGCCGGAAGCATCGTCCTGATCACCGACATCGCTCCAGGAGCCACGGGATATGGGAACAATCGAGGCGTCGCGGGCGCTGCCCCTAATACCCCGTTGGGTATACGGCACCGAGGACGTGTCGCCCGAAGGGGAGGAAGCCGAGGGCCTGTCCCCCAAGGAGGGTGTGAGACCGATGGTGACGGTGCGAGAAGGGCGGTCGCCCACGGCCGGCGACGCGCCTTTGGTGACGACTTGCGGCCGGCGGATCACGGTGAGGTGCCTGAGGCTCGCGTCAACGGACCGGCCGATCAGCCGGGTCGCCCTGGACGTGGGCCGGGACCAGGGCGGTGAGCCGGGAGTATGGGCGGCACTGACCCCGGACGAGGCGCGCGAGATCGCGCGCCGCCTCCTCGCCCACGCCGCGCTCGCGGAGCGCGGCCCCGGGAACGACGCCAGCTGACGGCTCGGGCCGCTCAGTCGTGGATGCCGGTGTGGGTGGACATGCGCTGGTTCCCGGTGCCGCCGGTCTGTCCGGAGTGAACCCGGCCGGGTGTCGATGCGTCGGGCGTACAATACCCACCGGGGTATTTATCCGGGAGCGATAGTGGAACTCGAACTCGAAGGTGCGGACCTCAAGGCCGTGCTCAACCGGCTGCGCCGGGCGCAAGGACAGATCTCCGGTGTGATCCGGATGATCGAGGAGGGCCGTGACTGCGAGGAGGTCGTCACACAACTCGCCGCCGCCTCGCGGGCGCTGGACCGGGCCGGTTTCGCGATCATCGCCACGGGGCTGGAGCAGTGTGTGACCGACATCGAGTCCGGCCGGAAGAACGGCGAGGACACCGCGCAGATGCGCGCCCGCCTGGAGAAGCTGTTTCTGTCACTGGCCTGACAGCAGCGCGACACCCGCCCCCGCGTGAACCGACCAGGAAGACCCCGCCATGCGCTACGACCGCACCGTGCACCTCGACACCGACTTTGCCACCGCCGTCCACCGCGTACGTGACGCCCTCTCCGCCCAGGGCTTCGGCATCCTGACCGAGATCGACGTCACGGCCACGCTCAAGGCCAAGCTCGATCACGACATGGAGGACTACGTCATCCTCGGCGCCTGCAACCCGCCGCTCGCCCACCGGGCCCTGGAGACCGACCGCTCCATCGGCCTCCTGCTGCCTTGCAACGTGGTCGTCCGCGCCGACGGGGAGCGCACCGCCGTACAGGTCCTGGACCCGAACACGATGGTTACCCTCACTGAGCTCGACGCCCTGCGCCCGGTCGCCGAGGAGGCCACCCGCCGCCTGGACGCCGCCCTCGCATCACTCACCGCGCACGGCTGACCGGACCGTCACTCCTCCGGCACCGTGTCCATCGCCCGGACGGGTACTCCGCCACACACGGCCCGCATCCCTTGCAGTGGTCCAGGTCGATCGCGAACCCCTTGCCCTGCTTCGGCTTTGTGATCGCGTTGTCCGGGCAGAAGCCGTAGCAGTTGTCTCACTCGAAGCAGTTCCCGCAGGGCAGCGTTGGGCCTCGAGCAGGGCGTTGAACTCGTCGAGCCCGGGCACCTGCACCACCTCGTCGAACGTCGAGACGCGGCGGGCCAGTTCGAGCCGGGGCTGCTGCGGCGTCGGCGCGTCCGAGAAATACCAGGTGCCGACTCGCTCGAAGTCCGCCGGCGCGTGCTTGGCCCCCGGCTCGTGCGAAGTGGCGCGCGGATAGGCGTCGATGTGCCGCGCGGCCTTCTTCCCGTGCCCCACTGCCACCCGAGTACGAGCCGCACGGGGCGTCGTTCTCCTGTACACCTACTCGCCCAGTCGGGTCCGCTGTCCCGGGCTGGAGCGCCGACCCCACCCGACTCCGCCGGAGGACGCCATGTCCGGCACTCCGAGCATCGTGAGCGATGTCATGACCCGCCCGTCGTGGCCGCCCGGCGCGGGGCGACGGCCGGCCGTCGCCGCCCAGGCACACCACACGCCCGCACAGACTGCGCGGAGCGTTGCGCACTGCGGGGTCGAGTTACCGCCGGTCGTCGACGGCGAGGGCGTGCTGAAGGGCATCGTCAGCCGGTCCGACCTGCTCAAGGACCGCGAGCTGCTGGGACCGCGTCGCCGCCCCGATCTCGACCTGGATCCTCCCGACGACGGCTCGCCCGCACGACCGTCCGGAGCCGCCGGCACCGCGCGACGAGCTCACCGTGCGGCAAAGGGCCGACCGGGTCTCCCAGAGGGCCGTTCGGCCCAGGCGCACCCTGCACCAGGGCGTGACGATGGAAGTGGGAAGAAGGGAGGGTGACATGAGCGGCATGATCGAGAGACTGCCCGGCTGGCCGACTCTTCCCGACCTGTTCGGCTGGGTCGAGGGCGGGTTCCCTGCGGCGCACACCGTTCCGGGAACCCACGGCATCCGCGTCGAGGAGCGCCTGACCGAGGGGACGTACGAGCTGCGGGCCGAGCTCCCGGGCATCGACCCCGCGAAGGACGTCGAGATCACCATCACGGAAGGTCTGCTCACCCTGCGGGCCGAGCGCACCGAAGAGACTGAGGAGAAGCACCACACGGAGTTCCGCTACGGCACGTTCACCCGTTCCGTCCGGCTGCCGGCCGGGGCCAAGGGGGATGAGGCGACCGCGGAATACAAGGACGGAGTCCTGACCATCAAGGTTCCGGTCCCGGAGGAGAAGGCGGGCACCAGGACCATCCCCGTGCGGCACGTCTGAGCGCCGTTGCGCGCTGAGGCCGCACGGCGTGGGGGTGGGCGGGCACCCGGCCACGCACACGCGTCTGCCTCTGCCCGCGACGCAACCGCCACCCAGTCCGCCGCCTACCGGGTCACCGACGGCGCCGTCCGGGAGCGCTGCCTCACGGCGACGCCGCGTCGGGCCGCACGAGAGGTTCCGCTGAGGGGCCTCGCGTTTTCCGGACTGGTGTCTGACCGTTCATTTCACGCGACGG
>NZ_JBHVGZ010000141.1:0-10093 GCF_042800355.1 Streptomyces sp. NPDC057623
CCCAAACACAAACGTCGGTCTCCAAGACCACAACCAGGTCTTGGAGACCGACGTCACGCACGGGCCGCCCCACAATTCGCCAACAGCGTCCCGGGTTGGGAGAGGGCCGTCATACGCTCCTACGGGCAGGCACGGTGCTTGAGGCGGCACCGCCTCTGACCTGCGTCATACCCCTGTCATACGGGGTCCTTCACCCTGTAGTACACCCTCATTTCCGGTATGGCGCCGAGCTTCTCATGTCCGTTCACCCAGGCCAGTTCGAGGATGTTCGCCGCGATGGTCAGCGCCCACTTGGTTGCGTCACTGTCGTTCATGCCCGTATGACCGATGACGCGGAGCGCACGGGCGAGCTTCTCGTCCCGGCGAACCGACAGCATCTTGGGAACCTTGTCTGTCATGCCGCCCGCCCCACCGAGGGTGCCGTATCGAATAGAGCGCTCAGCACTCCGCGCTGCTCTGCGCTCGGCTCGGGTGCCCTCTCGAGTTCAGCAGTCACCCAGTCAGCGACGCTCACAGTCGCCGTTCCCTCCCAGCGTCGCTCTTGCTGCTCCGGCATCACAGCCCCCTCGCGTCTTCGTCCTTATCAATGGCGATGAGCGCGGCAGGGATCAGATCACGGTCCCTCTCATGCGTGAGTCGTTCACGGGCATCGTCGGGCGTGAGCCAGACAAGATCACTGACTTCCTCGTTCGGCTCGAAGGCTCCGCCGGTTGCCTCTGCCACCCAATAGACGACCTCTTTGGGGCGGCTCTGATGGTCGATGTACCGGGACGCGGGGAGCCTCTCTCCCAGACGGCACGTGTAGCCGGTCTCTTCCAGCACCTCACGGCGTGCCCCCGCTTCGGCCGCTTCCCCTCGCTTGAGCTTGCCTTTGGGCCAGGACCAGTCAGCCCACTTGGGCCGGTAGACCACTGCCAGCTCCAGCCCGGCCGACGAGCGACGCCACAACAGGCAGCCCGCAGCACGAACGACATACGCTCGACTCATGAAGTCAATGGTGCCGCCAAGGCGTCGAAGGCGCCCTGACCTGCGACTTACTTCACTGTGTTTAACATTCATACGACGACTGGTCCCACCCGAAGGGCAAGCTGAAACGCGGCGAGGACCATCTGGCCGGTGCGCTGCGCGAGGTCGCGGAGGAGACGGGGCACTCCGCCCGGACCGGCGCCGAGCTGCCGACCCTGCGCTATCTGGCCAACGGCCGACCCAAGGAGGTCCGCTACTGGGCGGCCGAGGCGGGCCCCGGCGCCTTCACCCCCGGCACCGAGGTGGACCGCCTGCTGTGGCTCTCCCCCACGGCGGCCCGGAGCCGGCTGACCCAGCCGAGGGACCGCTCACTCGTGGACGCCCTGCTGGCGTCGCTGCGGACGGCCTAGTCCGCACCAAACCGCACAAAGTCTCGGGATACGCCCGTGTCCTCAACGTAAGCGTTCCGTGACCTCACCGCACCGTCCCCAGGGGTTCACCCCTCGTTCATTTACGTCCTTCGGCGCCTTCACCTGTTCTGCCTAATTTCGGCCTTGCACGATGACGGGCCGCGCCCACGGGGGGCCGGGCCGCATCAACCATTCTTCGCACGCCGCCGTATTCAGGCCGGCGGCTCCTGGAAGGAACTCCCTCAAGTGAAGCTTCAGCGCAAGAACCGGCGGGCTCTCGCTCTCGGCGCCATCGCCGTCTCCGGCGCCCTGGCCCTCACGGCGTGCGGCTCCGACGACACCGGCTCCGGCAGCAACGACCCGGCCGCCAGCGCCGCGGCCGGCAACATCAAGTGTGACGACGCCAAGGGCCAGCTGCTCGCCGACGGCTCCTCCGCGCAGAAGAACGCGATCGACGCCTGGGTCAAGCAGTTCACCGCTGCCTGCAACGGCGTGCAGATCAACTACAAGGGCGGCGGCTCGGGCGCCGGCGTCACCGCGTTCACGCAGGGCCAGGTCGCCTTCGCCGGCTCCGACTCCGCGCTGGACGAGGAGGAGATCACCGCCTCCAAGAAGATCTGCACCGGCGGTCAGGGCATCGACCTCCCGATGGTCGGCGGCCCGATCGCGGTCGGCTACAACGTCCCGGGTGTCGAGAACCTGGTCCTGGACGCGCCGACCCTCGCCAAGATCTTCAACGACAAGATCAAGAACTGGAACGACCCGGCGATCGCGAAGCTGAACCCCGAGGCGAAGCTTCCCGACCTGAAGATCCAGGCCTTCCACCGCTCCGACGAGTCCGGCACCACGGACAACTTCACCAAGTACCTGATCGCCACCGCCAAGTCCGAGTGGCCCTACGAGGGCGGCAAGGCCTGGCAGGCCAAGGGCGGCCAGTCCGCCGCCGGCTCCTCCGGTGTCGCCCAGCAGGTCAAGCAGACCTCCGGCGCCATCAGCTACATGGAGCTGTCGTACGCCAAGGACGGCATCAACGCCGTCAAGATCGACACGGGTGCCGCCGCCCCGGTCGAGGCCAACGTCGCCAACGCCACCAAGATGATCGCCGCCGCCAAGCGGGTCGGCACCGGCAAGGACATGGCGCTGGAGCTGGACTACGCCACCAAGGCCGACGGCGCCTACCCGATCACCCTGGTGACGTACGAGATCGTCTGCGACAAGGGCAACAAGTCCGACACCCTCGCCGGCACCAAGGCGTTCCTGCGCTACATCGCCTCCGAGGACGGCCAGAAGATCCTCACCGCGAACGACTACGCCCCGATGCCCGAGGAGATCATCTCCGAGGTTCGTACCACCATCGATGGCCTGAGCTGACCTGAGTGCGGTCCGGTCCGGACCTGAAAAACCCGGACCGGACCGCACCGTCCGGTGCACCGCCGCCCGGAGCCGTACATCGCTACGACTCCACCGAGCCGCCGCAGACCGCGCACGGCTCCGCAGACCGGAGAACCCGATGGACATATCGACACAGAAGACTCAAGCTTCTCCCCCCACCCCACGCCCCGCGGACGCCGAGCAGAAGCGCGCGGCCCGCGGCACCACCCGGCCCGGTGACCGGGTCTTTCTCGCGCTCTCCCGCGGGTCCGGCATCTTCCTGCTGGTGATCATGGCCGCCATCGCGGTCTTCCTCACCTACCGGGCGAGCCTCGCGATCAGCAAGGACGAGGCCAACTTCCTCACCGCCTTCGAGTGGGAGACCAGCGCGGTCCCGCCGAAGTTCGGCATCGCGGTCCTCGTCTACGGCACGATCGTCTCCTCGATCATCGCCATGGTCATCGCGGTCCCGATCGCGGTCGCCATCGCGCTGTTCATCACGCACTACGCCCCGCGCAAGCTCGGCGGCCCCATCGCGTACGTGATCGACCTGCTCGCCGCCGTGCCGTCCATCGTGTACGGCCTGTGGGGCGCCCTGATCCTCGTACCGCAGATGAACGGCCTCTTCGGCTGGCTGGACAGCTACCTCGGCTGGACCGGCATCTTCTCCTGGGACGACGGCCCCGCCCGCTCGATGCTGACCGTCGGCATCCTGCTCGCGATCATGATCCTGCCGATCATCACCAACGTGAGCCGCGAGGTCTTCCGCCAGGTCCCGCAGATGCACGAGGAGGCGGCCCTGGCGCTCGGCGCCACCCGCTGGGAGGTCATCCGCATGGCGGTCCTCCCCTTCGGCCGCTCCGGCGTCATCTCCGCCTCGATGCTCGGCCTCGGCCGCGCCCTCGGCGAGACGATGGCCGTGGCCACGGTGCTCTCCCCCACCTTCGACATCCAAGCCAGCCTGCTCAACCCGGGCGGCGGCACCTTCGCCCAGAACATCGCCAGCAAGTTCGGCGAGGCGTCCGAGTTCGGCCGTGACGCGCTGATCGCCTCCGGTCTGGTCCTGTTCGTCATCACCCTGCTGGTCAACGGCGCGGCCCGCGCGATCATCGCCCGCCGCAAGGAGTACTCGGGGGCCAACGCATGAGCACCGCCATCGCCGACAAGCGCCCCAGCACCCTGCGTGGCGCACGCCTGCCCAAGTGGTCCCCGTACGCCATCGCCGTCGGCTCCGTCGCCGTCGCGATCGGCATCGGCCTGGCCGCCGGCCTGGACAGTCGCGTCCAGTGGGGCCTGATCGCCGGGCTCCTCTTCGTCTTCGGTACGTACGTCATCGCCGCCCGCGTCGAGGGCCGCCGACAGGCCAGGGACCGCATCGCCACCTCGCTGGTCTGGGTGGCCTTCCTGCTCGCCGTCGTTCCGCTGGTCTCCCTGATCTGGGCGACCGTGTCGCGCGGTGTGAAGGTCCTCGACGTCTACTTCCTGACCCACTCCATGGGCGTGGTCGCCGACGCCGAGCCGGGCGGCGGTATCTACCACGCCATCCTCGGCACCCTGGAGCAGGTCGGCCTCGCCACCCTGATCGCCGCGCCGGTCGGCGTCCTCACCGCGATCTACCTGGTGGAGTACGGCCGCGGGAACCTCGCCAAGGCCATCACCTTCTTCGTCGACGTCATGACGGGTATCCCGTCGATCGTCGCGGGCTTGTTCATCCTCAGCCTCATGCTCATGCTGGAGATGCAGCCCTTCGGCTTCGCCGGCTCGTTGGCGCTCGCGATCCTGATGATGCCGGTGGTGGTCCGCTCCACGGAGGAGATGCTCAAGCTCGTCCCGAACGAGCTGCGCGAAGCCTCCCTGGCGCTCGGCGTCCCCAAGTGGCGCACCATCTTGAAGGTGGTCGTACCGACCTCCATCGGCGGCATCACGACCGGCATCATGCTGGCGGTCGCCCGTATCACGGGTGAGACCGCGCCGGTGCTGCTCCTGGTGTTCGGCAACAGCTTCATCAACGCCAACCCGTTCGAGGGCGCGCAGGCGTCGCTGCCGCTGTACATCTACCAGCAGTACGCGAACAGCGCCGGGTCGACGGCGGCGTACGACCGTGCCTGGGCGGCATCGCTCACGCTGATCGCCTTTGTGATGCTCCTCAACCTGGTGGCCCGCGGGATCGCCCGCTGGAAGGCCCCGAAGACCGGCCGTTAAGGCATCGACCTGCGGCTACCGCCGCGCGGGGCCCTACAGCGACCGACGGATCTGGAAGTGAAGTAGAGACATGGCCAAGCGAATCGACGTGAGCGGACTCACCGCCTACTACGGCTCCCACAAGGCGATCGAAGACATCTCGATGACGGTCGAGCCGCGCTCGGTGACGGCCTTCATCGGCCCGTCCGGCTGCGGCAAGTCGACGTTCCTGCGCACGCTGAACCGTATGCACGAGGTGACGTCGGGTGGCCGCGTGGAGGGCAAGGTCCTCCTGGACGACGAGGACCTGTACGGCCCCGGCATCGACCCGGTGTCGGTCCGCCGCGAGGTCGGCATGGTGTTCCAGCGCCCGAACCCCTTCCCGACGATGTCGATCTTCGACAACGTGGCGGCGGGGCTGCGCCTGAACGGCAGCTACAAGAAGAGCGAGCTCCAGGACATCGTCGAGAAGTCCCTCAAGGGCGCGAACCTCTGGAACGAGGTCAAGGACCGCCTGAACAAGCCCGGCTCGGGCCTGTCAGGTGGCCAGCAGCAGCGACTCTGCATCGCCCGCGCGATCGCGGTGGAACCGAACGTCCTGCTGATGGACGAGCCCTGCTCCGCCCTGGACCCCATCTCCACCCTCGCCATCGAGGACCTGATCGGCGAGCTGAAGGAACGCTTCACGATCGTCATCGTGACGCACAACATGCAGCAGGCGGCACGCGTCTCGGACCGTACGGCCTTCTTCAACCTCTCCGCGGTCGGCCAGCCCGGCAAGCTGATCGAGATCGACGACACGGAGCGCATCTTCTCCAACCCGTCGGTCCAGGCCACCGAGGACTACATCTCCGGCCGCTTCGGCTGACGAACCCCTCGCGGTGCTGCATGGCGGTGCCACCGCGAGGCAGATAAAGGGCCCGCCCCCCGGCTCCCGGGGGGCGGGCCCGTCTCTGCACGGATACCTGCGACGCCCCGTCGCCGACCACCTTCCAGCCCGGCCGGCACTTGAGGACAAGCCACCCGGCGTTCGAGCCCGCAGAGCGCTTGACGCCGGCCCGGACCCTTCAGCCCGTCTGGGGGCACCCCCTCTGGGGGAGTTTGAGGACGACGCCCCTTCAGGGCCGAAGCGGGGTCTGGGGCGGCAGCCCCAGCGGGGTCGAAGGGGCGGAGCCCCTTCAAGGGATGGGACGGGTAGGGGCGGCGGGGGCGAGAAAACCCAGGGGCCACCACGGCGAACAACCGCCTACAGGAACGCCAGCTTCACCACACCGAACGCACCGGCCGCGACAACCGCAGCCGCCGGCATCGTGATGAACCACCCGAGCACGATGTTCTTCGCCACACCCCACCGCACGGCGTTCACCCGCTTCGTAGCCCCCACACCCATGATCGCGGACGTGATGACATGCGTCGTGGAGATCGGCGCCTTGAACAGAAACGCCGTGGTGAACATGATCGACGCCCCCGTCGTCTCCGCCGCGAACCCCTGCGGCGGATCAAGCTCAATGATCTTCCGCCCCAGCGTCCGCATGATCCGCCACCCACCGGCATACGTCCCCAGCGACAGCATCACGGCACAAACGATCTTCACCCACACCGGAATCGGATCGCCGTAGTCCTCGACATCGGCGATGACCAGCGCCATCACCACGATGCCCATCGTCTTCTGCGCGTCCTGGAGACCATGCCCGAGCGCCATCCCGGCCGCCGACACGGTCTGCGCGATCCGGAACCCCCGCTTGGCCTTGTGCGGATTGGCCCGCCGGAAGATCCACATGATCGCCGTCATCACGAGATAGCCCGCGCACAGGCCCACGACGGGCGAGACGAACATCGGGATGACGACCTTCTCCAGCACCCCGCTCCAGTACACCGTGGTGCCGCCGGCCAGCGCCGCCCCCACCATGCCGCCGAACAGCGCGTGCGAGGAGGAGGAGGGCAGACCGAAGTACCAGGTGACGAGGTTCCAGGTGATCGCGCCCACCAGGGCCGCGAAGAGGATCCCCATCCCCTTCGAGCCCTCGGGGGTCTGGATCAGACCCTCACTGACGGTCTTGGCGACACCGGAGCCCAGAAAGGCACCGCCGAGGTTCATCACCGCGGCCATGGCCAGCGCGGCCCGCGGCGTCAGCGCCCGCGTCGACACGGACGTCGCGATCGCGTTCGCCGAGTCGTGGAAGCCGTTGGTGTACGTGAAGAAGAGCGCGACCCCGATGGTCGCGACCAGCGCGAAGGTGTCCATGTGCGGGTCTCAGGACTCCTTGACGGCGATGGTCTCCACCGTGTTCGCCACGTGCTCGAATGCGTCCGCCGCTTCCTCCAGCACATCCACGATCTGCTTGAGCTTGAGCACCTCGATCGCGTCGTACTTGCCGTTGAAGAGGTGGGCGAGAAGCTTGCGGTGTATCTGGTCGGCCTGGTTCTCGAGCCGGTTGACCTCGATCCAGTACTCCGTGAGGTTGTCCATGGTGCGCAGGTTCGGCATGGCCTCGGCCGTGAGCTCCGCGGCCCGCGCCAGCACCTCGATCTGCTGCTCGACGCCCTTGGGCAGTTCCTCGACGTTGTAGAGGACGACCAGGTCGACGGCCTCCTCCATGAAGTCCATGATGTCGTCGAGGGACGACGCGAGGTTGTAGATGTCCTCACGGTCGAACGGCGTGATGAACGAGGAGTTCAGCTGGTGGAAGATCGCGTGCGTGGCGTCGTCACCTGCGTGTTCCGCGGCCCTCATACGCTCTGCGATCTCGGCCCGGCCGGCGGTGTCCGCCCCGAGCAGTTCCATCAGGAGCTTCGAGCCCGTGACGATGTTGTCCGCGGATGCGGCGAACATGTCGTAGAAGCTCGTCTCCCGGGGGGTCAGACGAAATCGCACGTGGGGTCCTCAAGAAGGATCGGTTTCGGTCAGGCTGATGCTAGGCGCATCATCCGGCCACGGCTAATGGGCCGTCCTCCAGTGTCGCCCATCAGGCACAGTGGTCGGCACGGGGGCTGCCCAGTGGTCCAGTCCAACGGCCGGTCGCGGTTCGGCCACAGGGGCCTCTACCCAGCAAAGTTCGGTACGATATACCCAGTAGGGGTATATGAAGCGGTTTACGTCTGGAGGACGCGATGACGACCACCGAGGCCGGCGCGGGTGCGCTCTCCGCCGCTGACGAGACAGTGGAAGCGACGGTCACGGAGGTCGTGACGGACCACGACCGGGGCATCCACGGCTACCACAAGCAGAAGGACGAACACCTCAAGCGCCTGCGCCGCATCGAGGGCCAGATCCGCGGCCTGCAGCGCATGGTCGACGAGGACGTCTACTGCATCGACATACTCACGCAGGTGTCCGCTTCCACCAAGGCCCTGCAGTCCTTCGCCCTCCAGCTGCTGGAGGAGCATCTGCGCCACTGCGTCGCCGACGCGGCCCTCAAGGGCGGCACAGAGATCGACGCCAAGGTGGAGGAAGCGACGAAGGCCATCGGCCGGCTGCTGCGCACCTGACGGCGGGCCGCCCGCGCAAGGGCCGGGCTCACCCGCCCTCCGCGTCCCGCTCCTCCGCGACTCTCAGCACCTCGTCGATGCTCTCCAGGCTCAGCCGGTCCTCGCGTGCGGTCGAGGCCGCGATGATGAGTTCCCCGCACAGCTCGATCTCGGCGAGGGCCACGTGGTCCTGAACTGCCGTACCGCCGACCGGAGCCACGTGCATCACCTCTTCTCTGCCGTTACCGACTTCCTAGAGTAGGGAGCGGCCTACACACCGCGCATGGCACGGACGGGCTAGTTCTTGACGCCCGTCACGCACGCATACCCGGGCTCTCACTCCTCAGCGATCTTGCCCGCGTAGATGTCGTCGCCGTCCGGCAGCCGTACGTCGACGGGGGCCCCGAAGTCGTACAGCAGGGTCGTCGAGGCCACGGCGACGGCGTCCCTCTGCTGCCCGTTGACGAAGCTGAACCGATGCCGCACCTTGCGGATCCGCCCGTCCTCATCGAGGTAGACGTCGAACGGAACCTCACTGGTGGCGAACCCTTTCGCCGCCGCCGCAAGCGCTTGCGAATTGCCCTCGGAGGCCTCCCGCGCGGCAACCACCAGATCAGCGGTCCCCCGGTAATGCCGCACCGCCGTACCGGCGACGTCCTCCTCGCCCACATACGTCACCGTCCGCGCCCCGCGCAGCACCTCCGCGGCGGCGAACGGATCGGTCGCGCCCCCGGTGACGAGGTTCCCGTCGGAGAGGGACCGGGTGTCGACCCGTACCCACTTGTCGGCGGGCACACCGGCACCCCGGTTCTTCATGAACAGCGCCCCCGGGGCGAGCAGCTCCATGATCGGCCGCTGCGCGGTGGCCCCGGCAGGATCCTGCGGCAGCAGCACCCGCAACCGCCCCCGCTGCTTGCGGAAGTCGTACACGCCCTCGCCCCGGATGGTGACCCGGGTCCCCCCGGCGGCCATCTCCATGGACGTCCGGGCCTTGGAACTCCGGGCCCCGACCAGCGCGTCCGCGGCACGCCGCACGATGACCTCGGCATCCCCGCCGCGCCCGTCCCCGACGGCGGCGCCGCTCTGCGCCACACACCCAGTGCCCGCCAGACACACGCACAGGACCCCGGCCGCAACGCCCGCTCCACGCCTCCGCCTGTGCTGCTGCCGCTTCGTCATCGCCTGCCTACCCCCAGCCGGTACGTCCGTCACGGGCACCCCTGTCGTCCGGTTAACGACGAGTAGGTGCCCCCGTCACGCACACCGGAGGCGTTGCGCTTACTTGCCCTGGGTAACGTTGTGGCCGTGGCGCAGCAGGACGGACCAACCTCCCCCGCACATCCCGACGGCCCCGCGGAACACCGCACGACAACCGTGGAGAAGGGCCGCTTCTGCACGGCCCACTGCATCTGCGGCTGGCGGGGCCCGGCAAGACGCGCACGCAGCCTGGCGCGGGCGGACGCAGAGGGGCATGCGGGGGATTGAGCCCACCCCGAGCCCCCACCCACCCGCAGAGGGCATCGCTTCATGCTCGGGACCGGTCACTTCTCAGTGCCGCTCCAGGCACTTTCAGCCCGTCCGGCGTTTGAGGACGAGGCCCTTCGGGCCGAAGCGGGGGTCCAGGGGGCGGCAGCCCCCTGGCCGGGGTCGAAGGGGCGGAGCCCCTTCAAGGGATGGGACGGGTAGGGGCGGCGGGG
>NZ_JBHVGZ010000142.1:0-9590 GCF_042800355.1 Streptomyces sp. NPDC057623
GGTCTCCAAGACCACAACCAGGTCTTGGAGACCGACGTCACGCACGGGCCGCCCCACAATTCGCCAACAGCGTCCCTTCCCCGGGGGCGGGCCGTCTCATCTCAGGTCAGGCGAGGCCGATCTGCTGGTAGAAGGTCTGGTTGTCCCAGAAGAGAAACTCCTCTTCCATCACACCGCGCTTGTTCCAGAGGCCGACTGTCGCCATGTTGATGGAGAACTTCTTGCCGGTCGGCTGGATGAAGCCGCCCTTTCCGTCGGGCATGGGGCGCGAGAAGGTTCCCTGCATCACGCCCGTGACCGAGGTCAGGTTCTCCTTGGCGATCCGGATCGGATGCTCGGTGATGCGGGTGTCCGGGGCCCAGACGAACTGGCTCTTGAGGTCGGCGATGTGCCGCTCGATGCCGTCGGTGTAGTGGCCGTCGGGCCAGTGGACGCGAATGTTCTGGGCGTGGCTCTCACCGAGCCGGTCCCATTGCTGATTGGAGTACACGGCGAAGTCCAGCTCGTCGAAGACCTGGAGGTGTCTGCGCTCCGTGTGGGTCAGGTGGGCGGGCCACAGCGACTCGGTCTCCGGGGTGGAGGCGGGATCGCCGAGGAGTTCCGGGTGATGCGTCGCCGCGGTCGCCAGGTTGGTTCCGCTGGTCACAGCGGTGATGGCGAGTGCACCCAGAGCGGCGGCGCCTCCCCCACGGAGCATGTTTCTGCGATTGATCATGTGGTCTCACACTTCCCGTAGTGATTCAAGTTTTAAGTAAATCGACCGAAAGACCCCTTGAACCTTCAACAAGTAGAGTCTACTTCGGTCTGATTGAAGTTTCAATCATGTGAGGTGGAGTTCGGCGCCGAGTGCGGGAAGTCGGCCGACGTAGTGGAAGAACCTGGTTCCGGCACCCCGAGTGACATTCGGTGCTGCGCGGGGGCTGCAAGGGGCGTGATGAGCCAGGCCTGCCACACCCAAGTCGCGTGCAGTGCCAATGCCGGAAGCAGGCGGTCCGGGATGGGGCCATGTCGACCGGCGACGCGTTGACGATGCCGTTTGTGTGTGCCAGGGGGGTGTGGGCCCGGCGACGTGGTTCAATGCGTGCTGTTCGGCGACCCGGTAGGCCGTGGTACCGATCACCGAGGACAAGCCCACTTCCTAGTCCACGCGGTCACCTGGTAGCTCGCTGCCGGCTTGCGGGCCCGTGATGCAGGTCGGGCAGTTGCCCGGGGCAGGTGGTCCGAGCTGCGGGGGTCGCATCGGCTCGCCGCCGGGGGAGTGCGGTGGCCGAAGTTCAGTGGCGAAACTCCTGCCGGTTAGTGAACACGGCCATGGGGGCGGGAGTGAATCGATCGCCGCTCGATCTCGCCATGTCGGCAGCTCGGTCATCCATGAGCGGGACCGGACGGTCGCCGGGCGTTGCCGACACAGTCGCCAGATGCTGTTGGGCGGGGAGCCGTGCCGTGCGCCTCCTGCCAGGAGATGACTGGGCTGCGCAGGACGCCGAGGCCTTCGATCTCGGCCTCGATCTTGTCGCCCGGCTTGAGGTAGAGGCCGGCGGAGTCGGGGCTGTGGCCCACTGTGCCGGAGACGGGGCCGGTGGTGATCAGATCGCCCGCGCTGTATCCCTGGGGCGAGTGGTAGGCCACCAGCTCCGGGATGCTCACGATCATCCGGCTGGTGTGCGAGCTCTGCCGCGTCTCGCCGTTGACACGGAGCTCCATTCGCAGATCGTGCGGGTCGGGAATCTCGTCGGCGGTGACGATCCACGGCCCGAGCGGGCAGAAGGTGTCGATCGCCTTACAGAAGGAGAAGGCACCGGACTGCATCTCGCGTCGCTGGATGTCGCGCGCGGTGATGTCGTTGAAGACCGCGTAGCCGACAATATGGTCGAGCGCCTGCTCCGGAGTGAAGAACTTGCCCGGCTTGCCGATCACGACGGCGAGTTCGAGCTCGTAGTCCAGCTCACTGGTCAGGTGCTCGGGGTGGACCACCGGCTCGTCGGGACCCACGATCGCGTCGACGTTCTGGAAGAAGACGATGCCCTTGTGCATCGGGTGTGACCAGCCCACCTGCCTTGGCTCGCCCTCGTGCTCACGGTAGTTGCCCGAGGTGTGGAAGAACTTCTTGGGCACGATTGGCGCGCGCAGGTGCACCTGAGCCAGCGGGAAGGTGCGGCCGGTCTCGGCGACGGGCCCTTCCCGTCCGAAGAACTCCCGGGTATTCGGGAGGTCCAGCTCGACGACCGTTTCGCCGTCGATGTATCCGACCTGTCCCGCATCGAAGGTCACGAGCTTCATCAGGCACCCACCATGTTGTATCCGCCGTCGGCGACACCAGCCCGACGGTCGTGCGTGCTGCTTCCCCACTGACCGGGAACAGCGTGGCTCCCGCCAGCTGCTGCGGCCGCGGCATCCGGCTCAGCGGCGTCATCGCCAGGAGCTGCTCCCGGCGCCCGTTCCGCCAGTCCGCGCGTGACCCGGTCAGCCAGGTCGCCATGAACCTCGGTGTGAACGCGTCGACTCGAACCGTCGAGGTGAAGGCCGCCGCCTACTAGAGCATGGGAACTTCCGCGCACGATGACCGTGGAGCCGAATGCCGGCGACGGCACCGCAGTCCGGCTGCAGCATGCGATCACCGAACTCGTGCGTGCACGACGGCGGGCGCTTGAAGTCCATGGCGATCACCTGAACGAGCCTGTCCGGGGTGAGAACGAGCCAGGGCATCTGCTCCGAAGTGACGTCGTTCACCAGCACATTGATCCTGTCGAACGCAGTGAACGACTGCTTGGTCAGCGACCGGACGTCGTCCCCTGCGCTGACGTCCGTGCGTACGCCCCCAGCCCGGTGGCCCCGACGCACCGCCCTGCCGGGCGCCGGCCTCGGAACCCTGCCAGGAGGAGTTGTCGTGGACGGCATCGGATTCCTTGGTGGCTGTCCGTTGCGTCAGGGCCGCACCGAACCCCGCCCCGGCATCCGTCACCGCAAACTCCCTTTCTGCGGAGTGCGCTTTCACGCGAGGGTCCTTCCGGTGCTGCCGTGCAGGACCTGGCCCGTGACGAAGGCGGTCAGATCGGGAGGACAGGTCCGACCGGGGATCTTCTCAGGCGTACCGAGGCGTCCGGCCGGAGCCGGGGTGGCTGCCCCGTCCCTGACTTCGGGACTTTCCAGATGGCAAATGGTGTTAACGGAGCCGCGTGCCACGGCGTTGACGCCAACGCCCGCAGCCGTGCATTCGGGTGCGCGCAGCCTGGACGCCGAAGGCACGAACACCAAGTGGCCCGCCCGTTGTTCACACATGGTTCGTCCGGCCGCCTGCCCTGGCCGATAGGCGCTCAACAAGTTGCCCGCGGGGCTCAGCTGCCAGTCCTCGTCGAAGTGGCCGAGCAGTGACCGCCGGTCCTTGATCTCCACGGTGTGCATCAGGGTGTCCAGATCGCCGAGGCCGACTGCGGCCTTCTCCATCGCGGCGCGGCTGCTTTCCGCACTGCTCGGGTCGACCTGGGTAGGGAGGGTGGGGTCGGTGGCGTCTGTCAGCTGTTCCATTGCGACGTTGTTCGCGTCCGCCAGGGCTACCTGCGCCCCCGTGGAAGGGAAACCACATGCACACGCTATGCCGAGTCCGCCTGTCGACAGGACTCGTCTGTCTGAAGGGTCGAGATCAATATTCACCGCGCCACTCTCACTGACTGAAAGCCGCTTTCGAATTAGACAGACGGTACACAGGCTTCGGTTCGCGGGTCAACGGTGCGGACGTGGCCTGTTGCGGACGGCGGGCACCAGAAGGGGCAGCGGGAGTTGATGGCTCAGCGAGGAGGTCGGTAGCGAATCGACGCGCCGGGCAAAGAGCTGTGTGCCGTGTCGTGACTTCCATGTACCGCTGCCCGACGGTTTGTGTCCGCCCCGATGCGAAAGCGCTCGCTCTGGGGCTCGCCGCACTGTTCGGTGACTAGGAGCCCTTCGCAGTGGGCGCAGTCCAGCATGCCGCTCGTACGCGCACCTCCGTCGACCGGCAACTCACAGGATCCTCGCCCAGGAGGTCGTACAGGTCTGCGTTCCATCGCAGATCCCGCACGGAACCATGACGGCATCGTGGACGTAGCGGCAACGTTGCCGTGCAGACGGCCGATTGAGACATCGGCAGGCTTCTCGCCGGCACCAAGAAGCGCTTGTTGGAGACGTGTGACCTGACATCGAGGCGCCGCGGCTCCCGCAGCAGCCGGTCGAAGGAGGGCTGAACCGTCTCTCCGGTCTGCGCTGCAAGGCCTGGACGAAGCGCAGTGTCAGGCGTACGAAGCGATCACCCGTGGCGCACAGGCCACCGGACCACGCTCGTTCGATCTCGTTGACGCCAAGAAGCGCTGCTCGGCCCGCCCGTTGGTGCAGCGCTGCAAGTCCTCGGTGCCACGATCCACTCCGGCACTGCGACAGGCTTCACCGATTCAGCGGGGCCGCCAAGCTGAAGACCGCGCGCGCCCTGTTCGTCCGATCCACCTCATCGGTGAGGGGTACGACGAGGCGACCGGCGAACTGGGGCGCGGGCGGTCTTCGAGGTCACCACGCTGGTCGGATACTACTCACTGACGGCCTTGCAGCTGTGCGTCCTCTCCGAAGAGCACCTGTACGACAGTCCGTAGCCCCGATGGAACAGAGGGCGGACGGAGTCGTCCGGAACGTCTTCGAGCTGTGCCTCCACGGCCGCCATGGAGGAGGGCAGTTCGAAGGGGAGACGGCCGGCGGGCGACCGCTCGCCGAACAGTGTCTCCAGCAGGACGGCGTCCGACACTCCGTAGTTGGCCAAGATTGCATCGGAGTGTTTCATCACATCGGTGAGGACGAGTGGCCGGTCCAGCTTGGGCACGGCGACGGTCGGCACGCCCGCCGCGTGTGCCGTCTTGAGCGCTTGGAAATCATCCTCCGCGCCGGTGAAGTCGAGTCCGGTCAGATCGGCCCCGCCGGCCGGGTCGGTCAGTCGGACGACCGCCAGGTCGGCTTCGGCCGGGTCGCTCGTCACCGTCAGGCCACGGGCTTCGGCGCTCTGGGCGGAGACGCCGTGCAGATAGACGGTGCGCACCTTGCCCGCGCGGACGGGCAGCAGGCGCCGCTCATTGCGCAGGAGGGTCAATGACCTGCCCTGTGCGTCGTCACCGACCCGCTGGAACGCCTCGCCGCCCACCAGCGCCTCGGCTGCCACAGGGTCCACATAGGGGTTCTCGAACAGACCGAGCTGGAACTTCTGCAGCAGGATCCGGTAGGCGGCCTGGTCCACGCGTTGCTCGCTCAGCAGACCCCGCCGGACCGCCTCGACGATATGGGCGGGTTGGTTGGAGCCGCCGATCTGGTCCACGCCCGCGTTGATGGCCAGAGCGAATCGCTCCACGATCGTCCGCTCCTCCACCCCCCAGGGCATCCCCACTCCCCACGGGCCGACGAACGATGCGGGAGGGCGGTTGTCCCGGCACGCCTGCGGGCAGTCCCCGGTGATGGCCCAGTCCGAGAGGACCACCCCGTCGAAGTCGTAGCGCCCGCGCAACAGATCCTTCAGAAGGTAGCTGTTGAAGCCCGCGCCGACCTGCGGGACCTTGGTTCCCCGGTGGACCAGGTCCTTGAGGATCGAGTAGGTCGGCATGACCCCGGAGGTCCCGGCGTCGAACGCTCCGGTGAACGGCGTCAGGTGAGCGTCGAAGTCCCCGCCGGGAAAGGTGGCGTAGCGCCCGTAGTAGTAGTGGCTGTCGTAGCCGTTCTCCTGCGCGCCGTAGCCGGCCCAGTGCTTGGTGACCGTGGCCACGCTCCTGCCGCTCAACCCGGTGGACCCCGCCTGCATGCCCTCCACGTAGGCACGGACCTGCCTCTTCGCCTGGTGAGGGTCGGAGCCGAAGGTGCCGTTGATCCGTCCCCAGCGGGGTTCGGTGGCGATGTCGGCCTGGGGTGACAGGCTCTCGGTGAGCCCTACGGCTCGGTATTCCTGGCGGATGATGTCGCCCAGGCGTCGGGTCAGCGCGGGGTCGCCGGCCGCGGTCATGCCGGGAAAGTCGGGAAGGGCGGTGGTGCCGTTGCGGGGGATGGTCTGTCCGTCGGCCACGGCGAACCCGTTGCGGGGGTCGGTGGAGATGACCGCGGGAATACCCAACGGCTGCCGCTCGGCGAGTTCCTGGACGGAGTTGTTCGCGGCCGCCATCCTGTCCGGCGGGGCCGACAGGCGAGTGATGAAGGTGGTCACCGAGTTGTCGGCGATGAGCGGTGTCAGCGTGGTGAGGTTGTAGCCCTGCCCCGAGACTGGCAGGGTCCCGTGAACCATGAGACCGGCCTTCTGCGGCAGTGCCATTCTGCCCAGCAGGTCCATGGCGCGACGCTCGGGAGAGCGGCGCCAGTCCTCGTACGGCGTGAGGTTGCCATTGCGGTCGAGGTCACGGAAGCGCAGGCCGTCCATCGTGATGACAGGCGCGCTCCTGGAGCCGAGTTCGGGTTGCCGGTGCTCATGCGAGACGGCGGAAGCTGGGGGAACTAAGCCGGCCAGGACAGCGGCCAATGCCAGGATCTTCACAGACGTGTCTCCTCAGCCGAAGGGGAGCGACACGCGATGACTATCATCATTACTACCTCGGTAGGTAGTAGGAGGACGCGAATGGATCGGGACATCGTCGGCCAGTTGGTGAGCCTCGGGTTCTCCCAGTACGAAGCCCGGGCCTACATCGGGCTGATCGGTCAGGAGCCGATGACCGGGTATGCGCTCGGCAATCTCACCCAGGTGCCACAGCCGAAGGTCTACGAGACGCTGCGCCGACTGGCGGACAAGCGTGCTGTCATCCAGATCGGCTCAGATCCCGCCAGGTTCGTCGCTGTACCGCCCGATCACCTGCTGTCCCAGTTGGACGGCGACTTCTGCCGTCGGCTGGCCGAGGCGAAGGCGGGGCTCGCCGAGATCGGACGTGACCACGGCGAGGAAGAGTTGCGCGTGCTGCGCACGTTGCGTACCTGGCCGGCGATCGAACGGCGTGCGGTCGCCCTGATCGACGCCGCTGAACGACACGTTTGGCTCTCCGCGCATAGCGATCAGATCGACGGGGTCCGATCCGCGGTACAACGAGCAGACGTGCGCGGTGTCCGGCTGAATGTGCTCTGTCTGGGGGGCGCCGGCCCCGAGCTGTCCCGTGGGCAAGTGCGCAGCCATGACGGCGCGTTCGACCCCGACCGTCAGGCACGCAAGTTCGCGGTCGTCGCCGATGACCGGCACGCGTTGTGGGCGCAAGCCGCCGATGGTGTCCGCTGGGAGTGCATGGCCGCCTCCGACCCCCTGCTGGCGGCAGTGGTCACCGGCCATGTCCGGCACGAACTGCGCCTTCAGGCCGTTGTGGCGGACTTCGGGCCGGAACTTGAAGCCCGGTACGGGCCGGGTCTGGGCGACCTCCTCGCGCCTGGCACTGCGTAGCCGCGCCGTTCCCGGCGAAGGGGCGGGTGTTGACGGTGGGCGCCGACCGGCAGGACGAGTCACGCCTTCGAAATGCACGCGCCCGGACTTTAGTACCTACTACGGTAGTTAATGTGGTAGACCGATCTCCGCGAATCTCCCGCGGCCTGAAAGGGGTCGGTGTGTCACGCCATCGCCTGTCAAGAGCGTTCCTCTCCGCAGTGCTGCTCCTCGGAGCGGGCATCACCATGAGTTCACCCACCGCTGCGGCCCAGACGCCGAAGCCGCGCCCCGGGCCGGAGATCATCCACACCCGGTCCGGCCCGACCGGCTACTCCGTCACCTTCCGGTTCGACGCCCCGGCAGCCGCGAAGGTGCAGATCTTCGGCCAGTGGCTGTTCAGCGACGCAGCGCACTCCACCCTGACCAGCAGCGCCGGATGGACTCCGGCGCAATGGAAACCAGGAGCGTTTCCGTCCTACCGTCCCAACCAGCCTCCTCTGTGGTCGCTCAGCGACATGGAGCGCGGAACGGACGGCACGTGGTCCACGACGCTGCCGCTGCCATCGGGCACCTTCAACTACGGCTTCTTCGTGAACTGCGACTCCCCGGTCCTCACGGGCTGCACCCGGCTCCAGGATCCGGCCAATCCGACCTGGTCCGGCCCTCTCACCTACAGCCAGGTCTACGTTCCCTCCGACCCGCGTTTCGGAACGGTGGATCTCTCCTGGCAGGCTCCCCGCCGTAAGGGCATCGGCGAGCTGAGGGTGATGGCCTATCCGTCACCGGCGTCCACCTCCCCGCCCGGGAAGCACGACATGGTGGTCTACACGCCTCCCGGTTACGACCCCGACCGCCGCACCCCCTACCCCACGCTCTACCTCAGCCACGGGATGGGGGATGACGAACTCGCCTGGAGCACGCAAGGAGCTGCCAACCGGATCCTGGACAATCTCTACGCCGACGGCAGGGTTCAACCCATGGTCGTCGTGATGACCGACTTCAACGGCCTGGGCGGATGCGGTGGTTCGGCCGTCGAGTGCTACCGCTCCGATGTGCTCGACAGCGTCATCCCGTTCGTCGAGGACAACTTCCATGTCTCGGACCGGCCCGACGATCGCGCCTTCGCGGGACTGTCCGCCGGCGGACAACGAGCCAACGACCTCCTCTTCAACGCGACCGAAGAGTTCGGCTACTTCGGCAGCTGGAGTCTGGGCGGAGCGGGTGCCCCACCGGTCACCGACTCCCGATGGCAGAACCCCGCTCTGCGGACCCGGCTCGGGCTGCACGTGGGCGGTGGCCGCTTCGACGCGTCCCACATGAGCCAGGGGCAGGCCATGGCCTACCAGTCAAATCTGGAGGCCAACGACATTCCGTTCGTCGAGACGACTCTCGACGGTGTCCATTCCTGGGACGTCTGGCGCAAGCTGCTCCGCACCTTCGTCACCGATGTCGCCTTCAAGACCACCCACACCACTCTGAGCCTGAAGGAACCCAACAGTAAGGGCGAGAAGCAACGCTCGGCCGTGGCCACCGTCGGCGCCGCGACCGGCGAGCCCGCCCCACTGACCGGGCACGTCCAGTTCTACCTGGACGGCGTGGGCGCCGGGCACGAGGTCGGCGCTCCACAACGGGTACGCAAGGACGGGACGGCACAGCTCCCGCATCTGCCTCGCATGGTCGGACCGTATAGCGTCACAGCCGTGTACAGCGGGGACGGTCTGTACAGCGCAAGCACGTCAGTAGCCGTATCTGTTGACTGAAGCCCTCGGGAAACCTGCTGCCTGGAGGCCGAGCCGCGCCGGCCCCAGGCAGGCTTCATCGATTCCGCAAGCATGTGTGACCCTGCGCATCAGGCGCCCCTGTACCACCACTGAGCTGCCCCGAGTTTCGTAGCAGCCGATCTTGTGGGTTTCAGGCGGCGTTCGGAGTAACCGATGAACGGTAGTAGGCCGCCTCGAACTCCTCGCGTGGGAGGTAATCGAGTGCGGAGTGCAGGCGCTCGGTGTTGTCCCGGCCGACCCACTGCACGACGGCGCGTTCGACCCGTCTTTGGGATGTCCGCGAGCGACACGTAGCTGCTGCCGCGGATGGCGTAACCGGGCACGTAAAGCGCGTTGCAGAAGGCCGTGATCTGGGCATTTCCCTTGTATGCGTGGGGTGTTGAGGGCTGAGTCGTTGTGGGTGGAGACGTTCACGGGGC
>NZ_JBHVGZ010000143.1:0-8089 GCF_042800355.1 Streptomyces sp. NPDC057623
CACGACGTGCACACACCCCGCAAAACACAGGCGGCGAAACAGCGAACGAGTAAGTCAACCACCCCACGACCACGCCGCACAGGTTAAAGATCAAGTTAAAGGCTGTCCCGTAACCGCTGGTTGCCGCAGGCGCCGAGCTGTTCCCTGTGCTGGGAAGCAATGAGCGGCGCGGGCGTTGTCAGTGGGTGGGGGCACACTGACGGCATGAGCGTCTCTTCGTCCACCCCAGCCGATGCGTCCCACACCTCCCCTGTTTGGGTGGAGTCGATGGGCGGACCTTTGATCGTCATCCCCGTCTCCGCGCTGGCTGCGTGGCGCGGGTGCACGGAGGCCGGGGTCATGGCGGGAGACGCCACCGCTCCAGACGACTATGACCGGGCCTGTGCGCTGGACGATCTGGCCGGTGTGATCTCCGTGGGCGAGAACGGTGCACAGGCACTGGTGCTGGCGGACGAGCCAGCCACCAGCTGCTATCTGCCCGAGCACCGCGCCTTCCTGCGGCGGCTTGCCGCCGACTCCGAGGCCGGGCTGAAGGTCGCAGCAGAGGTTGTCCTCGCGGACCCGGCCACCGAATGGGAGGAGTGCGGCACATGGGTGTCGGACGGTCCGGCCGTGCTCATGGACTCCGCCGAAGCAGGATCCGACCTGGACACCGAGTATCCCGACGGTGGGATGCCCACCCAGGCACCGGTCCCACTGCCCGCCGGCCGCTGGAGGGTTCGAGCCACCCACACCAAGGCAGACGAGGAATGCAGGGTCGGCCTGGTCCAGCTCCTGCCCACCGAGTCCAGGAACGGGCAGTTGCTTCGATGAGTGCCGTCACGCGCGGCGCGCAAGGTTGTGCAGTCGGGCAATGCCGAGCATCGCGTGGTGGACAACCTCACCTTTCAGCCGGCAGTCGCGGAGGATCTTCCAGGTCTTCAGCCGCGCGAGGGCGTGCTCGACGCGAGCACGGACACGGCCGTGCGAGGCGTTGTGCTGCTGCTTCCATGCCACAAGCTCCTCGCCTGGAGCACGCCGGTGCGGGATGACCAGCCCGGTGCCGCGGTAGCCGCCGTCAGCGATGGCGGTGACCCGGCCGACCATGGCCATTGCGCCTGATTCTTCCCATGCCTTGCAGTCGTTGCGGTTGCGGCGCACCGGTCGGCCGACGGCGACGACCAAACTGTTTTCCGCGTCCAACACGATCTGGTGATTGGTGGAGTAGGGGTAGTTCTTGGACGGTTGGGCAATGGCGCGGTCGCGGGTGGGCACCAACGTGCCGTCCACGATCAGAACGGTGCCCCTGCGAAATCGCTGGCGCTGCTTGAGCGCGAGCAGCGGGCCGGTACAGCGGACGATCCGAGCGGCCGCAGACTTCGACACCCCGAACAGCGGGGCTAACTGCCGCAGCGTCAGGTTGGTACGCCAGTACGCGACCACGAGCAGTACCCGGTCCTCCAGCGGCAGTGACCAGGGCCGCCCCGGGCGGGACACACCCGCTGCCTCTCGACGCAGCACCCTGACCAACGCACCGAAGGACCGAGGGGACAGCCCCGTGAACGGAGCTATCCAGGACGGATCGGACGCCGTGATCACACCAGCCACAGCGAGATCATCCCACCCGTGACCAGCGGTTACGGGACAGCCTTTTAGGCAGTTTGCGCCCAAGGAGTTCAGGAGTGCGGCGCCCCGTTCAGCGTCGTCGACGCTTACGGCGAAGTCCTTGCCCTTGGGGTTGATTACGAGGCACTCGCCGCTACGCAGCATGGGGCTGGCTGGCTGGCTGGCCCGCACCGGATCCGGCCGCTACCTGCCGCGCTGGCTGGCGAAGACTGCAGCGGAGCGGCCGATTCCCGCCGTAACAGGAGGGCCCCCGGCGGGAGTTGGTGAGTGTGTGAAGATAAACCAGTCCACCGAGAGCTCTCACGATGTTGTCCACCAGGTCCGCCTCCCGCTGTCGAAGCGGATCATCGACCTCGTCGCGGATCTCATGCGTCGCCGTCGTAACCAGATGTACTCCGCGGCACAAGGTCGACCCCGGCACCCAGGCGATCATCGTGCTCGCCGTGCTCGGCCATGACCAGCACGTTTCCGATGTGGCTGGCGGCAACGGTGTGTCCGCCTCCACCTTCCGCCGCTGGGTCCAGGAAGCCTGATCGCACGCCGCCATCCACGGCGGTCAGGAAAGCCCCGATGCCCGGAGCACTGCCCGTACGGTCTCGTCGTCAATGCGGTGACCCAGTCGGTCCAGGACGTCCGCACCGTGGCGCAGCGTGCCGCGTTCCAGGGAGCGGCGGACGCCTGTGTCGAGTTCGTGCCAGAGCAGGGGGTTGGCCGCGAGGGTGCGGGGATCGAGTTCCAGGCGGTGGCCGTAGGCGTCGCGGAGGACCAGATGTGAGGAGACGCCGTCGTATTGCCGTACGGCGACCAGTGCGTCCGTGCGGACCACGAGCCGGCTCCAGGGGGTGGATACTGCCAGCCAGCCGGGGCCCGCGCTCACCCGTGGCGGCAGCAGGACGGTGAACACCGCGGCCGACAAGAGGGACCAGAGCAGGGCGCGGAGGGGCGTCAGGCTTCCCGCGTCCCAGTCGACCAAGAGGCTCAAGGCGCAGAACACCAGAGCGCAGCCCGCCGCGAGCCGGGCGCTGCCACGCCAGTGGCGGTCGTCGGCAGGGGCTGCTGATGGACTCTGTTCCATGTCCCCGACGCTAGGCGGCCCTATAGGGGCCGACGGCCGTCACTACGGGGTCCTAGCGCCGTACGGGCGAATATTGACGGAACTCTGACTCCGTGGCCGCGGTCTTCAGCCGGTGTGGACGCGCGGGCGGCGGGCCCGGTCCGGTTCTGCCTCCCGGAGAACCTCGCGGGTGACCGGGGCGACCTCGCCCTGGCCGATGAGGAAGAAGCGGAGGAAGTTGGCGAAGGGGTTGCCCTCGGTCCACTCGAAGTAGATGTGTGGGGTGCAGCCCGTGGTGTCGCGGACGTGGAGGAGGAGTGCGGCCAGGGCGTTGGGGATGGAGGAGGACTCCAGGGTCAGGACGCGGTAGCGGTTGTGCAGGACCTCGCCGCGGACCGTCAGGCCGGCCTCGAACTCTGAAGGGTCGGTGACCGTGACCTCGACGAAGACGAAGTCCTCCTGCTCGGGCATGTCGTTGTCGTTGCGGATCTGCTCGATCTTGTCGCGGTACTCGGCCTTGTCGCGCTGGTCGGGCTCGTTGGCGATGAAGCGGATCTTGCGGCTGGCGATGTCCCGGATGAATCGTTCCGCCATGTTGTCCAGCTCGACGTGCGTGACGCGCAGTTCGAAAGCGCGCAGCAGCCGCGAGAGCAGGGAGATGAGGATGATGCCGGCGATGAAGCAGGCGCCGATCTTCACGCCGTCAGGGCGCTCGATGACGTTCACGACGGTGACGTAGAGGAACACCGCGGAGATGACCGCGAAGCCGATGGTCCAGTTGCGCTGGCCGGCCTTGCGGGCGGCGATGGTCACGGCGATCGCGGCGGAGCTGATCAGGACCAGGACACCGGTGGCGTACGCGCCGCCCTGGGCGTCGACATCGGCGTCGAAGATCCACGTCACTAGGAAGGCGACCAGGGTGAAGACGATGACCATGGGGCGGACGGCCCTGGCCCAGTGCGGGGCCATGCCGTAGCGGGGCAGGTAGCGCGGCATCAGGTTGAGCAGGCCGGCCATCGCCGATGCGCCGGCGAACCACAGGATGGCGATCGTCGAGACGTCGTAGACCGTGCCGAAGGCCCCGCCCAGGTACTCGTGCGCGAGGAAGGCGAGCGCGCGGCCGTTGGCCTGGCCGCCCGACTCGAAATCCTTCTCCGGGATCAGGAGCGTGGTGATGAAGCTGGTGGCGATCAGGAAGACGCTCATGATGAGCGCGGCGGCGGTCAGCAGCTTCTTCGTGTCGCGGATCCGGCCGACCGGGTTCTCATCCGTCTCGCCCGGGTCGCCCTTGACGTGAGGCATGACGGCGACGCCGGTCTCGAAGCCGGAGAGGCCGAGGGCGAGCTTCGGGAAGACGATGAGCGCCACGCCGATCATCACGAAGACGTTGCCGTGCTCGGCGGTCAGGGCACTGGACCAGTCGGTGATCACATGGCCCTCGGTGATGACGTGCCACAGGCCCACACCGACCACCACGACGTTCAGCCCGAGGTAGACGGCGACCAGGGCGACCGCGACGCCGATGGCTTCCAGGAAGCCCTTGAGGAACACCGCGCCGAGCAGCGCGACCAGGATCAGGGTGATCAGCAGCTGCTTGTCGTGCAGGGCGCTTTCCAGGTGCGGATTCTCGACCAGGTGGGTCGAGGCGTCCGCGGCCGACAGCGTGATGGTGATCAGGAAGTCGGTGGCGGCGAAGCCCAGCAGGGTCAGGACGAAGAGCTTGCCCTTCCAGAAGGACAGCAGCCGCTCCAGCATGGCGATCGAGCCCTCGCCGTGCGGGCTCTCCTCGGCCACGCGGCGATAGACCGGCAGGGCGCCGGCCAGGGTGACGATCACCAGCACGATGGTCGCGATCGGGGAGAGCAGGCCGGCCGCGAGGGCCGCGATGCCCGGCTGGTAGCCGAGAGTGGAGAAGTAGTCGACACCGGTCAGGCACATCACCCGGTACCACCGCTGGCCCTTGTGGGCGGGCTCCGGCTGGGCGTGCGGGCCCGTGTGGCCCCCGGACTTGCCCATGTCGGACAGGCCCTCCAGCATCCAGGCACGTAGACGCCGCTGTGGGCGTTCGGTGGTGGCCATCGGCGTGCTCCTGGTGCGTGGTTCGGCTCGGGATCGGGCCATCACGCGGACGGCGGCACCAGCGTAAGCAGAGAGTGACGCCCAGGCCCACGGGAGCGTGCTCCATACGCGTCAAGACTCCGTTAAGACCGGCCGATTATGTGCGTCATGTCCTGCCGGGCCGTACGTATGCAGCTGTCGAGGATGTCGATCGCGGCGTCGACGTCTTCGGTGCTGTGGTCCGCCATGGCCTGCATGCGGAAACGCGCCGCGTCGGAGGCGACGGCCGGCTGCTCGACGAGGTGGGCGATGAGGCCGGCGCGGGCGATGAGGCCGGAGGCAATGCGCCCGGTGGGGGTGTCGCCGATGAGGACCGGGACGACCGGGCAGACGACGTCGCCCATGACCTCCAGTCCGCGTGCCGTGAGTCCCTCGCGCAGGCGGGTCGCGACCGCGGCGACGGACTTGCGGCGGCGCGCGCCCTCCGGCGAGGTCACGATGCCCAGGGCCGCGAGGGCGGCCGCGGTCTGTACGGGGGTGATCGCGCTGGAGAAGGTCTGCGGGCCGCCGAACATCCGCACGTACTCCCGCGCGGACGCGGACGGCGTGGCGAGGAAGCCGCCGGTGGTGGCGAAGGTCTTGGAGAACGCCCCGACGACGAAGTCCACCTGGCCGAGGATGCCGTGGACCTCCAACTGGCCGCCGCCGTGCTCGCCCATGGCGCCGAAGTCGTGGGCGACATCGACCATCAGTTGGGCGCCGTACTCCCGGCAGATGCCGAGGAGTTCGGCGAGCTGCGGGGTGTCGGAGTCCATGGAGAAGACACCCTCGGTGACGACGAGGACGGCGTTCTTGGTGTCGGTGGCGCGGATGCCCGCGAGATGGCGGCGGACGGCATCGTTGTCGAGGTGGCGGAAGAACTCCACCGTGGCCCCGCTGGCGGCGGCGCCCTGGCGCAGCGAGTCGTGGGAGAGCTTGTCGAGCAGGATGTGGTCGCGGCGGTGCATCAGCGCCCGGATGGTGCCGAAGCCCGAGGCCCAACCGGTCGGGAACAACGCCACGTGGTCGGAGTGCAGGGCCTCGGCGAGTCCGGCTTCCAGGGCCTTGCTGATCGGGTTGGCGCCGCCCAAGGCGGGGGAGCCCGCGGTGATCGGACCGTAGTCGCGCAGGGCCTGGTGCGCGGCGTCGAGGACGGCGGGGTGGCCGGTGAGGGAGAGGTAGTCCTGGCCGCCGAAGTTGGGGCCGTGGGTGACCACGCCGGTGTCGGACACGGAGGTGGCCCGGGGGGTCAGGGCCGTGTCGTAGCGGCGGAAGTAAGGCCAGAGGTCGGCCTGTTCGCGGTCCCGCTGCCAGGCCAGGTAGGCGTCGTTGCGGGTGGTCAGATCGGGGCCGGACACCGTCCGGAACCGCATGATGTCCTTCTCGCGAGCGTCGGTGCTCCGGTCACCGGGTGTCCCGGTCGGGACAGGGATGCCGGGCACAGTGGTCGTCATCTGATTCGTCGTCTCCAAGGGACGGGCATGTGGGCCCGTTGAGTGGGGGAGACGCCCTCGGTCGGGCGCCTTCGACGACGCTACGGCCGCATAACGGGTCAATTGCCTTCTGTAGAAGGGTTCTTGACTGATAGCAAGCGCATTCCATACGGCGGTCGGGGCGGGAGAGTGCGGTTGCGGTGCCCCGGGCGGGCGGGCCGGTGTGAGGGAATGCCACTTCCGGCGGGCCTTCCCCTTGCGGGCGCGCTTCGACACGTACATCAACTCCTCTGCCGTAAACCGGCCTTCAAGCGCTCCGGTCGACCAGCAGGTCCGCCAGCTTGGTCAGGCGCCTGACCGTGCGGTCCTCCGTCGCCGCCGGGGCGGGGGCGACCCGCTCGTCGCGGTCGTAGTAGGCGCCGTTGACGATCTCGGCGGCCGGGTCGCACAGCCGGACCACGTGCGCGGCGCCCTCGGAGGGGGAGACGCCCTCGTGGGCGTACAGGGGCAGCAGCGCGGTGTCGCAGACGCCCGGGTGCACCGAGACCGCTGTGACGCGCGGGTCGGCGGCGAAGACCGTCAGTGCCAGCTGCGACTGGGCGTAGGCGGCGAGCCGGGAGTAGCGGCGGGCGCGGTTGGGGTCGGACCACTGGATGGAGGCCGTGCGGTGCAGGGCCGACGAGACGTTGACAACCCGGCCGCCGGGGTCGCTGGTCAGGGCCGGTTCCAGCAGGCAGGTCAGCAGGTAGTGGGCGAGGAAGTTGACCTGGAAGGCGATCTCGTTGCCGTCGGCGGTGACGGTGTGCCGCTCGGGGGCGGCCATGCCGGCGTTGTTGACCAGGACGTTCAGGTGCGGGTGCGCTGCGACGACCTTGCGGGCGAGGGCCTCGACCTCGTCGAGGCGTGCGAAGTCGGCCGCGTACGTGCAGAGTTGGCCCTCTGCGACCCCAGCTGTGGCGACGAGGGCGTCGGCGGCGGCTCGGGCCTCTTCGGCGGTGCGGCCGTGCAGCAGCACGGTGGCGCCGCGCTCGGCGAGCTGCCGGGCGGTCTCGTAGCCGACGCCGGAGGTGGCGCCGGTGACGAGCACGGTACGGGACGAAAAGGCGGTGTCGGACATGATCCCATCCAGGGTTGCGGCACGCGGCACACCGCCCAGCCGAGGGGGTGGCGTCACGTGCGGGAGCGAAAGGAAAGAAGAGGGACGCCGTGGCATCACGGCGCCCCTCGTGTCACGGAAAGCGCGTCAGCGGGACGCGGGCGTTTCCGGGCAGTGCGGCGCACGACGGGGCGGCCGAGCGAAGCGAGATGGGGGTCCCCCCCGGCCGAAGGCTGGGGGAGGGACTCGGTGGCCGGTCGAAAAGGAGCCATGCGCTGTTCACGGTTGTCCATGGAAGCCGTCCCGCACAGGCGGGGCAAGCCTGGGTCGCCTTCTCTGACGGGGCTCTGACGTGCGCTTACGCCCCCTTGATGTGGTTCATCCAAGGCGACGTGGTTCATCCGAGGCCGGGCACCCCGGAGATCAGCAGGTCGATCAGTTTGATGCCCACGAAGGGCAGGACCAGGCCGCCGAGGCCGTAGACGAGCAGGTTGCGCCGCAGCAGGTCGTGCGCCGACGACGGCGTGTACCGGACGCCGCGCAGGGCGAGTGGGATCAGGGCCACGATGATCAGCGCGTTGAAGATGATCGCGGAGGCGATCGCGGAGGTCGGGCTGTGCAGGCCCATGAGGTTCAGGGACTCCAGCCCCGGGTACGCGCCCGCGAACATCGCCGGGATGATCGCGAAGTACTTCGCCACGTCGTTCGTGATGGAGAACGTCGTCAACGCGCCCCGGGTGATGAGGAGTTGCTTGCCGATCTCGACGATCTCGATGAGCTTGGTCGGGTTCGAGTCGAGGTCGA
>NZ_JBHVGZ010000144.1:0-7880 GCF_042800355.1 Streptomyces sp. NPDC057623
AGCAGCCTCGGCTACCGCAGTCCCGCCGAATACGAGACCGCACTCGCAGCCTGACCACCACACGGATGGTGTCCGTCAAAGCGGAACAAGCTCACACACACTCACTTGCCCGAGCACCGCGACGACTATGACTGGAACGCCTGCTCCGATCTGTTCTTCCAGGACCATGACGTACTCATGCTGTTCGACGCACGCCTCGACGGCATCGAGGACCCGGACGGCGACGTGAACCAGCACCTGGGCATGGGCGAGCCGCGCGCGGCAGCGTGGTTCGAGTCGTTCGGTTACCCGCCCGCCCGGGACCCCGAGCGCGGTTTCCGACGCTGACCAACGCTCTCGTGGCGCCCGTGCCGACGACTGGCTAAGCAGGGGCCACGAGAGCGGAAGAAGTCGGAAGTTCAGGCAGACGGCGCTCGCATCGCCAGGCACTTCACACGCCAAACAGGGATTGGGTCGCGTGGGAGAGTGGCACGGTCAGGAAGCGAGGAACAGCCCTCTTCCCTTCTTCGCGTCGATGCCACGACGGACGTGACCCAATGGGGTTCGCTCCCTTTTCGCACGTGCACTTTGGCCTTCAGCCTCACACTCCCATGCCGGGTCCACGGTACGTATTCCGCGGACCCGCCACAGGTTCGGGCCGTGCGCACTCTAGTGACCGCGTATCGGCCGAAGAAGCCCGTGTACCAGGCGGCTGCCGCGCTGTCCGCCTCGTTCGCCGCCACGTAGCCAGCACCGCCTTACAGGTCCGCCCGGGGTGGCCTCAGAGGTCTATCCCAGTCGGCTGACCTTCCGAAGAAGCGCACTGTACGCGCCCATTGCCGACAGGCAGAGCCCTTCAGGGCGAAACCGCCCGGATGGGGAGGGTCCGCCTCGCCCCCGTCCACCAGCGCGACTACGCCGACAAACAAAGGACTCCAACTCCGAGAAGGAGCACATGCCATGGCCATCACGTCTTTCCATCGCAGCGGTGCCACCACGAACCGCACCACCTTCCCCTCCCAGCTCGCCAACGGCTCAGGGAGAGACCGCAGCTCCCGTCGGCGCAGCGCAACCGAGTGCGTCAGCGGCAGCGTGGCCGACGGTGCGCACCAGCACGCGGAGGCGCGTCAGCCCACGGGATGCGTCATCAGGCTTGGTGATCACAGAGGATCCGTACCCCGCGAGGCAATCAGCCACCTGCCTTGCCCGGGCCGGCAAGCCACAGAATCCGCCAGCAGTGTGACGCCGGGTCAACGCGGCCTCCGGCTCGCTGCCGCTCAGCACTGCTCTGTCCAGCCACCTGGGGGCGATGTCAGCGCACTGACGTACGCTGGCTTTCCGCACGGCCCGGACCGCCGGTAGCACCGGAGGCACCAGCCGCGGCTCACGTCCGTCCCCGTCCGGGAGCGCGCCAGCACCGCGCTCACCAGCGGAAATCTCCCTTTCGCATGCGCATCCGCAAGGTTGCGCACCCAACGCGTCCCCGGAGTCTCCCGCATGGCCACCGAGCCCGAACTCACTCCCGTCGTCGACTTCCTGTGCGAGCACAGCCCCAGCAAGAGCCGCGTCATGGCTCTGATCGGTCCCTACCACGGCGCTCGTTCCCTCACCGGAGTGCTGACCTGCAAGAACAAGCACCACGCCTACCAGGCGGTCCAGCTACTGCGCCGCGCACTGGCCTCCCGCGACACCGACGTCGTCACGGAAGACCTCAACACCCTGGCCACTGCGCTGCCTGACGCCCCCGCCGGCTCCTTGCGCGCGGCAACGGCCCACGCAGCCTCAGGAACATGGCCCGCACCCGCAGGCACGACGTTCTGCCCACCTGACGAAGACCTCGGAGAGGACGAGGACACGCACGTCGACGAGGCCCCCACCGCGCCGGGGTCAGAAACGCCTGACGGCGCGCGTCTGAAGGATCTGCCGGGCAAGGTCGTACGCATCACTCATCTGCGCGAGTTCCACATCACCGATGAGGACGCACTCATACGCGCGGCGATCGACGACGGCTGGGAGCCGCTGCCAGCGTCCGAGTTGGCCGAAGACGATCCTCGCGACCTGATCGGCGCCGTGATGACCCTGACCGACAGCGGTAGTTGGATTACCGGTGCCGACACCCTGGAAGACCAGAGCGAGGCAGGACTGCTGCGGGCCGAGCACGGCGACGAGCTCACCAACTGGAGCCCCGTCCCGGTAACAGCCCACTTCCACCACGGGTGGCGATTGCGCCAGCCGGTCCCCGGCACACCAACCGACGAGGAGCAGCCCGACCTGGTCGCGCTCTTCCCGGTCAAGGAGTGTTCCTGCGAAGACGAGGACTGCGAGAACTGCGGCTGGCAACTCACCCCGCGCACCGCCGACCTGCTCCTGACCGCGTTGAGCGTCCTGGCCGACCAGGCCTACGACGACTCCGACGACCTGCGCGATCAGCCCGTGACCAAGCAACAGCCGGGCAACTGGGAGCTGTTCACCCGCCTGCCCTCTCTCACCTGGTCCGCCGACCGGAGCTGGCGCCGCCGAATGGCACGAGCCTTCGACGACCTGACCGGCGACCTGGAACACGGGCGATGGCCCCAACCCTCGTGCACCGCCGAGGAAATGGCCTTGCACCTGGCTATCGAGGACGCGCCCAGCTACCTCGACGACATCGACACCCGCGACACCGCACACGGCACCCTGCCCGAACACCGCGACGACTACGACTGGGACGCCTGCTCCGACCTGTTCTTCCAGGACCACGACGTCCTCATGCTCTTCGACGCACGCCTGGACGGTATCGAGGACCCGGACGGCGACGTGAACCAGCGCCTCGGCATGGGAGACCTGCGCGCCGCAGCCTGGTTCGAGCCATTCGGATACCCGGACGCCCGGGACCCGGGGCGCGGCTTCCGACGCTGACCGCAGCTTTGGTGGCCGCTGCTCCGCCCCTCTTCAGCGGAGCAGCGGCCACCACACCCCTGCGGCGCGCTCAGCCCCTCAGCGGTATGGGAGGAGCATCCTCAACCAAGCGCTCAGAGGACCGCACGGGCCCGGTGGGCCGTCGGCTCACGGCGTCGGGGCCACCCCCGCCCGTCCTGGCCCGGGGGCGGGCCGCCCTACCTGTCGCCACCGAACGGCAGCCTTGGTCGACAGCCCTCTTCGGCCAGCCAGGCGCGAGCCCGTCCGAGCCGTCGTTCATCGCTGAGCCGGTGAAACCGGCGCCAGGCGCGCTCGTCACGGGCGAGGACATCCTTGAAGCGGCGGAAGGCGCCTCGGCCATGGATGGCGGTCCGCAGCCGATCGGCGAGGGCGGTGTCACCGAGCATTTCGATGAACAGCTCCATGTCCTCGTAACCGTCCCGGGAACCCAGCGCCGGCACGGACAGCCACCGGTCGGGATCGTCCGCCTCCTCGAACCCGGTATCCAGCTCATCGACGATGGCCGGCCGGCACTCCCCGGTGGACAGATCGAGCCGACCACCGGACTCGACCGGGTCGCCCTCCAGCAGCATGGCGAGCATCTCCAGATCGACTGAGAGCGGACGAAGGGCAGGATTCACCACGTGCCCCACAGGCCCGCGCAACACGTCCGCCAGTTCCTCATCGCCCCGGAAACCGCGCTCCCGCAATGCTCCGAGGAACGTGGCAGCCATCTGCGCGGCCCCCGCCAGACCCAGAACAGCGGTACCTGCCACACCGTCACCGGCCAGTTGCAGCACCTCGGTCACGGGTCCGCGGCGCAGCGCGGCAAGCAGCGTCATCCCGTCCGCCCCGTGCAGCGCGCCGCGCACGGCCCGCAGCCCGTCCTCGTCCCATCCCTCGGCCATGGCCCAGACGCTAACGCGCGTCATCGAGTCGTAGAACCGGCCGACGGACCGGACGGTCGCCCAGTGCCGATCGGTGTCACCCTGTCACCGGCGCCGCTTGCGCCCGCCCCTGCCCGTAGAACGCCCACGCCCGCGGACGCCGCGGTGACGAACTGCGGACGTACGCCAGGCCCTGGCCGCGAGGTGTCGGAGTTCCTCAAGCCCGGCCCGGTCCGGGTGCGCGGAGTCCAGCGCGGCGGCGACCGCGTCCCTGGCCTCGGCGCCCTGGGCGCGCAGTGCCTCATCGCCGCCGCCCGCACCGCCCGCCAGCTCCACGATCTGGAGCAGGCTCTCGGCGAGCACCAGCAGATGCTCGGCGTCGGTCATGTCCTCGGGGGACAACAGTTCACGGTGCGCCAGCGCGCTCAGCGCGAGCGGAGCCAGTACGGCGTCACCGCGCAGCGCATGCAGCAGCCGCTCGCCGTCGCCGTCGGGCCACGCCACCGCCAGCACGTCGAGCATCGCCTGTGCCCGCGTACGGAAGGCCGCACCCGCCATGGTCCGTACGGCGTCCGTCAGTTGCCGCAGTGCGGCATCCTGCTCCCCGCGGGCCGAAATCCAGCCGGCCAGTTCCGCGCATGCGGCATCCGGATCGTAGTCCTCGGCCAGCACCCCCAGCAGACCGGCTGCCGGTGCCCGGACCAGCTCACCGACCAGCGGTGCGTCCCGGCCGGCCGCCAGCAGCCGTCGCCGTACGGCCCGGGTGCCCAGTTCGGTGAGGCGGATGAGTTCGACGGGCCCGGCGGTCAGTTCCTCACGCAGACGGCGGTCACGCTCCCGCGCCTGAGCCGGATCCACTGCCGCCCCCATGGCGCCCAGCAGCTCCGCGAGTTCCTGCGGCATGCCCGCAGGCAGTTCAGGTCCGGAATCCTCTGGATCGGAAAGATCGGCCTCCAGGAACACCGGATCGGCCATCCCCTGTTCGCGCTCGACCGCGCCCAGGTCCACCAGCACGTCGAGCACCGAACGCAGGTCCCGGTCAGCGTGCTCGAACCACATCCGGTGTCGCAGGTCCGAGCCGACGTCCAGTTGGAAGCGGGCCCGGTAGCCCAGGTGGACAGAGTCACGAAGCCGCGGCCAGGGCATCGGGTACGGCAGGCTGTAGAGCGTGTTCAGCACGTCCTCGAGCATCTCGCCGTAGATGTCGAAGAGCATCGACTCGACGTGCCGGCCACTGGGCGTCCCGATCAGGGCCTGCCGCAGTTCGAAGAGTGCGTCGAAGGCGCGCGACCAGAGCTGAAGCGGGTCGGCCAGCACCGGCCTGGCCTTGGCCACCGCGTACAACCGGCCCTTGGCGACCCGGACCAGCCGCGCCTTCTTCGCCCACTCCACCAGCAGTCCCAGCCGCGGCAGGTCGGCCGAGGAGCGCACCCCCTCGGTCCTGTCCCCGGTGCCCAGCACGCCCACCAGCTCGCGGGCGTCAGCCATCCGCAGTCGCCCAGCAGCCGTCACCACCCGCCCCTCGCGCCCCGCCCACTCCGCAAGCCCCCGCAGCTGCGCCACAGTCGTCGACGCCTCGGCCCGTAGCCGCAGTTCACCGTCCGGAGGGAGCACCACCGGCAGCTGCGGCTCGGCCCGGACTCCGTCGGCCAACACACGGCCGTTCAACCGCCGATCCATGATCGCGTCAAGAGCTCGTTGGTCGTAAGCGACCTCCCCGCGCTGAGCACGGTCCGCGAACCGCTGCAACGCCGCTCCGTCCATGACGTCCACACCCTGCTCGGCAGCGGTCACCGCCCAGAACTTCGCCAGGCCCCAGCGAGTACGGTCCGCCATCGCCGCCGGATACCGCTCTTCGGCCGTGGCCACCGCGCCGAGGGATTCACCGATTGCGGGACCGCGCGGGTTCGCCAACTGCGCGGCATGCAGAAAGAGCAGGAGGGTGCGCAACGTGCCCGGACCGTCGCCGCGTTCCTCTCCGGGAAGCTCCGTGACCTGCTGGGGGAGCCAGTGCAGCAGCAGTTCCTCCACATGCCGCGGCTCCCACAGCCCCAGCCGACCGTCGGCGGTCGCCCGGTGCCGGTAGTCCAGCGCCGCCTCGACCATGAACGCGTCCACCGGAGTCCCCTGATCCCCGGCCCACCGGACCAGCCGGTCGACCAACAGTCCACACGCCGCCTCGAACTCGTCCTCGGCTCCGGCTTCGCACCGCATCCGCATGAAATCCGCCCCGCCTGTCCGCAGCCTTGCTCGCTTCGCCACGCTACCGCCGAATCGCGACGTACCACTCTCGGCCGAGGATCCGGCGCCCACCACCGACATGTCGTGGTGGCGGCCCGCGCCCACCCTGACCGTCCCACGACGGATCGCATGGTCGTATTAGCCTGCGCCTACCTCTCCGAAGAGCCCGCAGTCCTCATACGGGTCCGCCGGCCGGTGCAGCCGACCGGTCCCCCGTGCCGCAGATCGAGAGTCATTCGCCGTGGTAGAGGCGGGGCAGGTCGATCAGTTGGATCGTGGGGTCGTTCTTCGCGAGGTGAGTCAGTTCATCGGTGAAGCCGGTGCCGCTGAAGCAGTAGAGCCTCGTTGCCTCGGTAGCCGTGCCGCTCCTGGTCAGTAGGGAGCGGATGTGCCGGAGGCGTTCCAGGTGGCCGGCTCCCATCACGTCGCTCCACTTCGCTTCTCCGATGGCGAGCAGCAGCTGGCGGCCCTCCTTGCTCTCGCCGTGGACGGCGACGTCGATCTCGTGGCTGGTCCTGGCTGCCGGGTCGTTGACGGTTCCGCGGGCGACGCGTGTGACGTGTCCGCCATGGGTGTCGGGTGCCGCATGCCAGCGGGCCCATTCCCGGCAGACCTGCTCGAAGTGCGGACCGACGACTTTGCTGCGGAAGGTGGACTGGGTTCGGCGCCATACGTCGGGCGCCCGCCCGGGGCGTTCCAGATCGCCCCAGGCCGGGCGCATGACCGCGTGGTAGAAGGTGACGAGCGGCTCGGCGATGCGGTAGGCGGAGCGGTTGCGGCGAAACGCGTCGGCTTCGTGGGTGATCATGCCGACGTCCTGGAGGACGCTCAGCGGGTGGGCGAGGTCGGTGGACTTGCGCCCCAGGTAGTCGGCGATGCCGCCACGAGCGGCGTTGCCGGCGGCGATGGCTGCCAGGACCGAGTGATACAGCGCGGTGTCGTGAAGTTCGGGCTCCTCGGCGAGAAGGTAGCGGGCCTCCCGGAAGAGCGGACGCGCCGGGTTGAGCACCGCACGCACGACCCAGGCATCGAAGTCGTCCGGCCCGGCAGGAGTGTCCCCCTGGGTGAACTCACGGCGGTAGGCGGGCGTACCCCCGACGATGGCGTTGGTCAGCAACGCCGTGCGCGGGTCGTCGATCTGCCAGAACTCGGCCGCGAGCCGAAAGTCCAGGGTCGGGACCACGAGTTCGAGACCGGCTCGGCCACGCAGTGGAGCATTGCCGGACAGCAACCGGCCCATGAACGACAGCGCGGAACCGCACAACAGCAGGCGCACGGGAGTGTTGGTGTGCTGGGCAGCAGGGTCCAGAGCACGCTGGATGATCGAAGGCAGGGAGGGAGACGCCTTGGCGAGGAAGGGAAACTCGTCGATGACCGCCACGGCGGGACCGCCCGCGTCGGCGATGCGCATGAGTTCCGCGACCCCCTCGTCCCAGTGCGCGAAACGGAACGGAGTCGGCTGCCCGCGATAACGGGCCAGTGCCTCACCGAACTGACGCAGGGCGTCGGCCTCGGTGGTCTCGGTGGCGGTGAACATGAAGCCGCCACTGGCACGAGCGACGGCATCGAGCAGGAAGGTCTTGCCCTGCCGGCGACGACCGGAGACCACACCCAGCGTGGCTTGCGGGCCCGGCAGGGTGGCGAACCGGGTCAGCTCGGCCCATTCGAAGACGCGGTCGAACATCTCGGCGGGCTTGTCCACAGCACCAGCTCCCATATAGGTGCAGTTATTATAGCTGCACCTATTTGCTGCACTGATCGTGCCGCTGGGCCGTCCTGGGCTCTAGCCTCGATCTTTCGTGACGGTCCGCCGACGGAGTCGGTGGGCCGTTTCGCTTTCTGTGGCTGGTGGTGGGCAGGCTGAGGAGCCGTGTG
>NZ_JBHVGZ010000145.1:0-7871 GCF_042800355.1 Streptomyces sp. NPDC057623
ACACACGGCTCCTCAGCCTGCCCACCACCAGCCACAGAAAGCGAAACGGCCCACCGACTCCGTCGGCGGACCGTCACGAAAGATCGAGGCTAAGCCCCTGGAGGGGGCTGTTGACGTAGACGGGCACAATGTCGGATATCGCGTGTCGCAGACACCCGACGGTACATACCGGGTTGCGACCTAATGGTTGAACCCATAGCGGAAGGCTGACTGTGTCCGAACTGACGCAACTCATGTCGCAGGTCTCCACGGGCGGGGTGGATGGCGGCGCCATGGGAATCCCCGTCGAGGTCCGGCGATTCATCGAGAAGGTGACTTTCGCGGATCCTGAGGATCTCTGGGAGTCGCTGCAGGAATCCCTGGCCGAAGACTGGATGGCACTCCCGGTCTGGGCACGCAACCTGGCTTTCCGTCTGCTGTGCCTACAGCGGCCTGACGACGCCGAAATCCTGGCGCAGGCCGGATCGGATCTCCTGAGTTTCGGCCCCGACTGGGATGAGTTCGCCGAGAAATTGCTGGCTCGATCCGAGGCATCGAAGGTAAGGAAGAATGAGTGAGCTCATTCAGGCTCTAGGGCGGGACTTGGGCAGACGCTGCTCAATTCTGAACTTGCCTTGGTTGGCATCGAGTTCGTTCGCGCTCAGATTCACTAAAAAGGCCACGTTTGGGTCTTAGGGTGGCGGCTACTGCCATGGTTCAGATCGGAATGGCTCCGTGGTTGGCGGCCCTGCGGTGGCGAGCGCCGGAGGAGACCGGTACCGCAGGGCGAGAGCCGATGTTTAGACCTTGATGACGGTGATGCGGGAGCCGCACAGGGCGGTCAGATCCTCGGGGTCTGAGGTGAGAACCGTCGTCGGACCGGGGGCAGCGAGGGCGGTGGCGCTGAGCATGGCGTCGATGGCGTACTTGTGGCCGTGCAGGCCGACGTCGGCGAGGAGGGTGGCGGCGTGCCGGGCGATGGGCTCGGTGACCGGTTCGATGACGAGGCGGGAGAGGATCCACTCCAAGGCCGGACGGTTGATCCGGGGGTGGGCCACTTCCACGAGGGTGGCCGCGGAAGTGATCACCCGCAAATCGTCGGCGCGAGCGAGGGCGAGCCAGCCGGTGACGGTGCGGTCGCGAAGGACGGCCTTGGCCAGCCCTTCGCTGTCGAGGACCAGAGTGCCGCCGGGGGCAGCGGGGGAGGGGCGGGTCACGCGGCGTTCGCCCCGCCTTGCGTCTGCTGTTGGCGGGCCTGGTGGAGCTGGTCGCGCAGGGCCTGGACCTCTTCGTCGGTGATGGGCCCGTGCTCGGCCTCGGCGACGGCGATGAGCTCGTTGAGATTGTCCCGCTCGATCTGGCGCGCGACGGCGGCGGCGACATAGGCAGACAGGCCCGAGGGGCCGCTGCGGGCCTTGGCGGCTTCGGCGATATCGCGGGGCATGGTGATTGAGTACTTGCCGGTAGGCTCACTCATACTACCCATCCTACCTCCAATCCTCCCTGCGGGTGTCTGGTCTGCTTTCTGTTTCCAGGTGAGGGCAGCGTGGCTTCTGGGATGCCATTACCCCGATGTGCTTGCGGGTTCACCTGGGCAGAAAGGTGGTGGGCGTCATGAGGAATGCGGCATCCCCGATGCGTAGCGTGCCCAAGAGGAGTCGCGCTGGAAGAAACGTGATCGCTGGGCTGCGCGGCAATGGCCACGTCCCGACCGCGGCGGCAGACGTCCGGGAGCTGGCCGATGTGTTCGGCGCCGAACTGGTCCGTGCTGTCCGGAACTGTGCCGCCCAGGAGCAGTATCACGTGGGTACGAGCCGTGGCTCGGCTCGCGGGTGCGCGGTCGGCATCAGCTGGTACGCCTTCGCGCTCGAGTATCTGGACATGCGCTGGCCGAAGATCGCGGCGAAGACCCGGAACGAGACCAACGAGGCCCTGTGCGCGATCACCCGAGCAATGCTCCGGGACATGCGGGGTCGCCCGAGTGACGAGCTGCTGCATCGTGCGCTGCGGGACTGGGCGTTCGTCGTGCCCCGGCCCGAGCCTGGCGGCATGCCGACCGATGTGCGCCTCGTGCTGCGCTGGGTGGCGGGCGCCTCGCGCCCGTTGGCCGACATGCTGGATCCGGCCGTGATGCGGGCCGTGCTGGAGGACCTGCGCCTGAAGCAGGACGGCACGGTGGCAGCGGCCGAGACCCAGCGGCACAAGCGCATGACCCTGGTCAACGCGGTGGGCTACGCCATCGAGCAGCGCCGGCTGCCCACTGACCCGCTCGCCGCGATCCGCTGGCGCATCGCCAAGACCGTCCAGCAGGTCGATCCGCGGGTGGTCGCCAACCCCACCCAGGCCCGCTCCCTGCTCTGCGCCGTCTCCCACGTCGGCGGTTACCGGCGGGCGCGTGGACGGCGGCTGGTCGGGTTGTTCGGCGGCATGTACTACGCCGGGCTGCGGCCCGAGGAAGCGGTCGCGGTGACCCTGCCGGACTGCCTCCTGCCCGCCCAGGGCTGGGGCAGGGTGACCCTGCACATCACCCGGCCCCAGGCGGGCAAGAAGTGGACCGACACCGGACGGCTCCACGACGAGCGTGGTCTGAAAGACCGGCCGCCGGGCGACACCCGTCCGGTGCCGCTACCGCCCCAACTGGTCGCGATGTGGCGGGAGAGCATCGACACCTTCGGCGCCGCCGACGACGGGCGGCTGTTCTTCAACGAGCGTGGCGGCATCATGGCTTCCGGCACCTACGGCCGCGTCTGGCATGAAGCCCGCGAACTCGCCCTCCCATCCGGCCTGGTGCGGTCACCGCTCGCGGCACGCCCCTACGACCTGCGCCACTCAGCTCTGTCTACCTGGCTGAACGCCGGAGTCGATCCCACCGAGGTCGCCGAACGCGCCGGCAACAGCGTCGAAGTCCTCCTGACCCGGTACGCCAAATGCCTGTACGGGCGGGCTGCGATTGCCAACCAGCGCATCGAGCAACTCCTGCACGAATACGAGTTATTTGGAGTCACATCTGGCGAGGAGACAGTTCGAGAGCAGGACGGTGCCCGCGCCGAGGCTGGACAGGCCGAGTACGACAGCCGCCGCCGCGAGGCCGTCGGCGAACGCGACGCCGCAGGAGGCGGGCAGAGGGAGCGAGGTGCCGGGGACGGCAGTCAGCCCGAGGGGCAGGTAGAAGCTGCCGTCCACCGTGAGGGTGTCGGGTGAGGCGAGGGCGTTGCGGCTGACCGCCTGCAGGGCGGCGCCCGCCATGCCGAGCACGGCCCGACGAGCAGCCCGCGGTCGCCCTCGGCAGGCGGGAGGCGAGGACGACGGAGGCGTGGGGGGCCCGGGACGGTGAGTGCCTTCCAGAGCTCAGCGAACTCGCCGAGCCGTCTCAGGTAGGCCCGGCGGTCGGTATGAATGGGCCTCGCCCAGGACACCACTTGGCCGTGGGCGCCGTGCATCTCGTGAACAGGTGGCCGACGCAGCCCGCGCCCAGGCCGCTCTGGGAGCCGGTCGTCGGCAGGCCGGACCACCAAGAACGCCGTGGATTAGGGTCGGTCGTATGACCACGTCAGAGACCGGAATGTTGTCCGTTGTGCTGGGCCGGTGCATCGATACGGGCACACCACTGGGTCCTTTCGAGGGCACGCTGTTCTCGGGATTCACTGCGGTTTCCGACACAGGGCTCATTCACGCGGTCGATGACTGCCCCCACTTGCGCAAGGCTTCCTCGGTCCGCGCCGTCGAATTCACGCTTGACGCGTCCTCGCTCGATCGGCTCTGCACGAACTGGAGCTGCCGCTGGCCGGTGCCCGACGACGGCCGTTGGCCGGTATTCCTCGACGCGCTCGATGCTGTGTCGCGGCTGGGGTTGGACGAAGAGGAGATGCGGGAGCAGCTTCCGGACGAGGCGGAGATCACCGAGGCGGTGCGGCTGCTGTCGCTGGGCGAGTTCCCGGACAACGATGACGACGCAGATGCCTGGGAGCGCCACGCCCAGGCCCGCGCCTGCCGCGACGACCTGAGCGCCTTGTGGCAGGACACGCAGGACCGACTGGTGTCGGCCGCCGAGGGCCTGGCCGCCTGCCCCTGGCTGCATCCCTGGGCCGAAGCCCGGATGGGGGCGCAGGCGGAACTCGCCGAGCAGCAGCGGCAGCTGCTGACCCGGTTCTACGCACCCCGCATGCTCGCCGAGGCAGCGGCCGTCGCCTTGCTCCCCGCGCCCGCGGCGAGCGCGGGCACCGGCTTCGGGATCTTCGGCAGCGAAGCCCCCATGGTGCTGCGGAGGGTCTGGCAGGCGTGGCATGCCGCTGCCCGGTGGGACGCCAAGCCGCTCGCCCAGGCGGCGCTGGCGGCCGAACAAGCGCTGCACGAGGCCCTGGGGCGCCGCCGCAAGGGTCGGGAAGAGGCGGAAGACTCGCTGGTCGGGCTGACCGCCGCCTGGTCCGAGCAGGCCCGCCTACTGGCCGCCGAGCAGTCCGCCGGACGCCCTTGGCGCCTGATCGCCGTGCGGATCCCGCCCCGGCGCTGGTACCCGCATGGTGGGGGCGCGCACGACCCGCTGACGTCATGGGAGTTGGCGGTTGTCACGGTGTATCAGGTCGCCGTGGACTGGTGCCACGGGACGGCCGCCCTGTGGGTGCCCCAGGGCATCGGTGAGCAACTCCTCGCAGCTGAGACGTCGATGGAGGCCGTCGACCTGCTCAAGGACGCCGACGACTGGGCCGCACCGGCTTCCGTCCTGTTGGGGACCTGGGAGCCGGAACCGCGCGTCACCCTGACCTGAGGCCGGCCGCGCTCTGCATGGCGAGGCGTCCACCGAAAGGCAAACGGCCGCACTGACCGTGTGTCCGTATCACCGGCCGTCCTGGAAAACAGCAGGTCAGAGAGTTCTCTGCCCAGCGTTCGACAGGTCACACGGGCCCGCTGCGGACTTTCGTCCCGCGAATGTCCCGGACGAGTTCCGTGGCCTTGTCCGTGGGACAGCGGAATCGTGACTTACCCGGTTTCGGCGCCGCAAAGTGCCTGGTCAGAGGCTTGATGGCGGTCAGCTGCGCACGACTGCTCACGGCTATGTAGGCCGTTGCTGTTTTGGCATGCACAAGAAAGGCCCTGACCGGCGTTTCTGCAGGTCAGGGCCTTGATTTCCGGTGCCCCCGGCAGGATTCGAACCTGCGCACACGGCTCCGGAGGCCGTCGGATTTTCATACGTTTTACCAGGTCGGCGGGCTGACTGACGGGTTGTCAGGCCCGCCGTCCCGCATATAGCCCGCGAAAATTAAATGCCCCATTTGGTCGCCCTGCTCCTGGTTGATTCGTCGTGCCAGTCAGCTTGTGTCGCGTGATGGAGATCATGAATGCCTTTTCAGGGTAGGGCGTGTGCAATCTTCGCTTCAATCGAACGCGAAGGCGGTCGAGGGCGCGCGGGCAATCAAGTGCGCCGGGTGTGCGCCCGGCCCTGGCGGAACTTCCCCATGCAACGCCTCAAACTGGGCCGCGACATCCGCGCCGCGGCTCTCCCCTCATGGTGGGAACGGCATCAGTCGGAGGACTGGATCTGTGGCCCCGTCGGTGAGTGCTCAAGCCCTGCCCCGGACTGCCCTGCTGCCAATCGCGCAACCGTAGGGCGAAGAACGGAGTTCGTCGGCGGCTTGTCGGCGCTCCTTTGTGCGGCCGTCTTTGGGCAGTTCGTACGGCCCCCTGGGCGTACCGCAGCGCTTCAGATCGAGGAACTGTTAAGAGACGCTGTTGCTGTTGCCGGTCGAGAGTGCCCTGAATCTATTTGACGAGGATTTGACGCTCTTCTGTAGTCGAGTTGTAGAAATGTAAGCACATTTGACGGCTGCTCGCTTGTCTCGTGAGCTGAAACCGAAGAGGCTTGTTTCAGTATCCGGTGTCGTGCGTTCTTCTCGGTTCTGACGAACGCCTTCATTTATAGCGATTTGTGTCGTGTCGACACAGTCACGAATCACCCGGAGGCCAACAAATATCGCGAGTCGGAACGCTCCTTCGGTCTCCATCCGAACCTCCGGCAAACACGGCACAGACGCAGCATGCATTCGTGCGACTTGCGGTCTGAGCGTTCCAGCCCCCAAGACTCACGTGCTTCACTCCAGCGATTGGAGCAGTCTCTTTGCGTGTCCTCTTTTCGATCATGCCGGCAACAGCGCACTTATATCCGATAGTTCCACTGGCCTGGGCGCTTCAAGCTAGTGGCCACGAGGTCCGGGTCGCCAGCCACCCCGACATGGCCGCCACCATAACCGCGGCCGGTCTGACCGCTGTCTCCGTGGGGCGGCCTGCGGACCTCGGGGCCCTCATGCGGGACGGCGCGAGCGACCAGCGTTTGGAGCAGATCACCGAGGCCCTGGAAATTGGTTCCGACGATCTCAATCTGCGCAATGCCATCCGCTATTACACGTTGGCAGGTGTCTCGCTCTATTTCCCCACCGATCCGCAGCGGGCCGAGAGCGACCGTGCGGTGGACGACCTGGTGGCCTTCGCCCGGTCCTGGCGACCCGATCTTGTGCTGTGGGATCCCCTGGTCCTGGCGGCTCCCGTCGCGGCCCGACTCAGCGGAGCCGCGCATGCCCGTGTCCTGTACGGGCTCGACTACGTCGGCTGGGCGCAGCAACGGTTCACGGAGCGGATCGGCCGACCGGCCCAGCCGCTCACGGAGCATCCGCTCGCGGAACTCATGCGGCCGACCCTCCGACGCTTCGGGCTCGACTTCGACGCCGAGCTGGCCGTCGGCCAGTGGACACTCGATCTGCTGCCCGAACGCATGCGGTTGCCGGTCGACCTGCGCTACACGGCGCTGCGCCGAGTCCCGTACACGGGCACGACCACTGTTCCGCAATGGTTGTACGACGAGCCGAAGCGCCCGCGAGTGTGCCTCACACTGGGCATGAGTACACGCAAGTTTCTTTCCGGACACGGTGCTTCGCCGATCGCCGACATCTTCGGTCTGGTGGAGGAGCTCGACATCGAGCTGGTCGCCACCGTGAACTCCGCCCAGCTCGCCGACGTGGAGGAACTCCCCGACCAGGTCCGCATAGTGGACTATCTCCCGCTCGATCTCCTGCTGCCGACCTGCTCCGCGGTTGTGCACCATGGCGGCGGAGGGACCTTTGCGGCAGCGGTCGCCCACCAGGTGCCCCAGCTGATCCCGGCACCCGGGGAAGGCGGGGACCGGGTTGCCTTCGCTCGGTATGTGGAGCAGCGAGGCGCCGGGCTGACCGTGAGCCGTACCGATTACTCGGCCGATGTCTTCGCGGAGCAGCTGTTCCGCGTGCTCCACGAGCCCTCGTTCCAGGACGGGGCGGCCGGACTTCATGACGACATGCTGGCGACACCGAGCCCGCGTGACGTCGTGCCTGTCCTGGAGAAGCTGTCCGACCGCTACCGCCGCTGACGCAGGGAGTAGTTCGATGCGTGTACTGATGATGTCAACCCCCGCGCCGACGCATTTCACGCCGTTGGTGTCGTTGGCGTGGGCCCTGCGGGGTGCGGGCCATGAGGTGGTGGTCGCGGGTCAGCCGGATGTACTGGGGGCGGTCGCCTCGGCCGGGCTCAACGCGGTGAGCGTCGGCGACTGGTTCCACGTGGACGACATGTTGGTCGCCGGGTTGCGGGAGGGGGAGCGCCCGCTCGAGACGCGTCCCCGTGCCTCGCTCGAGGCGTTGGGCGGGTACGGGCGGGTGTGGATGACCCATGCGCGTTATCTGGTCGGGCGGTACATGGAGTTCGCTCGCATCTACGGTCCGGATCTGATCGTGTCGGATCCGCTGGAGTACAGCTCGCTGCTGGTCGGGGGTGTGTGACGGCGGCCAGTGGATACTCCCCGTAGGCGGCCGTTTATCTAGCACTCTGTGGCCGCGAGCTTCCCCACTGGCGGCCGGATACCTCCCCGG
>NZ_JBHVGZ010000146.1:0-7865 GCF_042800355.1 Streptomyces sp. NPDC057623
CTTCGCCAGCTACGTGGGCAGCGCTCCCTTGGACGCCTCCAGCGGAAAGAACGTCCGCCATCGTCTCAACACCGGCGGCAACAGGGCCCTGAACAGCGCACTCCACATCATCGCGATCTGCCAGATCAGGGACGGCGGCCGCGGCCAGGAGTACTACCTGCGCAAGATCGCCGAAGGCAAGACGCCCGCTGAAGCCCGTCGGGCACTCAAGCGCCGCTTGTCCAACGTTGTCTATCGGATCATGAAGCGCGATCAACGGAGCCAACTTCCTACGGCCGCTTGACACACAGAGGCGCTAATCAGCGGTCTGTCAGTGCCTTCGGAGCTGGTGACACCACCCCCCGGGCCATGCACTCGACAAGGGGAGGTAGTCATGCCAACTCCGAAGGCCGGTAACCCCGTTGCGGGGCTACGAAGACGGTAATGGGGGGGCGTCGGCGTGGGCGGCGAAGAACTTCTGGCCGCGCCAGACGTCCCGGTTACCGATGACGAACAGTCGGCGCTTGGCGCGGCTGACGGCGACGTTTGAGGAGGTTGGGGTAGAAGGTCGCAGACCTATACCACATGAAGATCAACTCGAGGCCAACAACCGGGCGGGGTTCTTGCGCAGTCAGGCTGCGGCACCCGCGGTCTTCGGCCGGTCGGCGTTCACCTGGCCCATGACCCGGTCGATCGTGATCTCGATGACCACGCGCTCCGGATCCGGAGCCGGTGTCCGCCCGTACCGGTCCGCGTAGCGGGCCACGGCGTCGTCGACCGCTGCCGCGTCGGTCAGCACTTCGGCGGTGCCTTCCAAGGTGGACCAGCGGCCTCCGTCGACCTGGCAGACGGCCGCGCGGGCTTCGCCGGGGCGGGACGCCTGAATATTGGCGACCTTCTTACTTGATTTGCGTGTGATAACGCGAGCGACCCCCACCTCGACATCAAGGGTCACGCCGACGGGCACTACATGCGGGCTTCCGTCGGAGCGAAGCGTGGTCAGCGTGCACAAGTGGTACTCATTCCAGAACGCTGAGTACTCAGGACTCTGGCTGAATATGTCGCTAGGCATGCTCGTGAGCGTAACGCGAGGCACTGCACACATTGACGCGGAAGTGATCTCTTCCACACATCTATTCGCGCCCCAGGTGCTGACGGGATCTACCTTTTGCGTTTAATGCTCACGCTATTCTCTCGCTAAATATCTCAAAATGGTAACGAAAGTACGTGCCGGCTGCGTTGTGGTGACCAATATGACCGCAAGTGAATCAGCAGTTCAGGGCCGTGATCGAAAAACCTAAATGGTCGATTTCATAGGTTTTATTGAGGATCGCGAAGGTGTCCTGCTGGACCTCGAGGCACAGCTTTCCGGCCTTGATCTCATATGGGCCTGACGTAGGGTCCGAGACTGTTCCCACAGGAGCTTCGCCCGGTCGCTTAACCGTTCGCGCTAGCGATTTCGTGAGGCCGGAGAGGCTCTTGCGTGTCCTCGCGGCTCGCTCGCTGAGGCCGGCGCGCGCCCTTCTGCGGAGCTGGTCCGGCGTTTGCGATCACCTCCATGAGCGCCGTTTGGGGACCCGAACATCGTTGACCCGTGGTGGCTGGCGCCCGGCTCTGAGCAAGAGCCCCGATCGGCCGGTACGAAGGGATTGCTCAAATGTCTCCGGGAGAGAGTCGTCACGGCGCTCCGGAATCTCCGGTGCCCGCGCAGGACAGAGCGAGCCGCTGGCGGTTGGGGCGGTGGCGCACAGCTGAGAGACGGACCGTGGAGCGCGACCTCCACCGCCGACTGCGGCAGGAACTGCGCAACCTCGGCATCCACCCACCTCTGGACGTGGAAGAGCTGGTCAAGGCGCTCAGCGAGAGGCGCGGACGCCCGATCGTCCTGCGCCCCTTCCCGCTGGAGAAGCCGGGGCCCTCGGGGCTGTGGATTGATACGCCGCAGATGGACGTGATCCTCTACCAGCAGGAGACGACCCGGCTGCACCAGAGGCAGATCATCCTCCACGAGGTCCTCCACATCCTCGTCGCCGAGTGGGAGAACGGCCAGGTGGAAGAGTCGCCGGAGGAATCCCCGGACGACTTCGTCGAGGGTTGGGCGACACTCATCCCCGTACTCGATCCCAAGCTGATCCGGCGGGTCGCCCGTCGGTGCTCCTACGAGGACGACGAGGAGTGCCAGGTCGAACTCGCGGCCACGATCATCTTGGAGTGGGACTCGGTGGTGGGCGAGCTCCCTCCGCTGTCGGAGGATCCGGAAGTGCGTCGGGTTCAGTCCGCCCTGGGCGACCGGCGAGGCTGGCTGTAGTCCATGAGCGAGATACTCCTGCTGATCATCGCGGCTGCCGTCGTGTGGAGGCTCTACCTGTGGTCTCGAGCCCCGCATGACGCTCCCACGAGGTCCGTCGCCCTCTGCCTGTTAAGCGCGGGCCTGTCGTACCCCGTGGCCATGCCGGGCGGCACCACCGGCATCGACACCGTGGCCGGGCACGGCACGGCGAAGCTGATCCAGAACGTCCTGTTGCTGCTGACGGTGTACTTCCTGATGTGCTTCTACCTGTACTCGGCCGACCGGTCTGCAGCGCGGCGTCGCGCCCGGTGGGAAGCCGTCGTCGTGTCCGTGGTCGCGGTGGCGATCAGCCTGGCGGCCGTGACCGTGCCGCATCGGGAGTTCGCCGGCTCGTTCAGCACGGCGGACATGACGGTCCCGCAGATCGCCTTCTTCTACGCTGGCGCGGGCCTGTACCTGATGTACGCGCTGGGCGCTGCCGGACGATGGACCGCCCGCTATGCCCGCATGTCCGGCAGGCCGCACGCCACCGGTCTGTGGATGACCGCGATCGGTCTCGGCGCGATGGCGGTGGCCTGCGCTGTCCGTGCGGTCTTCGTCGCCGTGCGATGGAGCGGCGGTACCGTTCCGGACCGGCTCATGGCCGGCGTGGCGTTCTGGCTGGTGGTGTCGATCCTGCTTTTCGTCGCGGGCGTCACCTATTCGGCGGCTCGCTCAAGGATCACAGCCACGCGGCTGTGGCTGCGGCGTCGCCGGGATCACCGTCGGCTGACCCCGCTGTGGCAGCTGCTGACCGAGGTCTACCCGGAGAACGAACTGCGCCCCGCCTCCCGCGGCCTGTGGGACCGGTGGCGAGCGCGCGGCGTGCACCGTCGCTATCACCGGCGGATAGTGGAATGCCGGGACGGGCTGGTCGACATCAGCCCCTATCTGGTGGACGAGGACGGTGGCCCCGACCTGCTCCACCTGGAGCCAGCGGAACTGGCGAGCCGACTGCGGCGTGCTGCCGTCACGATCCGGCAGGGCGCGCCGGCTCCGGGGCAGGCAGTGCTGCTCGCGGTGCCGAAGGAAGACGACCGGGACGCGGATGTACGGCAGCTGATCGCGGTGTCGGAAGCGCTACGGCTGACCGCGTGACTGTGGAAGAACGAGGGAGACGTAACGAGATGCTGATCACCGCCAGCCGTGTCCTGACCGGCTCCGGGACGTACCTGGAGGACGGCGCAGTCCTCGTCGAGGGCGACTGGATTGCCGCAGTCGGGCCGCGCGCACAACTCGCTGACCGCGTCGGCGCGGAGGGGAAGCGCTTGGCGTTTCCCGATGCGACGGTGGTGCCCGGACTGGTCGACGCCCACGTGCATCTTGCGTTCGACGGCGGCGGCGATCCGGTGGCCACCCTCGCCGAGTCGAGCGACGAGACGCTGCTGGAGGACATGCGTCGGCGTGCGGAGCAACTCCTGTCCAGCGGGGTGACGACGGTCCGGGACCTGGGAGACCGCAACGGCCTGGCGCTCCGCCTGGACGAGGAGATCGGCCGTGGCGGCACTTCCGGCCCGCGCATCGTGTCCGCGGGCACACCGGCCACCCCTCCTGGAGGGCACTGCCACTTCCTGGGCGGCGAGGTCTCAGGCGTGGACCAGGTCCGGGATCTCGTACGGCGCAACCTCGCAGCAGGCGCCGGAGTGATCAAGGCCATGGTGACCGGAGGCGGCCTGACCAAGGACGGGCCGAAAAGCTGGCAGAGCCAGTTCACCCCGGAGGAGTTGCAGGCCTTGGTGGACGAGGCCCACAAGGCCGGCGTGCCGGTGGCCGCGCACGCACACGGTGCGGACGGTATCGCCGCTGCCGTGGAAGCCGGCGTGGACACGATCGAGCACTGCACGTGGATGACATCCGACGGCTTCGACCTCCGGCAGGACGTCCTGAAGCGGATCGTCGACGACGGCATCACCGTCTGCCCGGCGGTGAGCCCCCACTGGCAGATGCTCCCGCGCTTCTTCGGCGAGGAGCGGGCAGCGGCCATGTTCGACCTGGTCCGGCAGATGGCGGAGGCCGGCGCCAAGCTCGTCGCCGGAACCGACGCGGGAGTCCAGCGCGCAGGGTTCGACGGGCTGGTGCCGGCCCTGTCGTTCTACGCGCACCTGGGCCTGCCGACCAGCAAGATCCTCGACATGGCCACAGCGGACGCGGCCGACGCGCTGGGTCTGGGCGAGACGACGGGCCGGATCGCTCCGGGACTTCGTGCAGACCTGTTGGTGGTCGAAGGGGATCCCCTCGAAGATCTCGACGCACTGGGCGCGATCCGCGCCGTGGTCGCCGCTGGCCGGCACCACGACCTGTAGAGAACAGCCCCAGCACAGGCGCGGCCCCGCATGCTGTCCGAAGCCTCCAGTCGGGCTTCGGGCAGGCGCGCTACTCGCCTACGTCCGGCTCTCGCTCCTCCAACTCCGTGACCAGGTTGTTGACGAACTCCATGACGTTCGTCGGCAGACCCTGCGAGCCCATCCCGCGCCCCTTGACCCGGCCCACGGCCCCCTTCCTCGACGCCGACAGGAGCTGGAGACCCTCGTAGACCTGGCGGGCCACGGCATCATCCGGCTGGAAATACATCGGCGATACACCGAGGAAGACCGCCAAGCCCTCAAGGACTACAGGCGACGCCGTCTCCACGGCGCCAGTACGCAGATCCAGAACCCCTGCCGCGGAGATGACCCGTGCCCCGGCATGTGCGTTGATCGCATCGGCGATCTCCCCGTCCGCAGGCGGACCCTGCTCGCCGGGATACGAGCGCTCCAGGACCAGGGTGATCTTCTCCGCCAACGTGCCGGGCGGACCCACCGATGCCGGAGCAGCCCCGGTGGCCTCCGATTCGGCTTCACCGCCCTGCGCCTTGGCGATGGATCGGTCCTCCGCGCGTCGCAGCTCCTCCTCGCTCACCCCGTAGGCCGCCGCCAGGGCCGGGACGTACTTGTCTTTGAGCCGCCGCTCGCCACGTTCAGCTCCCGCCACGGGACCGGCGCTCTTGGTCCCGATCAGCGGCGCCGTCTCGTACTGGTAGTAGCCGGCGTCGCACCGCAGGTCGGTAAGGTCCGGGAGTCCTGTGCGAGGAAACAGATCGTCCAGTTCCCGTTTGAGCGCTTTCGCCAGGGCAGGAAGCTTCTCCGGGTCGGGAGTCGCAAGTCCGGTCTCCCAGCCTGCGACCGTCGAGTCCGCTACGCCGACGGCCGTTGCCACGTCGGCCTGCGCGACATCGGCGGCACGCCGCACGGCGCGCACACGGCCTCTGTCGAAGTGGCGAGCAGACATCCAACCTCGTTTTTCTGCAAACCGAAGTAATATCGGCGTGTTGACTTATTGTGTGAGTGGAGATGGCTTCAGCTTAGCGAAAAACGGGGAGCGTCGCACGCTCGCTCGGGCTTCGCTTTCGATCTTCAGGGGTGCTGCGGCCGAGGAGATCGATCCGGGAGGGCTCTGTGCGGTCCTGTGCGCGGGGCGCTCTCCAGACGTAATCGGCGGAGGGGTCGTATTCCTCGACCGCCGGGCGGTGTGTGTTCCAGCTTTTCGGTAGGGCGCTGAGATCACATCACGGCTGCTCCGCGTCCGTGCGCGGTACTTGCAGAGTGGCTGTCGCGCGAGGAGTTTCGTATGTCTCTGTTTCAAACGACGGTCTGCCGTATGGCCGTTCGGGCAGGCATTGCGACTAATGCGGAGGCTCCAACCGGTATTGATGTGCCGTTAGTTGCACCGGATCGTGCGTTCCTGAGTCGCACGTCTGCTGCGAATTAGCCCATCCATGCTGGGGCGCTCGGGAGCTGATGAGCCATGGAGTCGGAAGCGTAGTTCAGTGGCGCTACCGACATGGCTGCTGCCGGGTATCTGCGCCTTGAGGCCACGCAGTGGCTTCGTGGCCACCGGGTAGAACGCTGCCTGCGAGGGAGCGGAGATGCGTCGCCTCAGCGATATATGTCGAGTTGGCGTCGGATCAGCCCACAGTCCGCAATCCGCTGGAGTGTTGGAAGTGGTGTGCATATGTTGCTGGTCCGTCGGCGAAACCGCCGAATCAAGATCTCCTCAAGGGAGGAAATGAGAGCCATACAAGACGCCAAGTCCGCAGTTTTCAGCGGGAGATGAGACCGGCGCCCAGAAGTTAGCAGCTTCCGGGCGCCAGGCCCGCCACCCCTGAGGGTGCGGATTCATAACCGGGGCGAGTCGGCTGACCTTTTCGACGAGAACGGCCGTCCCACCCCACCTACGAGTGAGGAATTGTCGCATGCCCGAGTCCTGGACCGGAAGGGCGCTCGCCGCCCAGCCCGCCAAGACCGTTGACCCCACCGCGCGTACCCGTCAGCTCCGCCTGGCCGTTCTCCTCGCGGACATGATGCCCGGTGCCCGCATCGTCCGCGTCTCGCAGCATCAGCCCAGCCAGACCTGGCCGAGCCCGTATGCCCGTGTGTACGACAAGCAGGGGCACTTCGTACCCCTCAACCGGGCCCAGCGCGTGACCGCCGCCCGCTGGGTGATCCGCGCCTACCCCGAGGCGAACTGGGACGAGGCGCACGACCTCGACCTGACCACTGCGGGCCTGCGACCCGCACTCGAGGCACGTGCTGTCGCGGAAGGAGGCCGCTGACCGTGGCACGGATCCGAACGATCAAGCCCGAAGCCTTCGCCTCCGAGTCCCTCGCCGCCGTCTCCATCGCCGCAGAGCGAACCTTCTTCGGTCTCCTCACCCAGGCCGACGACCACGGCCGTTTCCGCGACCAACCTGCTGTTCTCGCAGGGCTGCTGTGGTCCCTGCGCCCGGAGCACGGCCCCGTGGAGGTCGAGGACGACCTGACACAACTCGCCTCTGCCCACCTGATCTGCCGCTACGAGGGTGACGAGGGCAAGCGGTACCTGCACATCGTGACCTGGCGCCAGCACCAGAAGATCAACCGACCGAGCGGCGTTCGTTTCCCCGCCTGCCCTATCCACGAGGTCGAGCAGCGTGATGAGGATGCACCGCAGGCTCACGGAGCCCTCAATGAGGCCTCAGTGAGGGCTCTCGGAGCGCTCAACGAGCCCTCGGACACTCCGCATGAGCCCTCCATGAACCGTAAAACACCAGGTCAAGGAACCTTCCGTGAGCCCTCACGGAGCTCTCGCGGAGGCCTCAGTGAGCCTGCGGTGAGCCCTCATCGTCCGGATCTTGGATCTAGGAACTTGGACCTAGGAACTACTTCTCCTTCGGGAGGCGCAAGCGCCCCCGCACCGGAGACGGTCTCCACGAAGCTGCTCATCGACGAGTACGCCGCCGCGTGTGCTCACCGCCCGCCGAGCGGCGTGCTCGGGCACCTTGGACGCGAGACGGCCAAGCTCCTCGCTGAGGGCATTGCTCCCGAGTACATCCGCGCCGGACTGGCTCGCCATCGAGTCAAGGGCCTGCACCCAAGCACGCTGCCGAGCTTGGTCCACGAGGCGATGAACGCCACCCCAGCTGGTTTGGTCCGGCCGGAATCGCGTCCTAACCTCGATCTTTCGTGACGGTCCGCCGACGGAGTCGGTGGGCCGTTTCGCTTTCTGTGGCTGGTGGTGGGCAGGCTGAGGAGCCGTGTGT
>NZ_JBHVGZ010000147.1:0-7587 GCF_042800355.1 Streptomyces sp. NPDC057623
GGCACCAGCCCCACCCCAGGAGCGGACACGTCCCCCTGCTCCTCGGTCACCGGCACCGGCGCCTGCTCCAGGATCACGTGGGCGTTGGTCCCCGATGCCCCGAAGCCGGAGACGGCGCCACGGCGCGGGCGGCCGGAGTCCGGCCAGGGGCGGGCCTCGGTCAGCAGCTCGACGTGCCCGGCCGTCCAGTCGACCTGGGGTGTCGGCTCGTCCACATGCAGAGTGCGGGGCAGCAGGCCGTGTCGTATCGCCATGACCATCTTGATGACGCCGGCGACGCCGGCGGCGGCTTGGGTGTGGCCGATGTTGGACTTCACGGAGCCGAGCCAGAGGGGCTGTTCGGCGTCATGGTCCTGCCCGTATGTGGCCAGGAGTGCCTGGGCCTCGATCGGGTCCCCGAGTGTCGTTCCGGTGCCGTGTGCCTCTACGGCGTCCACGTCCGCGCCGGTGAGTCCGGCGTTCGCCAACGCCTGCTGGATCACCCGCTGCTGGGAGGGGCCGTTGGGTGCGGTCAGGCCGTTGGAGGCGCCGTCCTGGTTGACGGCAGATCCCCGTACGACCCCCAGGATCCGCCGCTTGTGACGGACGGCGTCCGACAGTCGCTCCAGCACCAGCACTCCGGCGCCTTCCGCGAACCCGGTGCCGTCGGCGGCGGCCGCGAAGGACTTGCAGCGGCCGTCGGGAGCGAGGCCGCGCTGCCGGGAGAAGCCCACGAACGCGTTGGGAGCCAGTACCGTCACACCGCCCGCGAGGGCGAGGGAGGACTCGCCCGAGCGCAGCGACTGGGCGGCGAGATGGACGGTCACGAGCGAGGACGAGCAGGCCGTGTCGACCGTGACCGCCGGGCCCTCCAGGCCCAGGAAGTACGAGACCCGGCCCGAGAGCACACCGCCGAGGGCACCCGTCATGAGGTAGCTCTCGACCCCTTCGGGCACGTCGTGCGGGTCGGCCCGGTAGTCGCCGCCTCCCGTACCGGTGAAGACGCCCACGGGTTGTTCGCGCAGAGTGGCGGGGTCGATGGCGGCGCGCTCCAGGGCCTCCCAGGTGATCTCCAGCATCAGCCGCTGCTGCGGGTCCATCGCGAGTGCCTCACGGGGCGAGATGCCGAAGAAGGCCGCGTCGAACTGGTCGGCGTCATGGAGGAATCCACCCTCGCGGGCGTAGCTGGTGCCGGGGTGGTCCGGGTCCGGGTGGTACAGGTTCTCCAGGTCCCAGCCGCGGTTCACCGGGAAGCCGGTGATCGCCTCACCGCTGGCGGAGACCAGGTCCCACAGCCCCTCCGGGGACGTCACCCCGCCCGGGAAACGGCAGGCCATGCCGACGATCGCGATCGGCTCGGAGTGCGCATCGCGCAGCTCGGTGATCGTGCGGCGTGCGTGATGCAGATCAGCCGTCATCCTCTTCAGGTATTTGACGAGCTTTTCGTTGCTCTCCGCCTGGTTCTCCGCGTTCTCCGCTCGGTTTTCCACCTGGTTCTTCTCCATCCGGGGGCCACGACCTCTTTCACAGTGGGCAAGCGGGTGTGTCAGCCCTCGCCGAATTCCTCGCCGAATTCCTCGTCGATGAAGGCGAGGACGTCGTCCATCGAGGCCGATTCGAGTCGGGCGGTGATATCGACGTCCTGCGGAGTGCTGTGCGAGGTCTGCAACTTGGCGGCGAGTGCCTGAAGCCGGGGGACGATCCGGGTGCTTTCGACGCGGTCCGTCTCCAGATCCGCCACCGCGGCTTCAAGGCGGCGCAGTTCTTCCAGGACCGTGTCCTCGGGCGTACCGGTCGGGAAGAGCTCGGCGCGCAGGTGCCGCATGAGCGCCGCGGGCGTGGGGTGATCGAAGACCAGCGTGCTGGCCAGGCGCAGCCCGGTCTGCTCGGAGAGCCGGTTGCGGAACTCGACTGCCGTGAGGGAGGTGAACCCGAGGTCGCTGAAGGCCCGGTTGGCCGTGATCTCGGCGGACGACGCATGTCCGAGGGCGGCGGCCGCCGCGGCCCGCGCCAGGCTCAGCAGGCTGTGGTCGCGGTCGCGTTCCGGCAGGGCGGAGAGCCGTTCGAGGAGGCTGTTCCGGTCGTCGGCGCCGACGGTGACGGCGAGGGCGCGTCGCGCCGGCACGAGACCGCGCAACATCGGAGGCAGGGTGCCCGCCTCCGCCTGGGAACGCAGCACGCCGTAGTCCAGTTTCACCGGGACCAGGACGGGGCCACCCGGGGAGCGCAGCGCGACGTCGAGCAGCGACAGCCCTTCCCGCACACTCAACTCGGCCGCTCCGGACCGCCTGTTCCGGGTGGCACCGGCGCCCGCAGCGGGTCCGGCCGTCTGCCAGGGACCCCAGGCGAGTGAGGTCGCGGGCAGCCCGGTGGCGTGACGATGCCGGGCGAGGCCGTCCATCAGAGCGCTCGCCGTGGCCAGTGCCTCCTGCCCGGGACCGCCGAAGGTGCCTGTGGCGGAGGAGAACAACACGAAGTGGGCGAGGTCGTGCTCGCGGACGAGTTGGTGCAGGGCGAGGGCACTGAAGTGGTCGTCGTCGAGGACGCCCGCGGTGTGGATGACGGTGGTGAGGGGGCGGGCGTCGATGACGTCGGCCAGGTGGGCGGCGTCGGTGATCCGGACCTGGGCGCCAAGGTCCGACAGTTCGGCGCGTTGGGCCTCCACCTCGGCGTCCGGCTCTCCGTGGTCGGTCAGCAGCAGGTTCCTGACCTGATGTCGCTCCACCAGATGACGTGCCACGAGCCGCCCCAGCGGCCCGGTGCCGCCCGTGACGAGGACGGTGCCGTCGGGGTCGAGGAGGCGCTCACCGCTGCCCGGCCCGGTAGGGGCGAGGCGGGGTGCGAGGAACGTTCCCTCGCGTACGGCGACGTGCAGTTCGCCCGCGGAGAGAAGCTCGGGGAGGACGGCGGCGAGTGAGGGGAGGCCGGTGGCGGGCGACCGCGTGCTGTCGTCGGCATCGATCAGGACGACCCGGCCGGGGTGCTCGGCCTGGACGGAGTGCAACAGGCCGACGGCCGCGGCGGCGGGCAGGTCGGCGATGTCCTCGTCGTCCGTCGTGGCGACGGCCCGCCGTGTCACGGCGAGCAGAGGGGTGTCCCGCAGACGGGGTTCGGCCAGACAGGCCCCAACGACGTCCAGGACACGGGTGGCCAGCTCGCGGACCCCGTCGGCGTCGCCGGCGCCGTCACCGTTCACCTCCAGCAGCAGTACACCGGGCAGCCCGTCCGCCTCGGCCACCGCACGCACGTCCTCGGCGCAGGTGACCGCAGCCGTGACCGCAGCCGTGACCGGAGCCGTGCCCGTGGCGGTGCGCCCGCCGGTGAGCGGGATCGGCGTCCAGTCGAGGCGGTAGAGGTGGCCGGGGGCGGTGGCGGAGACCTCCCCCCGGTCCACCGAGCTGTCGTACGGCCGGGTGACCACCGATCCGACGGATCCGACCGGCTTGCCCGTGCCGTCGGCCAGACGAAGGCCGTAGGTGTCCGGCCCCTGGGGTGTCAGGTGGACACGGAGGGCAGTGGCCCTGTCGGCGTAGAGATGTACGTCGTTCCAGCGGACCGGCAGCGTGCCCGCCCTGTCGCCCGCCTGGACGCCCCCGCCCGCCCGGAACGCCTCGCCTGCCCCGTTCGCCCCGGTCGCCTCGTCCGTCTCGGCCACGTCACCGCGCAGCCCTGCGGCGTGGAGGCAGGCGCTCAGGAGGGCCGGGTGGAGTCCGTAGCCCTCGGTCCTGTCCGTCCCGTCGGAGAGGGTGACCTCGGCGTAGCGGTCGGTGCCGTGGGACCAGACCGTGCCGAGCCCGTACAGGGCCGGGCCGGCGTTCTCGATGGGGGCCGCCCCGGTCGGCGGCCACCGGGTGAGGTCGAAGTCGGGTGCGGGGGCCTCGGGGGTGAGACGCGCGGTGGCGTGCCGGGTGAACGGCGTACCGGGAGCGGCGTTCTGCGGCCGGGAGTGGATCTGTGCCGAACGCGCACCGGATTCGTCGGGCCTGCCGAGACCGACCCGGACCTGGACGCCGTCCTGCTCCGGAAGGACCAACGGTGTCTCGACGACCAGTTCGCCGAGGTGGCTGGTGCCGGTCTCGTCGCCCGCCCGGATGAGGAGGTCGACGAGGGCGGCGCCGGCGGTGGCCGGGTCGGCGAGCCGGGGGTGGGTGGCCGAGGACCAGCGGGAGGTGAAGAGCAGCCCGCCGGTGGCCGGGTCCTCCGCCAGGGCGCCCAGCAGCGGGTGAGCCACCGAGGCCAGCCCCAGATCCGCCGGATCACCTGACGCCGTGTCCCTCGTGAGCCAGTGACGCTGCCGCTGGAAGGCGTACGTCGGCAGGTCCACCGGTCGCTCGGTGCCGCCAGTGCCGCCAGTGCGGCCGGTCTCGCCGGTGCCGACGACCGCGGCCCAGTCGACCGGTATGCCGCGCCCGTGCAGTGTGCCGAGCGCCCCGAGGAAACGGCGGACCCCGCTCTCCTTGCGCCGCAGAGTGCCGGTGATCACGGACGGGCCCGTCACACAGGTCTCCAGGATGTCCTGGATGTTCGTGATGAGGATCGGGTCCGCGCTCACCTCTACGAAGGCGCGGTGGCCGGACTCCGCCAGCGCCCGCACAGTGGCGTCGAACTGCACGGTGTGCCGCAGGTTCCGGTACCAGTAGTCGGCGTCGAGGGTGGTGGTGTCGACCCGGGTGCCGGTGACGGTGGAGTAGAACGCCACGGAGGTGGCCCGGGGTTCGATACCGGCCAGCGCCTTGCGCAGCTCCTCCTCGATCACCTCGACCTGCGCGGTGTGCCCGGCGATGCCGTGTGCCATGGGGAGTTCCCGGCTGCGGATGTTGTGGTGTTGGCAGTGGTTGTGGAGGGTGGTGAGGGTGGTGGGGGTGCCGGCGAGGATGAGGTTGGTGGGGGAGTTGATGGCGGCGATGTCGGCGTCGGGGGCGTGTTGGGTGATGAGTTGTCGGGCGTTTTCGAGGGTGGTGTTGAGGGAGAGCATGGTGCCGTGGCCGGAGAGGTGGGTGGTGATGGCTTTGCTGCGGAGGGTGATGATGGTGGCGGCGTCGTGGAGGGTGAGGGCTCCGGCGATGTGGGCGGCGGTGATTTCGCCTTGGGAGTGTCCGGTGACGGCGTGGGGGGTGAGTCCTGCTGTTTGGTAGCAGTGGGCGAGGGCGGTCATGACGGCGAAGGTGGTGGGTTGGATGACGTCGGGGGTGGTGAGTGGGGGTGCGTCTGGGGTCTGGCGGATGACGTCGAGGAGTTTGTAGCCGGTGAGGGGGTCGAGGACTTGGGCGATCTCGGTGATTTTCTGGGTGAAGGCGGGTGAGGTGTCGAGGAGGTCGGCGCCCATGCCGGGCCATTGGGCGCCTTGGCCGGGGAAGACCCACACCTGACGGCCGGCGACCGGACCACCCTCAGCGGTGACCACGGAAGGCGACCAGGCGCCACGCGACAGCGCCTGGAGTCCGGACACCGCCTCCGCCGTGTCCATGGCCAGGACCACTCCCCGGTCGGGCAGTCGACCGCGGCGGTGCACCAGGGCACGCGCGACCTCGGGCAACTCCAGCTCGGGCCGCTCCGCCAGGAACCCCGCGAGCCGCTCGGCCTGCCCGGCCAGCCCGGCGGCCCCCCGCCCGGACACCACCAAAGGCACCACGTCACCGCCGGCCAGCACCCGCGGCCGTTCGTCCACGGGCTCTGTCGGCGCCTGCTCCTCGTCGGCCACGTCGGACGGTGCCTGTTCGAGGATCACGTGGGCGTTGGTGCCGGACACCCCGAAGCCGGAGACGGCCGCGCGGCGAGGCCGGTCGCTGTCGGGCCAGGGGCGGGCCTCCGTGAGCAGCTCGACGTGCCCCGCGCTCCAGTCGACCTGCGGGGTCGGCTCGTCCACGTGCAGGGTGCGCGGCAGCACCCCGTGCTGCATGGCCATCACCATCTTGATGACCCCGCCCACCCCGGCGGCGGCCTGCGCATGGCCGATGTTGGACTTCAACGAGCCCAGCCACAAAGGCTGTTCGGCATCCCGGCCCTGTCCGTAGGTGGCGATCAGCGCCTGCGCCTCGATCGGGTCACCGAGCGGGGTGCCCGTGCCATGGGCCTCCACGGCGTCCACGTCGACGCCGTTCAGGCCGGAGTTGGCCAGCGCGCGCCGGATGACCCGTTGCTGGGAGGGGCCGTTGGGCGCGGTCAGCCCGTTCGAAGCGCCGTCCTGGTTGACGGCCGAGCCGAGGAGCACGCCCCAGATCCGGCGCTTGTTGCGCACCGCGTCCGACAGCCGCTCCAGCACCAGCACGCCCGCCCCCTCGGCGAGCCCCGTGCCGTCGGCGGCGGCCGCGAAGGCCTTGCAGCGGCTGTCGGGCGACAACCCCCGCTGCCGCGCCGAGTCGACGATCGTCTGCGGTTCGGTCATCACCGTCACCCCGCCGGCCAGGGCGAGGCGGGACTCTCCCGAGCGCAGCGACTGGGCGGCCAGATGCAGGGCCACCAGGGAGGAGGAACAGGCGGTGTCGACGGTGACCGCCGGGGCCTCCAGCCCCAGGAAGTACGACACCCGACCCGAGACGACACTGCCGAGCCCCCCGGTCATCAGATAGCCGTCGACCCCCTCGGGCACCTCGTGCGGATCCGCCCGGTAGTCGCCTCCTCCCGTGCCGGTGAAGACACCCACCTCGGCACCGCGCACCGTGGCCGGGTCGATGCCGGCGCGCTCCAGGGCCTCCCAGGAGATCTCCAGCATCAGCCGCTGCTCGGGATCCATCGCCAGTGCCTCGCGCGGCGAGATCCCGAAGAAGTCCGCGTCGAAACGGTCGATGTCCGTCAGGAACCCGCCCCCGCGCGCATAGCTCGTCCCCACCCCGGCGGGATCCGGGTCGAACAGCGCGTCGATGTCCCATCCGCGGTCCTCGGGGAAGTCGGATACGGCATCGGTGCCCTCCACCACGAGCTGCCACAGCTCCTCCGGGGACGTCACCCCGCCCGGGTAGCGACAGCTCATCGCGACGACGGCGACCGGCTCCGACGTGGCGCGCTCCAGTTCACGGACCCGGTTCTGAAAGCGGCGGGCATCCGCGAGAACACGCTTCAGATAATCGCGAAGCTGCTGTTCGTTCGTCATGAGGTCTGCCTTTTCTGGGAAATCCGGGTCGGTCGCGGACGCGCCGCGTGGGTGGAGAGGGACGGAGCCGGTCAGGCCGGGCCGAACTCGCTGTCGATGAGCCGGAACATCTCGTCGTCGGTCGCCGCGTCCAGATCGAGCTCTTCCTGCTCCTCGGCGGCACCGGAACGGTCGCGCCACTGGTCGACCAGCGACTGAAGCCGGACCAGCACCTGGCGGTGTGTCTCGCCGTCGGGCGAGAGATCCGCGAACGACGCCTCCAGAGAGTCCAGTTCCGCCAGCAGCGCCGCGCCCGCGTCCACGTCCGGAACCAGCTCGCCGTGGAGATACCGGGCCAGGCTGACCGGTGTGGGGTGGTCGAAGATCAGCGTGGCGGGCAGGCGCAGGCCGGTCTGGGTGGCGAGCCGGTTCCGCAGCTGGACGGCTGTGAGGGAGTCGAAGCCGATGTCGTTGAGGGCGCGGTCGGGGTCGAGTTGGTGGGTGGTGGTGTGGCCGAGGGTGGTGGCGGCTGTTTGTTG
>NZ_JBHVGZ010000148.1:0-3697 GCF_042800355.1 Streptomyces sp. NPDC057623
GACGACCGTCTTGTCGCCGTACCGCTTCGTCAGCTCACGCGCTTCGATCATGGGAGTGGGCCCTTCCTGCCTCGAACATCGAACCCGTCCGCGGGTTGCGACGTGGTGTCTGCTCTCGAACCTACGAGCCCCGCAGGTCAGGACATTGGGACTGCGGGGGAATCTTCGGTGGCCCACTGGTACCGCGGTACCAGTCGGTGGGTCTTGATCAGGACCGACGTGACCGTCGCCGGGGTGGCTTGCGTGTGTACCCAACGCCACTGGCGACGGTCTCGCTCCGGGCGTCGGATCACGGTTGTGACGGGTGACGAGGGCATCGACCGTCGATCGGGCCGGGGTGCTCGAACAGGCCGCCTGCCCTTGGGAGGCGGGTGCGGAGTTGGGATGGCCACTCCTCCTCGGTCGAGGCCTGCCGTCTGCGTCGCGGCATGCGGCGGCGGGGCGGGTCTGGCTTGACCCGCCCCGCCCTGCGGGGTCGGGGGGTGTGACCCCGCGCTCGCGGCGCCGACCAGGCGGCGATCTTCTGCTTCAGCTGCGTGACCCCGTCCTTGAACTTCCGCCCGGCCTCGGCCCTCTTGTGGTCGCGCCGCTCCTTCGCCTCCTCCCTCCTGATCCGTTCGGCGGCCTCCTTCATGGACTTGAGCTCGGTGCGTACCGTGTCGCAGGGACGGCGTTCGAGGACGGCGTCGTAGCGCATGGCCAGCAGGTCCAGGGTCTCTGGGGTGTCCTCTCGGACCTCGGCGAGGATCGCGGTGCCGCCGGGCGGCATGTGCCGGGTGACCAGGGCGACGGTGCCCGTGGCCTTCTCGGCCCGCCTGTAGTCGTAGCCGCTGCCGACCACCGCGCCGACGCCCCAGCCGAGGTCCAGGTCAAAGGCGCCCTCGGTTGCCGCAGCCCACAGGCGAATAAGCGCGAGGGCGCGCCGCCGGTTCTCCTTCCTGGTGCTGGTTCGGCGTACGCCTCGACGGTGACCTGCTCGCCGGGACGGCTGACGTGCCATGGGAGCCCTGGTGCCCGAAGGCGTGACGGCGACTCGTCGTCACGCCTTCGGAAGCGTCTATCCGCGCAGGGCCCCCCACTCGACCCTGGCGTAGATCTGGTCGGGGGTGCCGACGATCGCGCTCGACAGGACCTGCCCGCCCTGGTTGCGGCACTTCCGCTCGGTCGCCCCCATGTCGGCCGACGCCTCGCCGATGGTCGCGCGGACGGGGCCGTTGACGTACCGGACATCCCGGGCCTGCGCCGGTGTGGCGACGGCGACCAGTGCGGCGACGGCGACCAGTGCGGCGACGGTCGCCGCGAGCAGTGTGACCGCTGTCGCCCGGCGAGGCGTTCGCTGCTTTGTCCAGGGCCGGTTCTTCGCCGTTTCGGCAGTCGTGCTTCCTCCGTACTCAAGGCGGGTGCCAGTACCCTTGGCCACTCTGTGGGACATTCCGTCACAGAGTGGAGGTGGTGGGTCGGTGGATCTTCCGGTCTGCCTGTGAACAGAGACGCACCTCCGCCGTCCCCTTTGGCTCAACTCGCCATCCCCTGCCGGCCCTCGGCGGCGACAGGGAACCGACGGGGAGTCGCACATGTACCGCGCGAGAGTGGCGACGAGTCGCGGGCTCGGGTCCCAGTCGCTTCGGTGTCGGGATGAGGAACGGCGCCACTGTTCGACCTGCTGCCGGGAATCGGCCTGACGAGGCCCACCAGGACGACCGGCGCGAGCTGCTGTGGGGGCGGCACGTCTTGCGGGGACTTCGGCCCGCCGGGGCCATGTGTGCGGCTTCTGTGAATCTTGATGTCTCACACTTCTCCTGGGGTGCCGTGAGCTGGGAGGTTGTGACGCACACAGGCTGCTGTGCAGCCGCTGGACTCCTCACCCCCCACGAGGCGTTGACCCATGGCAAGCCCTTCGCGCACGGCAAGCGCGCGATCATTTTCTCGGCGTCGGTCGGCCCGGTATCGGCCGTCGTGTCTCCACCTGGCACCGCGAAAGCACCACGGTCGGACCCGAGCGACGAATCCGTCATCCGGAGCGTCACCGGTTCCCGGTGGCGGACGCGTCGGGCCTGCCCTGCCGACGGGTACGGCCCGGGGCGGTAGCGCGGCGGGCGTGCCACCGGGCCCGTATCCGGCGAGGCCCCTGGTCGGCTCAAGAGCCGACCGGCTCCCGGCTCGCGCGAGTCGAGGCACCGAAGCCATGGCACAGGCAGGACAGGTCACCTGACCAGTCGTCCGTGACGGGCGCCACCGTGCTGGGCGGCACGACGCGATCCACGGGTGCCGGGCCGGGGCGGCGCGCCGCTGCCCGGGCCTTGGCGGCGAGAGGCCCGGCGGGGCGCCGAGGCGCACCGACCCGGCTGTCCCCGTCCGCCGGCGAGCGACCCGCCCGCGCGACCTTCCTTGTGCGTCCTGCGCGGCGAATCCCTCGCGCATCGGTTCCTCCGTCCACCCGGTTCCTGTTCGCCGGTTCCTCCGTTCGTTCGGCATCTCCGTTCGTTCGGCTCCCCCGTTCCCATCGAAACGATGTGCCGTTCACGAGGCACGACCAGCTAGGAGTAAGCCCATGGCATCTGCCCGATATCTGGTGACGACGGCTGTGGTGGCATCTCTTGTGACGGGATGCACCACTACCGACGACGAGGCGTCCGACGGGTCGGACTACCCCTCGGGTTCCATCACCATGACCGCGGGAGCGGACCCGGGCAGCGGTTTCGACCTCACCATCCGCTCGGTGGTCGAAGCGCTGAAGAAGGAGAAAATCGTCGATGTCCCCCTTCCGGTCGAGAACCGTCCGGGGGCGAGCGGAGCCGTCTGGCTCGCGCAGATGGTCGAACGCCACAGGAAGGCGGACGACGAGATATCCGTGACGTCGCTGTCGATGATGGCCAACGAGCTCAAGGGCACGTCGAAGTACGGGTACAAGGACGTCACCATGCTGGCCCGTTTGATGACGGAGTACTACGTCGTCGTGACCGCCGCCGACTCTCCGTACAAGGACGTCGGCTCCGTGCTGTCGGCTCTGCGGAAGAAGCCGGACTCCGTCACGGTCGGCGCCGCGTCCGACGACCAGGTCCCCTTCGGCCTGCTGGTGTCGGCGGCCGGTGCCGACCCCAGGAAGGTCAAGTACGTGGAGTACCAGGGTGGCGGGGACCAGACCACCGCCCTGCTGAACGGGGACGTCGACGTCGCCATCGCCGGTGTCAGTGAGTTCTCCGCCGTCCTGAAGTCCGGCGACCTCAACGGGCTGGCCGTACTGAGCGAGAAGCGGCTGCCCGGACTGGACGTGCCCACCGCCGCTGAGCAGGGATACAACGTCACGCTGGCCAACTGGCGGGGCATCTACGGTCCTCCGGACATGCCCGCGTACGCGGTGAAGTACTGGCAGGACGCCCTGAAGCGGGCGGTGCGGAGCGACACATGGAAGCGCATCGCCAAGCGCAACCAGTGGAACACGACCTTCATGACCGGGGACACGCTCTCCGCGTTTCTGGCACAGACCCAGGCTTCGGTGCGCAAGGGCCTTCAGGAGACGGGACAGCTGTGAGCACGCCGCCCGACGAGTCCTGGTCGCGGCCGCACCGTGCGGACGTCACGGCGGGTCTGGTCGTCGCGGCGGCCGGGGTCGGGCTCTTCCTGGCGGCGTTTTCTGCGTAATCGCTGGAAGAGGGGGTCAGAAACGGCGGACCCCTAAGTCTCTCCGGGAAGGGTA
>NZ_JBHVGZ010000148.1:3707-7563 GCF_042800355.1 Streptomyces sp. NPDC057623
GGCGGAGACGAAGCGGGGGGGCGGTAGGGGGGGTTTTGGGGGTGGTGGTGGGGGGGTTGGGCTTTTTCTGGGCGCCCCTCACCGCAAAACCCCCGCCAGGCGGATCGAGAACCGTCGGCCCCTCCGCTTTCCCCGTCACGGTGAGTCTCCTGCTGGCGCTGTCGGGGCTGGTCCTCGCGGGCCGGGGAGTACTCGGCCGGCGCAGGACACGACGCCTGGCCGGCCAGGAACGGACGGCCGGCGGCGGCACCGGCGCCGACACCGCGGCCGGCAACATCCGGCAGTCCGGCGACTCCACCGACGAGACGGTGGAATCCGGCCAACCTCCGGTTCCCTGGCGGCGCCTGGCACTGATGATCGCCCTGTTCGCCACCTACGTCCTGGCCTTCATCCCGCTCGGCCAGCCGATCGCGACCACGGCCTACCTGCTCGCCACCAGCACCCTGATCGAACGGGAACGGTGGCTGCGGAACGGCTGTTTCGCCGTCGTCCTCAGCGTCGCCGTCCACCTCACGTTCACCAGACTGCTCGGGGTCGAACTCCCCGCCGGACTGCTCGGGTGACGGGAGGAGAGCCATGGAATCGATCACTCATCTGCTCTCAGGGCTGGTACACGCCCTCACCCCCGGGAACGTGCTCTTCGCGTTCCTCGGCGTCCTGGTCGGCACCGTCGTCGGCGTTCTCCCCGGGGTCGGCCCCATTACGGCCATCTCCCTGCTCATCCCCCTGTCCTTCGGACTCGATCCCGCCGCCGGCCTGATCCTGCTCTGCGGGATCTACTACGGCGCGATGTACGGCGGTTCGACCACGTCCATCCTCATCAGGACGCCGGGCGAGGTGGCCTCCGCGGTGACGGCGCTGGACGGCTACGCGATGGCGAGGAAGGGCCGCGCCGGAGTCGCGCTGGCCACCGCGGCGGTGGGGTCGTACCTCGGCGGAATCGCGGCCGTCCTCGGTCTGGTCCTCGTCGCGCCGCTGCTCGTGAAAGTATCCGTCGCCTTCGGATCGGCGGAGTACACGGTGCTGATGGCCGGGGCCCTGGCCATGACGGCCTCGCTGATCACCGGCTCCCGCCTCAAGGCGGTCATCTCCGTCCTGTTCGGGATGTGCGTCGCCCTGGTCGGCACCGACAGTCAGTCGTCGGTCAGGCGCTGGACCTTCGGCGTGCTCGAACTCTCCGACGGTGTCTCGATCGCGCTGGTCGCCATGGCGCTGTTCGCCGTACCCGAGGCGCTGCGGCAGCTGTCGGTCGGCCGGACGCGACCGGACGGGCCGGTGGCCATGACCGGTCGTGCCTGGATGACGCGCGAGGACCTGCGGCTTTCCTGGCCCGCCTACGTACGCGGCACGCTCGTCGGCTTCTTCTCCGGTCTGCTGCCGGGGGTCGGGCCCACCCTGGGGACGTTCGCGTCGTACTCGCTGGAGAAGCGTGTCGCGCGCGGCGAGCGCCGACGCCTCTTCGGGCATGGCGCCATCGAAGGTGTCGCGGGGCCCGAGACCGCCAACAACGCAGGCGTCGGTGCCTCTCTGATCCCCATGATGACGTTGGCCGTTCCGGCCTCGGCGACCAGTGCGCTGCTGCTCTTCGTCTTCCAGATGTACGGCTTGCAGCCGGGGCCGCAGCTGTTCAACTCGGACCCCGATCTCGTGTGGACCATCGTGGCCAGCATGATCGTGGGCAACACGATGCTGCTGCTCCTCAACCTGCCCATGGTCCGGATCTTCGTGAAGCTCCTGACGGTGCCGCCGCCCTTGCTCTACGGTGCCGTGATCGTCTTCACCGTGCTGGGCGCGTACGCGCTCACCTTCAGCCTGTCCAGCCTGGTGCTGCTGCTCGGCATCGGACTTCTCGGCTACTGCATGCAGGAGAACGGTTTCCCGCTGACTCCCGCCATCCTGGCCGCGGTGCTGACACCGCTGCTGGAGGACAACCTCCGGCGTGCCCTGATCATCTCCAACGGCGACTGGGCCGTCTTCGTCGAGCGGCCATTGTCGCTGACGCTGCTCGTGCTGGTCGCCCTCGGCGCCGGCGTCCCCACCGCGCTCAGTGTCAGGCGCCGGCTGCGTGGGCCTCGCACGACCTGAGCCCGCTGCCGAGACCGTCCGTGCCCGATCCGACAGCGTCGTCGAACGGGCACGGACGGGAATATCCCGGGGCCAGGTGATATTCCTGGAGGGCGATCGGTGCCCGCGATTCGTCAGCCGCTATTCACGGCCGGGGGCTCGCAGGTTCCGGGCGGGGGAATAACCGCGACGGTTCCGAGCGTGTGGCCAGGACATCTCGGCAAGGCCATATGTGCGGCGTATTGCGGCCCGATTATCCCTGGGCTGCGATGTCGTTGATGAACCAGCCCCCGGAGGCGCCACCCCAGCTCTGCTGGCACTTCCGCTGCCCGCCGTCGGCGAGCTTGACCCGCGCCGCGTCGCACTCGGCCTTCGTGCTGTAGTAGGTGGCGGCCTGAGCGGAACCGGCGGTCGCGAGACCGCCGCCGATGGCCACGGCGACACCTGCGGCGATCAGTGCGAGCTTCCTGCGCATGAGATTTCTCCTTTTGTTAATTCCGAGTAATTAACGGGGACTTTCAAGGCGACGTAAATCTTGCCCATTTCCCCGTCGCTTTTCAATTTACACGACGCTTTGCGTGTGCTGGACGTTTTTCTTGTGAAGATTGCGAAAATCCAGCGAGGATCCGGTCCTGCTCTCAGGGCTTTTCGCACCGCGCGAACCGGCTCATTCGAAATGCGCCTTTTCGTTTACGCGGAACATGTAGTCGCGCCAGTTCTCCTTGATGGATGTGCCTGGTTCGCTCGGACGAAGTTCGGAACCGCCCCACATGTCGTCGAATGCGGCCTGGAACCACGGGAGTTCGTCGGTGAGCGGACGGTGGACCAGGACGACACCTCCCCCGGAGCGCCGGGCGGTCTGGCCCTGGCGCTCCGGAGGCGGCGGGAGGCCCTCGTGGGGGGTAGGGCCCCTACGCCCAGCAGCCGTTGACGGTGGCGGCCAGGCCGTCGAGGGCGTCCTTGATGTCGGACGGCCCGGCGGTGGAGTCGTTCTCGATGAAGGAGAAGACCTTCCAGCGGCCGTCCTGCGCCTTGGTCAGACCGCTCAGCGCGACGGCGCCGGTGAGCGTGCCGGTCTTGGCCTTGACCTTGCCGACCGCGCAGCTGGAGTCGGCGGTGTCGAAGCGCCCGAACTCCGGGCCCAGCGTGGCGCCGGCCTCGCCGGAGACGGGCAGCCCGTCGATGATGTACTTCAGCGTCTGCGCGTGCCGGGGGTCGGCGGCCAGGTCGACGATGTCGGCGATGGTCTGCGCCGGGATCCGGGTCGTGCGGGACAGCCCGCTGCCGTCGTACATCGCGAAGTCGTCGAGCGAGATGCCGTACCGGGTGAGGACGTCGCGGACCACGGCGGTGCCGTCCTCGAAGGTGGCGGAGCGGCCGGCGCCGAGCGCGGTGAGGCGCAGCAGGGACTCGGCGATGTCGTTGTCGCTGACCTTGAGCATCTGCTTGACGATCGTGGACAGCTTGTCGGAGGTGTGCGTGGCGACGGGCACGTCGCCCTTGCCGACCCGTCGACCGTGACCCCGCGCTCGGCGAGCAGCTTCGCGAAGACGTCGCCCGCGTCGAGGGAGGTGTCGTCGACGTTGTGGGAGTCGACGACGAGCGCGCGTACGGGGGCGACGGAGTCGGGGTAGTAGCCGGTGTTCCAGCCGGTGGCGAGACTCGGCTCGGGGAAGAGGCTGTCGTCGATGCGGACCTTCACCGAGGTGAGCCCGGCGCTCTTCAGCCCGGCGACGGCGGTCTTGGCGAGCGCGTCGAGGTCGTCGGTGGTCAGGGTGCGGTCGCCGCCGCC
>NZ_JBHVGZ010000149.1:0-6981 GCF_042800355.1 Streptomyces sp. NPDC057623
TTCGTTGCCCGCGAGATCTACCGTCTGCTACCCCGCCCGCAACTCACCGCCGAGCAACTCTGCCCCACATCTTGACTATCCATAGGAGCATCCTCATCGTCGACCGCCACGGTCTGCCGCTGTCGATCGGCATCTCCGCCGCAAACCTCCACGACAGCCAGGCCCTCATCCCGCTGGTCCGCGGCATCCCGCCCATCCGCTCGCGCCGCGGCCCCCGACGCCGCAGGCCCGGCAAACTGCACGGAGACAAGGGCTACGACTACCGGCACCTGCGGCGTTGGCTGTCCTCCCGCGGCATCCGGCACCGCCTCGCCCGCAAGGGCATCGAGTCATCCCAACGCCTGGGCAAACACCGCTGGGTCGTGGAACGGACCGTGTCCTGGCTGTCCGGCTGCCGACGTCTCCACCGCCGCTACGAGCGAAAGCCGGAACACTTTCTCGCCTTCACCTCCATTGCTGCGACCCTCATATGCCACCGCAGACTCGCCAACTGAAATGACGTCTTATCGCGCCTCTTGACCAGTCCTGTTCAGACACTCGACACTCGCCGCACACGGCACGGGACTGACACGTGTGAGCGCTTCACTGTCCGACCGGATTGCGGGACCGGGGACTCCATTCCTCAGGAGGGCTATTTCGACATGATCACGTCTTCCGGCAACATCCCACAGGGCGCGAGCCGCCGCGAGTTGTTCAGGCAGTTAGGCCGTGCGGCAGCCGCCTTCGCGTTCCTGGCCGCCGCCGGCCCGGTGGCCACGGCCGCACCCGCCGCCGCCGGCGCGCACCCTGTCCCCGGCTCGTCGAAGCGGGTACGCGCGCTGCTCGGCAGGCTCACCCTCGACGAGAAGATCTCCCTGGTCCAGGGCACCACCGACCCACTCAGACTGGGCCAGGCCGGCTATGTCCCCGGCGTCAGGCGCCTGGGCATACAAGAGCTGCGGATGTCCGACGGCCCGGCCGGCGTCAACGTGGCCGCGTCGGCCACCGGACTGCCGCCGGTGGCCACCCTGGCTGCCGCCTTCAGTCCCCGACTCGCCCGCGCATACGGCGAAGTGATGGGCCGTGAGGGACGGGCGCTCGGCATGGACGTCCTGCTGGCCCCGCAGATCGAGCTGTCCAGGGCCCCGTACTTCAGCCGCAACAAGGACCAGGCGGGCGAGGACCCCTTCCTCAACTCGGCCGTCGCCGCCGCACAGGTCCAGGGCGTGCAGGCGCAGGGCCTGCTCGCGATGGCCAAGCACTACCTCGCCAACAACCAGCGTCTGCACGAGTTCGACCGGGCGAACCCTGAAAGCAACTACGACTTCCGCGTCGACGACCGCACCCTGCACGAGATCTACCTCCCCGCCTGGGAGGCCGTGGTCCAGGCCGGAGTGTCCTCGGTGATGGCGGCGTACAACCACCTCAACGGTGAGTGGAACTCCGAGCACAAGCCGACCTTGACCGACATCCTCCGCGGAGAACTCGGGTTCAAGGGGTTCGTCACCTCGGATTGGGGCGCCACCCACAGCGTCTCGATCGAGGCGGGACTCGACATGCAGATGCCCGACGGGTCGTACTTCGACGCCCCGTTGAAGGCCGCGATCGAGTCCGGCGCCATCCCCGAGTCCGCCCTGGACACCGCGGTCGGGCGAATCCTCGACCAGTACGATCGCTTCGGCCTCCTCGACGGCAGCCGTAAGCCCGCGCCCAGGGCCGTCGACGTCAGGGCCGGCGCCCGTGTCGCCCGCGAGGTGGCAACCCAGGGTGCGGTGCTGCTCGCCAACGATGGTGGGCTGCCGCTGTCCCGGCGGGCGCTGAACTCCCTTGCCCTGATCGGCCCGACCGCCGCTCAGGTGGCCGTGTCGGTCGCGGGCGAGCGGGCGTACGGCTTCGAGGACCGCATGATCGGCCCGCTGGAGGCGCTGCGGCGGACCTCGGGCGCCGACATCGCGTTCTCCGTCGGTGTCGACCTCACCGGGACCGTTGTTCCGGCCTCGGTGCTCACCCCGGACTCCGGCGTGACGGACCGGAATGTCGACCGCACCGGCGCCAAAGCCCTCCCGATCGGCTCCACTTACACCTGGTCCGGCACCCTGACCCCACCGGCCACCGGCGAGTACGCGCTGAAGATCCAGGGCTGGGGCGGTGCCGTCACCCTGACGCTCGACGGCACGCAGATCGCCTCGGCCAGTTCCTCCCGGGACAGCTTCGTGCGCAAGTGGTCGAGCATCGTGCCCACCACCGACGGCCTCGACAACGGCATGGCCACCGCTCAACTCGCCGCGGGCCGTGCCTACTCGGTGAAGGTCACCGCCACCGGCTGGCCGGAGACCGTCCACGACCGCGTCCCCGTCCAGGTCCGCCTGGCCTGGGTCACCCCTGAACAGCGCGCCGCCGACATCGCGGCAACAGCCCGGCTGGCGCAGCGGGTACACACTCCCGTGGTGTTCGCCTTCAACGGGTCCGGCGGCTCCACAGGCGGCTCCGGCGACCGTACGACCCTCACGATGCCCTTGCACCAGGACGAGCTGATCACCGCCGTCGCCGACGCCAACCCCCGCACCGTCGTCGTCCTCAACGTCGGCGACCCGGTCACCATGCCGTGGCGGAACCGGGTCGGCACGATCCTGCTCGCCGGATACGTCGGTCAAGAGGGCGGCTGGTCCACCGCCGACCTGCTGCTCGGCCGCGCCGATCCCGGCGGGAAGCTGACCATGACCTATCCGAAGGAGGAGGCCGACCACCCGGTGCTCGACCCTGCCCACCCCGAGCGCTACTACGGCGTCGACAGGACGGTGACGTACAGCGAAGGCGTCTTCACCGGCTACCGGCACTTCGACAAGTACGGCATCAAACCGCTCTTCCCCTTCGGACACGGCCTGTCCTACACCGAGTTCGGCTACTCCGGGCTCTCCGTCAGACACCACGACCGGACTCTTGTGGCGTCGTTCACGGTCACCAACCGGGGCCGGCGCACCGGCACCGAGGTCGCCCAGGTCTATGCCGGTGCCCCCAAGGGCACCCCGGTCGAGATGGCCGTCAGAACTCTCGCCGCCTTCCAACGCGTGGAGTTGAGCCCCGGCGAGTCACGCCGCCTCAGCCTTCGCGTCGACGAACGGCAGCTGTCGTACTGGGACAGCACGCGCAAGAAGTGGGTCCTGCCGCGCGGTCAGCGGTCGGTGTACGTCGGATCGTCCTCCCGGGACATCCGACTGACCACGACCGCCGGACAGGCACCCTGAGACACCGGGTGGAACCCGGCTGTGCACGGGGTCCGCCCGCCTGGCCGACTCGTCTCTCAGCTCGTCTCTTGCTCCTCCCGGCGCCCGCAAGGCTCCTTGGTGATTTGTCACGTTGTTTCTGGAACAAGCCCCTCCGAGTGGTACCGCGGTACCACTGGGCCGCCGAAGATTCCCCCGCAGTCCCAAGGACCTGACCCGCTGCGCTCGTAGCTTCGAAGACAGGCGCCGCGCCGCAACCGCGGCCGAGTTCGAGGTTCGAGGCAGGAAGGGCCCACACCCATGATCGAAGCGCGTGAGCTGACGAAGCGGTACGGCGACAAGACAGTCGTCGACAGGCTGAGCTTCACCGTCAAGCCCGGTGAGGTGACGGGCTTCCTGGGCCCCAATGGCGCGGGCAAGTCCACGACGATGCGCATGATCGTCGGCCTGGACTCCCCCACCGGCGGCTCGGTCACCGTCAACGGACGGTCCTACGGCCGGCACGCCGCCCCGCTGCACGAGATCGGCACTCTGCTGGAGGCCAAGTCCGTCCATCCGGGGCGCAGCGCGTTCAACCACCTGATGGCGCTCGCGTACACCCATGGCATCTCGCGCCGCCGGGTGGACGAGGTCATCGAGCTGGCCGGGCTGACCAGCGTGGCCGGCAAGCGGGTGGGCGCCTTCTCCCTCGGCATGGGTCAGCGGCTCGGCATCGCCTCGGCCCTCCTGGGCAACCCGGCGATCGTCATGCTCGACGAGCCGGTCAACGGCCTCGACCCCGAAGGCGTGCTCTGGGTGCGGAACCTGCTGCGTTCCCTGGCCGATGAGGGCCGGGCCGTGATGCTGTCCTCGCACCTGATGAGCGAGACCGCGCTGATCGCCGACCACCTGGTGATCATCGGGCGGGGGCGGCTGCTGGCGGACACCACGGTCGACGACTTCACCAGGGAGGCCGGCGGCGGTGGCGTGAAGGTCGCCACCGGCGAGGCAGTGAAGCTGCGTTCGCTGCTGGCCGGACCGGATGTCACGATCAGCTCCACCTCCGCCGAGGAACTTCTCGTCTCCGGACGCGACGCCCGGGAGATCGGGGCGATCGCCGCGCAGCATGGGATGCCCTTGTACGAACTCACCCCGCAGTCCGTCTCGTTGGAGACGGCCTTCATGGAACTCACCCGCGATGTCGTCGAGTACCAGAGCGCTCCCGCCGACACCGAGCGAAAGGCCGCCTGATGCCTGCCAGCACCGCACACAGCCGTATCCAACGTCCGGGCAAGCGGCAGAGGCTCTCCGCGGCGCCCAACCCCGGGACGCCCGCCACCTCCAGCACGACGTACAAGGTGACCGGCCTCCGGGTGTTGCGTTCGGAGTGGGCCAAGTTCTGGTCGCTGCGCTCCAGTTGGATCACCCTGGGCGTCGCCGTCTTCCTGCTGGTCCTCTTCGGGGCCGTGGCGGCCTACACCTACAGTCCCGACGCCGCCGCGGCCGGCGGTCCGCCCGGCCCAGGAGGCTCCGGCGGCGACAGTGACGCGGTCAGTCTTGCCCTGACCGGTGTGACCTTCGCGTCGCTGGCCGTCGGCGTGCTCGGCGTACTGCTGTCCGCGGGCGAGTACAGCACCGGCATGATCCGCTCCACCCTCACCGCCGTACCGCGCCGGCTGCCGGTCCTGTGGTCCAAGGCCCTCGTGATCGGGCCCATCGCCCTCATCCTCACCACCCTCGGAGCACTGGCCGCCTTCCAGTTGGGCACCCCCGGTCTGGACGGCGAGCAGATCTCGCTGGCCCTCTCCGACGACGGCGTCCTGCGCAGCCTGGCCGGCGCCGGTGTCTACCTCGCCCTGGTGGCCGTGTTCGGCGTGGCCCTGGGTGTGCTGATCCGCTCGTCCGCCGGAGCCATCGCGGCCCTGGTCGGCGTCCTGCTGATCCTGCCCGGCCTGGCCTCGCTGCTGCCCGACTCCTGGTACGACACGCTCAGCCCCTACTTCCCCAGCAACGCGGGCTCGGCCGTCTACGCCCTGCACGAGACCTCCGGCTCCCTCTCACCCGGCGCCGGGCTCGCGGTCTTCGCCGGCTGGGTGGCACTGGCCCTCGCCGGGGCGGCCTTCCGACTCGTCAAGACCGACGCCTGACCAGGGCGTGAGGACAATGGTGTCCATGAGCGCGAAACGCGCGGCAGCCGCCGCGGACACCGCCCGGAGGGCGGCGGGAGCGCCGCCCCCCGGGTTCGACACCGACTGGGCTCACCCGGTCCTGGGGCGAATTTGGCGCGGCCGGCAAGACCGGCAGCTGCTGGACCGCCGGCATCCGTGGCTGCTCGACACCGTGGTGGTGCTGGTCGTCGTCCTCATCAGCCTGCCCGACCTGCTCTCCAGCGGCAGTCGCGGTCCCTTCGGGGAGGCGGTCCACCGTGGTCAGGTACCGTCCGGCGTCGTCTACCTCTTCGCCGCGGCACTCATCGTGCCGCTGTGGTGGCGCCGCCGGGCCCCGGCCGTCACCTTCTTCGTGATCGCTCTGGTATCCCTCGTCCAGTGGTCGTTCGGCGTGTGGCAGCAGGCCGGGATCAGCACGCTGGTCGCCCTGTACACGCTGGCCCTGCACGGTTCGTTGCGCGTGCTGGGCTGGGCCGCCGCGGTGACGGTGGCCGAGACGAGTGTGGCGGTCTGCGTCCTGGTGGATGTCGGCAATCCGCTGCGCGGCCTGTTCTTCCTGCTGGGCACGGCGACGGCGGCCATGGCGATCGGTCTGACCCTGCGGATCCGCCGGATGTACCTGGCGGCGCTGGAGGACCGTGCCAGACGCCTGGAGATCGAGCGCGACCAGCGCGTCCAACTCACCGCCGCCGCCGAGCGCTCCCGGGTCGCGCGCGAGATGCACGACATCGTCGGCCACAATCTCTCGGTCATGGTCAGCGTGGCCGACGGCGCCGCGACCCTCGCCGCCAACCGGGGCGAGCAGTCGGCCGAGGCCCTGCGTATCCTCGGCGACACCGGCCGCCAGGCCATGAGCGAACTGCGCCGGGTCCTGGGCGTCCTGCGCGAGGAGCGGGAGGACGCGCGGATGCTCAGCCCACAGCCGGGGATCCATGATCTGGATCCCTTGCTGGCGCGGGTACGTGCAGCAGGTCTGACGGTGACCTATCGAACCGTCGGCGACCTCGACTCGCTGGGCAGCGGCGTGCAGCTCACCGTCTATCGCATCGTCCAGGAAGCCCTGACCAACACGCTCAAGCACGCGGGTTCCGGCTCCAGGGCCGAGGTCTCCGTGACGGCCGATGCCGGCAAGGTGCGGATCCGGGTCGCCGACACCGGCGCACCGCCGGGGGTGTCCGTACGAACGAAGCCGGAACCACGAACCGGCCCGGGCGAGGCCGGGCACGGCCTGATCGGCATCCGCCAGCGGGCCGCCATGTACGGCGGCTCCGTCAACATCGGACCGCGGGGGACCGGACATGGCTGGCTCGTGGACGTCGTACTGGAGGTACCCGCCGCACCCGGCCCGTCGGCATCAGGAGACCATCTGCCATGACCACCGTACTCATCGCCGACGACCAGCCCCTCCAGCGTATGGGCGTACGCATGCTCCTGGAGGGCACAGCGGGCCTGGAACCGGTCGGCGAGGCCGAGCACGGCGCCGAGGCAGTCCGGATGACCGCGGAACTCCGCCCCGACGTCGTCCTCATGGACATTCGCATGCCCGGCATGGACGGCATCGAGGCCACCCGCCGCATCATCGCCACCGGCGGCCGCACCCGCGTCCTCATCGTCACCACCTTCGACCTCGA
>NZ_JBHVGZ010000150.1:0-6160 GCF_042800355.1 Streptomyces sp. NPDC057623
TCGATCGGCCCTGGTGGGCGGATGACGGTGCGTCGGCACCGGACCCCTTTGAAATCTTTCCACAGATAACGCCCTATTATCTTTGGCAACTTGATTCGTCACCTGCGGTGACGTTCTCTGGCCGCTACGCGAAGCGGCCCTGTTATCTGTGGCAAGGGGGGAAGCGGTGCCCACCGTCGTGCAGTTGCCGACTGGCAAGGTGTTGACCGTTCGGGCGGCGGCCGACGTGTTCCTCGACTCGCTCCGCAACCCGAACACGGTCCGGAACTACGGGATCGGGGTCGGCAAGACCGCTGAGCGGCTCGGTGAGAGTCGGCCGCTGGCGATGGTGGCGGACGACGAGATCGGCGAGGTTCTGGAACTGCTGTGGGGCACCGCGGCGGTCAACACGTGGAACGCACGCCGGGCGGCGGTGCTCTCCTGGCTCGGCTGGTGCCGCGAGCGGGGCCACGATGCCCCGGCAGTCCCCGCCTGGGCCAAGCGGCTGGCGATACCGGAATCCGAGACGCCTGCCCGCTCACGCATGGCCATCGACCGGTTGATCGCCCGCCGGGAGGTGCACCTGCGGGAGAAGACGCTGTATCGGATGCTCTACGAGACCGCCGGGCGGTCCGACGAGATCCTGGGCGTCAACATCGAGGACCTGGACTTCGCCGGGCGCCGCTGCCAGGTCAAGGCCAAGGGCGCCCGGACCAAGGCCCGCCGTCGTGGCCAGGCCCGCGAGGACTTCGTATTGGAAACGGTCTACTGGGACGCCGGCACCGCCCGGCTTCTGCCCCGCCTACTCAAGGGCCGTACGCGGGGGCCGGTGTTCGTTACTCACCGGCGGCCTGGCCCCGGCAAGGTCGTCAGTCCTCGGGACGTGTGCCCGGACACTGGCCTCGCCCGGCTCTCATACGGGCAGGCTCGTGGCCTGCTGGACGAGCACACCGCCGTACGCGGGCCCGGCACCGGCTGGGACCTGCACGAATACCGCCACTCCGCTCTGACGCACCTCGGCGAGGCGGGGGCGAGTCTGCTGATGCTGATGGCCAAGTCGAGGCACAAGAAGCCGGAGAATCTCCGTCGTTACTTCAAGCCGTCGCCGGAGGCCATCGCCGAGGTCACCAGCCTGCTTGCGCCCGGTGACAGCCACCGATGACCGGCCGCTGCGACTCAGCCGAGACCGGGCGCTCACCCCAGGCCCGGCAGGCTCCGCAGCTCGCTGATCTTCAAGGTTCGTGCGAGCAGCACGAACACCAGGAGCATCGTGAGGCCGCCCGCAGCGAGGCCCAGAGCGGGTGCCCAGGTGGTCGAGGTGACGGTGCTGGAGCATGAGCGCGCCACCAACCAGCCCAGCGCTCCCGCCGCGAGGGCAGAGGTCGTCAGCTTGCCGTAGGTGCGGCACAGTCTCTTGCCGTCCAGCCGGCCTTCGAGACGTCGTCGCAAAAGCATTGCGGTGATGAGCAGGCCGATGGCGTACGAGGCGGCGTAGGCGCCGGCCAGGCCGGTGACGGCCCATCGCGGGGGCATCAGCAGATGGCAGGCGGTGGCCAGGGCGATGTTCGCCGTACTGATCCACACGGCCATCCAGAACGGGGTCCGGGTGTCCTCGAAGGCGTAGAAGCCGCGCAGCAGCATGTACTGCGCCGAGAAGGGGATCAGGCCGAGTCCGAAAGCCTGGAGCATCTGGCCCAGCGGCACGATGGACGCTGAATCGGCTGCTCCATGAGCGAAGATTACCTGCGCCATTTCCGGGCCGAGGGCCACGAAGAAGAAGGCGGCGGGAACGATGACGACGCCGCTGATCCGCAGGGCCCGGGAGAGGTCATCGCGCATGTCGTCGAGGCGGTGTTCGGCGACGGCCCGGCTCATTCGCGGCAGTAGGGCGGTGACCAGCGAGACAGTGATGACCGACTGCGGCAGCGACCAGATGGTCTGCGCGTAGGTGTAGGCGGAGAAGCCCACGCCGCCCTTGGGCAGCGCCGTGTCTGCGGCGGAGGCGTAGCGGGTCACCACCGTGCTGGCTACGAGGTTGGTGAGGACGAACAGCAGGGTCCAGCGGGCCGCGCTGATGCTCTTGCCCAGGCCCGTGCCGCGCCAGTCGAACCGCGGGCGGAACCGAAAGCCGGCGGCCCTGGCGAAGGGGATCAGGGCCAGAGCCTGGATCGCCAGAGCGCCGGTGGTGCCCGCGCCGAGCAGCGTGACCTGGGTCTGGGTGATGTCCTGGACGGAGTCCGGGACGGTCATCATGCCGAGGTATACGCCGAACATGGAGATCAGGACGACGTTGTTGAGGACTGGGGTCCACATCATCGCGCCGAACTTGTTCCGGGCGTTGAGTACTTGGCCCAGGATGCTGAACAGTCCGTAGAAGAAGATCTGCGGGAGCAGGAACCGCGCGAAGACCACTGTCAGCTGAAACGCTTCGTGGTTGGCCGGTGAGTCGCTCTGATAGAGGCTGATGATCTGCGGCGCTGCCCACACGGCCAGCAGTGTGCCGACTCCCAGCACGGACATCGTGAGGGTGACCAGACGCTGCTCGAAGGCCCGTCCTCCATCAGGTTGCTCCATCCTGGCCCTCACCAGCTGCGGAACCAGTACGGAATTCAACGCACCGCCGATGAGCAGGAAGTACAGGCTCGCCGGCACCACGTTGGCCTGGTTGTACGTTGTAGCGAGCAGTCCCGTCCCGAGTGCCCCGGCCTGTAGGACTGTTCTCAGCAGGCCCGTTGCCCGGGACACCACCGTCCCTGCCGCCATCAGCATGGACGAGCGCATCAGCTCGCCCTTTGCCGCGTCAGACTTCGTGGCGGCGTGCCGCCCTCGCTTCTGCTTCCCCGGTAACCGCGTTCTTGCCGCGCCCGGCGTCCCCTCCACCATGTGCCTAATCTACGGCGTAGAGATCATCATCATGGGCGCTGCCCCGGGTTCTCCGGTCGGCCCGAAGTCCCCAGCCGAAGCATTGCGGCGAATGGAGACTCCGGACCGCGTGGTCATGCAGTACGCAGGTGTGTCAGGCCGGGAAGGTCCTTACTGCTCGCTGGCGTCCGGATCGCGTAGGGGCCGCAGTCCGCCGGGCAGGTCAGGAAGCTGGAAGGAGTACCGGCCCAGCATGTTGATGTGCTGCCGTACAAACGGCGAGAGGCGGGCCACGTCCTCGTCGCGGACGTCGAAGCCGTCCGCGCGCAGCTGGTTCACCGCGGCGTCCATGTACCTGGTGTTGAAGAGGACAACGGCATTGAGGACCAGGCCGAGCGCGCCGAGCTGATCCTCCATGCCGTCCTGGTAGCGCTGGTAAAGCTGCCCGGAACGGCCGTGGAAGATCTTCCGGGCGAGCGCGTGGCGACCCTCCTGGAGGTTGGCCTGCGCCTTGATCTGGCGCCGGTAGCCGGGCTCGTCGGCCAACCGCAGGATGTGCAGGGACTTGGCGATCCGCCCGTAGTGCGCGATCGCGTCCCCCAGCGGGGTCGGCCGTCCGTCCCGCGACAGCATCCGGATCACGTCGTACGCGCGCACGGCGCCGGTGTGGATGGAGCCGATAATCCGCAGGATGTCCTCCCACTGCCGCTCGATCCGGGCGAGATCAACCCGACCACGGGCGGCGTCGGTGAAGGCCCCGTAGTCGGCGGTGCGGTCGATGCGCCACATCTTCTGGTCCGGCAGGTCCGCGAGCTGCGGCGCGTACGCGAACCCGGCCAGGGTGAGGAGTCCGAAGACGATGTCGCTGTACGAGGCGGTGTCCGTGACGATCGTCTCCGGGCGCTTGCCGCCGTCCCGGTCGTAGAGGACGTCCAGCACGTACAGGGAGTCGCGCGGGGTGCCGGCCACCACCTTCCCGCCGAGCCCCGCCGCCTGATCGTTGATCATGTTCAGCCAGGTGGCGCCGCCCCGGCGCCCGAAGTACTTCGGGTTCGGCCGGGCGTAGACCGAGGGGACGGGGACGACGAACCTCATGCCGTCCACGGAGGCGACCAGCCCGCCGCCCCACACCTGCGCGAGGCCGATGGAAGCCTGGTGCTCGATGAGGGTGGCGTTCGCGGCCCGGTAGGTGGCCAGCCGCAGATACGTCTGGTCGACGTGGGACAGCGTGCTGTACTTCAGCGCATCGATCCCGCCGATGACCGGCGTGTAGCCGACGTTGCAGCCGTGCGCGACCAGCAGCGCGGCGACCGTCACGTGCAGGTCTTTGAGCCGGGCCTCGCCGCCGGTGATCGAGGTGAACGCCTGGTCGGCGCCGGTCCACGAGAACACCTCCAGCAGGACCTCCGGCAGGTCGACGCGGGGCATCATCGCCTCCACCGCCTTCCGCAGGTCGCTCAGGGAGGCGGGTTCGGGCTCCGGCTGAAGGGCGGCGAAGTGCAGGCGGCCGTCGTCGTCGAACACGATCTGGGAGTTCGCCGGCACCCGCCCGGCGACCTCCCGGTACGTGCCGTCCAGCAGCGCGGCCCGCGCCGCCAGGTGCTCACCCGCCTCGCCGGGCAGGTTCAGGGAAGCCAGCACGGTCGGGCGGACCTGCTCCCACGCCTCGCCGTCCAACAGCTTCGCCCGCGGGTCACCCCACTTCGAGGAGTTCTTCGCGAAGACCTCCCGCCGGCGCAGCAGCCGATGGAAGGACTCCAGCACGCAGAACACGTACGCCTTCCAGTCCACCGTGCCCGCCTCCAGGTGCGGCGCGCTCAGCACCAGCCGCCGCCACGAGCCCACCAGCAGGGACGTGTCGATCTCGTCGGGGCCGACCTTCTTGCGCCCCATCAGATCGGGCAGCGACTTCAGCGCCTTGAGGACCGGCAGGCCCTCCGGGGTGGCGCCGAAGTCGACGACCTGGACAAGGAGTGCCAGGAACGGCCGTACGGTGGGGAACCGGGTGACCAGCATCGACCGCCATGCCTCGTCCGCGTCCGAGTCGATCGGCGGCGCCAGCTCGAACAACGCGGCGATCGCGGCGGCCAGCTCCTCGCGCGGCACCACCTCCTCGATCCGCTCCCACATCGCCGTCAGCGTCGCCACCTCTGGCGGACTGATCTCCCCGGACTCGGTGTCGACTTGCTCGCTCGTGGTGTCGAACACGACCCGGAACGCGGTCGCCAGCCTGATCCCGGCCCGCTCCATCCTCGGCAGCGTCTTCAGCTTCTGCTTCGCCGTCTCCCGCTCCGCCCGCGCGAGCAGCCTCGTCGCGATCAGCACCTCCAGCAGATCCAGCGCGTCGTCGACCGCCCTGCTCGTCAGGTAGACCGCGGTGGCCAGGAGGGTGGCCAGGCGCCGGGAGTCGCCGTGGCGCCGCAGCAGGGACGCCTTGCCGTCCACGCCGTACCGCGACAGCTCTGCCAGTCGCCGCGGCGGTATCCCGGACACGTCCAGCTCACCCATACCGAACGCGTCGATCTCCGCTGCCCGCTCAAGCGCCCACTTCATCTGCGGCCCGGAGATCCGCACCGGGCCGCGCCGCAGACGGTCCAGCTCTGATACCCGCGCGCCGGGCGGCACGGTCAGCAGGGAGTCGAGCACCGCCCGCTGACCGGTGCTCAGCAGCCCGTAGAGGCTGTCCCACAGCCGCTGGTTCGCCGCCTCCCGCACCGACGCGACCAGCCGGGCGAGCGTCGTCACGCCGGGCAGCAGCACCCGCCGCTCGCGCAGCCACCCCACCGCCGCGTCGAACAGCGCCTTCGGGCCCTCCCCGGTCGTCCAGGCCCGCGCGTCCACCCACACCCGCAGCTCGGCTTCCGCCTCGGCGAACTCCGTGTACTCCAGCAGTTCGCGCAACTCCCACACGTGCTCGAACCGGGTCTTCCACCGCTGTTCCCCGTACGCCTTCAGCACAGACGAGTCCTCGATACCGAGCTGCTCGGCGAGGTAGTCGACGACCTCAGCCGGCACGTCGGTCGGGTCGTCCAGGAACACCCCGAGATACCGCGCGGTCGTCAGCTGTACCGCGAAGCCGAGCCGGTTGTGAGACCGCCGCTTCGCCTCGATCAGCTCCCGGTCCGCGTCGTCCAGGAAGAAGAAGCGCTCCAACTCCGTACGGGATGGCGCCCCGTCAAACGCCGCGTACGCGGCGGCTTGCGCATCCGTCAGAAACTCGACCGGCACCCCGGACCTCCACACAGCCAATGATCAACACGACTGCCGAAGGTTCCGCCTCCACCAAAGCCCAGGTCAAAGCGCTCTCAGGCGTGCGATG
>NZ_JBHVGZ010000151.1:0-5641 GCF_042800355.1 Streptomyces sp. NPDC057623
CTGAGCCCTGGGTCCATACGGCACGCAGGCCGCGGAAGGCGGGGCCGTAGCCGTAACCGGTGGCGTCGAGTTCGCCGTACGCCCGCTCAGCGGCGGCCTCGATCGGGACGGCTCCGGGCGGGGGCCACTGCGTGAGGTCGAAGTCGGGCGCCGGAGCCTCTTGCGAGAGACGGGCCGTGGCGTGCCTGGTGAAGGGGGTACCGGGTGCCGCGTTGTCGGGGCGGGAGTACAGGTGGGCGGTCCGCTGACCGGACTCGTCCCCTTCCCCGATCTCCAGGCGGATCTGGATACCGCCCTCCGTGGGGATGAGGAGCGGGGCTTCGATGACGAGTTCGGTGAGGTGGCTGGTGTTCGCCTGGTCCCCGGCGCGGATGAGGAGGTCGGTGAGGGCGGCGCCGGGGACGAGGGTGGTGCCGCCTGCGGCGTGGTCGGCGAGCCAGGGGTGGGTGGTGAGGGACCAGCGGGAGGTGAAGAGGATGCCGTCGGTGTCGGGGAGTTCGATGGCGGCGCCGAGGAGGGGGTGGTCGACGGTGGTCTGGCCGATGTGGGTGGGGTCGGATGAGTGGGTGCCGGTGTTGAGCCAGTAGGGGTGGTGTTGGAAGGCGTAGGTGGGGAGGTTGATGGGGGTGGGGGTGCGCTGGTGGAGGAGGGGGGTGAGGTTGATGGGGTGGCCGTGGGTGTGGAGGTGGGCCAGTGCGGTGAGGGTGGCGTGGGTGTCGTCGGTGTTGGGGCGCAGGGTGGGGATGGTGTGGGTGCCTGTGGGGAGGGTCTGGGTGGTGAGGGTGGTGAGGGTGGTGTCGGGGCCGAGTTCGAGGTAGGTGGTGGTGCCGGCGTGGTGGAGAGTGGTGAGGGTGTCGGCGAAGCGGACGGTGCCTCGGATGTGGCGGGTCCAGTAGTCGGCGGTGGTGTGGTCCGCGTCGTCGAGACTCGCCGTGAGGGCGGAGGCGATCGGGGTGTGCGGCGCCTGGAAGGCCAGCGTGGCCGCGACGGCACGGAAGTCGTCGAGGATCGGTTCCATGAGCGCGGAGTGGAAGGCGTGGCTGACGGTCAGGGTGCGTGCTTTGTGGCCGTGGCTGGTGAGTTCCTTGGTGAGGGTTTCGATGGCGTCGGCGGGTCCTGACAGGACGGTGTTGGTGGGGGAGTTGACTGCTGCGATGTCCACGTTGGGGGGCAGCAGGTCTGTCAGGTCGGCTTGGGTGGCGGTGGTGGTGAGCATGGTGCCGCCTGCGGGGAGGGTGTGCATGAGGCGGGCGCGGGCGGCGACGAGGGCGGTGGCGTCGGGGAGGGTGAGGATGCCGGCGCAGTGGGCGGCGGTGAGTTCGCCGATGGAGTGTCCGGCGAGGAAGTCGGGTTTCAGTCCGAAGTGTTCCAGTAGTCGGAACAGGGCTGTTTCTACGGCGAAGAGGGCGGGCTGGGTGTAGAGGGTCTGGTGGATGAGGTCGCCGTGTTCGCCCCGGACGACGTCGGCGACGGGGTGCGGGGCATGCCCGGCCAGATGGACGTCGAGGTGGGTACAGGCGTCGTGGAAGGCGTCGCGGAAGGCGGGGAAGGCGTCGCAGAGAGGCTGGGCCATGCCGGGGTACTGGCTGCCCTGTCCGGTGAACAGCACGGCGAGGCGGGGTTCGTCCTGGGCCTGTCCGCTGATCACGCCCGGCGCCTGCTCGCCCCGGGCCAGTGCGCGCAGTCCTGCCACGGCCTGCTCACGACTCGACGCCAGCACTACGCCACGGTCGGGTAGTTGACCTCGGTCGGTCACCAGAGCGCGGGCGACGGTGGTCAGTTCGAGGTCGGGGTGTTCCTCCAGGTAGGAGGCGAGTCGGTCGGCCTGTCCGGCCAGCCCGGCGCTCCCGCGTCCGGACACCGCCAACGGCACCAAACCGCTGGCAGAAGCCGGGCGTTCCTGCTCAGCCTCACCCTCGACGTCAGCCGCGACGGAGGGAGCCTGCTCCAGGATCACGTGGGCGTTGGTCCCCGACACTCCGAAGCCGGAGACAGCCGCGCGGCGGGGCCGGTCGCTCTCGGGCCAGGGGCGGGCCTCGGTCAGCAGCTCGACGTGCCCCGCCGTCCAGTCGACCTGGGGCGTCGGCACATCGATATGAAGGGTGCGGGGCAGCAGCCCGTGCTGCATGGCCATCACCATCTTGATGACCCCGCCCACCCCGGCGGCGGCCTGGGTATGACCGACGTTCGACTTCAACGACCCCAGCCACAGAGGTCGTTCGGCGTCGTGGTCCTGCCCGTAGGTGGCGATCAGCGCCTGCGCCTCGATCGGGTCCCCGAGTGTCGTTCCGGTGCCGTGTGCCTCTACGGCGTCCACGTCCGCGCCGGTCAGCCCGGCACTCGCCAACGCCCGCCGGATCACCCGCCGTTGGGAGGGGCCGTTGGGTGCGGTCAGGCCGTTGGAGGCGCCGTCCTGGTTGACGGCGGATCCCCGCACCACACCGAGGATCCGGCGCTTGTTGCGCACCGCGTCCGACAGTCGCTCCAGCACCAGCACACCGGCGCCTTCCGCGAACCCGGTGCCGTCGGCGGCGGAAGCGAAGGACTTGCAGCGGCCGTCGGGAGCGAGGCCGCGCTGCCGGGAGAAGGCGGCGAAGGCGTGGGGGACGGCCATCACTGTCACCCCGCCGGCCAGCGCCAGGGAACTCTCGCGCGTACGCAGTGACTGGGCCGCCAGATGCAGGGCGACCAGGGAGGAGGAGCAGGCCGTGTCGACGGTGACCGCCGGGCCCTGCGCGCCGAGGAAGTACGAGACCCGGCCCGACAGCACGCTTGCCGCGCCGCCGGTGAGGATGAAGCCCTCCAGGCCGTCGTTGGGGTCCTCGCGGTCGGCGCCGTAGTCGTGGAAGGCGATGCCCGAGAAGACACCGACGGGCTGCTCGTGCAGGGTGGCGGGGTCGATGGCGGCGCGCTCCAGGGCCTCCCAGGTGATCTCCAGCATCAGCCGCTGCTGCGGGTCCATCGCCAGCGCCTCACGTGGCGAGATCCCGAAGAACGCCGGATCGAACTGGTCGGCGTCGTGCAGGAACCCGCCCTCACGGGAATAGCTGGTGCCGGGGTGGTCCGGGTCCGGATGGAAGAGGTTCTCCAGGTCCCAGCCACGGTTCACCGGGAACTCGGAGATGCCGTCACCACCGGAGGCGACCAGGTCCCACAGCTCCTCCGGGGACGTCACCCCGCCCGGATAGCGGCAGGCCATACCCACGATCGCGATCGGCTCGGAGCCGGCGGCGACGACCCGGTCGTACTGCTCCTTCAGGCGCGTGTTCTCCTTCAGGGAGGCACGCAGGGCATCGACTATCTTGTCGCTCTGAGCGGCCATCATGTCCTCGTCTCTCAGCTCTCGGTCACTGCTCTGTGCCGCCCAGTGCGCGTTGCACCAGTCCGTCGATGTCCATCGAGTCGATCTCGTCGAGCTCGTCCGCCACGCTCGCCGTCGCCCCGGCCGGGCTGACCTGGGTGAGTGACTCGGTCCGCGCCAGGGAGAAGAGGGCGTCGAGCACGCCCGCCTCGCGGAAGCGGTCGAGGGGGACCGAGGCCAGGACGCGCCGGAGGTCCTCCTCGTCGCCCTCCGGCTCCTCGGCGTCGGTGCCGGCCAGCGTCTCGTGCAGGAAGTCGACGAGGGCCGCGGGTGACGGGCAGTCGAAGACGAGCGTGGCGGGCAGGCTCTCGCCGATGGCGGCGGCCAGGGTGTTGCGCAGGGTGACCGACGAAAGCGAGTCGAAGCCCATCTCCTGGAACGCCTGCCTGGGCTTGACCTCCTCCAGGTCAGTGTGGCCGAGGGCCGCGGCGGCCCGTTCGCGGACCAGCTTCATCAGAGTCCGCTTCTGGTCCGCCTCGGAGAGGCCCGCGAGACACCGCACGAGCGCGGAGCCCGCCTCGGCGTCGTCCGCCGCGACCTCGGCAGCGGTCTCGGCGAGTCGCCGTACCTCGGGCAGGTCCCCGAGCAGCGGGCTCGGCCGTACCGAGGTGAACGCCGGTACGAACGCCGACCAGTCGATGTCCGCGACGGCCACGACACCGTCGTCGGACCGCAGGGCGGCGGCCAGTGACGTCATCGCGACGTCCGTGGAGATCGGCAGCACGCCACGGCGGCGGAGCTGCTCCTGGACCGCCGCATCGGCGGCCACGCCGATGCCCTCGACCACACCCCAGGCCACCGAGGTCGCGGCCAGACCACGCTGCCGGCGGTCCTCGACCAGGGTGTCGAGGAAGGCGTTGACCGCGCCCGTGACTCCCTGCCCGCCGCCGCCCCAGACACCCGCGGCCGAGGAGAACACCACGAACGCGTCGAGGGGACGGCCGCCCAGCAGCTCGTCAAGGTACAGCGCGGCGTCGGCCTTCACGCGCAGCGCCTTGCCGAGTTCGTCCACGTCGGTGGCGGCGACCGGCAGCAGCCCGGAGGAGTCGACGGTGTGCACCACGGCCGTCAACTCCGGCCGCTCGGCCGGGTCGGCCAGCAACTCGGCGACACCGGCACGGCTGGAGACGTCCGCCGTGGACACCGACACCCCTACGCCCAGCCCGGTCAGCTCGGTCACGAAGCCCTGTACGTCCGACGCGTCGGGGTCCCCGTCCACGGTGAGCAGCAGATGCTCGGCGCCGGCCAGGGCCAGTCGGCGTGCGGCATGCCGCCCCATGCTCTCGGTGCCGCCGGTGACGAGCACGGTGCCGCGCGGCTGCCAGTCGGCCTGTCGCGGCTCGTTCCGCAGCGGGCTCTCCAGCAGGCGCCGCGCGAACACGCCGGCCGAGCGCACCGCGACCTGGTCCTCGCCGCTCGCCCCGCCCAGCACGCCGAGCAGCGCCCGCACCGTACGGTCGTCGAGCGTTTCGGGGAGATCGACCAGCCCGCCCCAACGGTCCGGATGCTCCAGCGCCACCGCCCGGCCGAGCCCCCAGACGACCGCCTGCTCCGGGGCGCGCAGCCGGTCCGCGGGGCCGACCGACACCGCGCCGCTGGTCACGGACCACAGCGGCAGCCCGACCGCGCCCGAGCCCAGCGCACGCATCAGAGCCAGCGTGGCGGCCGTGCCCTCGGTCAGCGCCGGGGACTCCGGGCGGATACGGCGGTCCAGCGCGAGCAAGGACAGCACGCCGGTGAACTCCCCGTCCCCGGCGAGGACTTCGTGGAGGGCCTCGGCGGGATCCGACCCGTGGGCCGCGTCGAACTCCAGCAGCCGGGACCGCCGGCCCTGACCGTCCAGGGCGCGCATGATCCGGGCGACGCCCTCGTCCTCCGCGGCTCCCGGCGGCGCCAGCACCAGCAGCGCTCCGGCGGGTGCCCCGGTGCTCGCCTGCGGGACCGGCGTCCATCCCACCCGGTACCGCAGACGGGACACCTCGGCTCGCTCGTCGCGCCCACGACGCCAGGACGCCAGGACGCCGAGAGCGGTGCTCAGCGCCGCTACGGAATCCGTCCCGGACTCGCCGTCCATCCCCAGCGTCCGGGTGAGCGAGGCCAGGTCCTCACGGTCCACCGCCGCCCAGAAACGCGCTTCGACATCGCCGCTTTCCGCCGACGCGGAATCCGCGCTCTGCGCCTCCTCCAGCCAGTAGCGGTGGTGTTGGAAGGCGTAGGTGGGGAGGTGGGGGGTGGTGTGGGGGGTGGGGAGGAGGGTGGTCCAGTTGGGGGTGGGGTTGG
>NZ_JBHVGZ010000152.1:0-5224 GCF_042800355.1 Streptomyces sp. NPDC057623
CCTTCCTCGACGCCCTCGCCCACCACCGCCACACCCACCACCAACCCGCCACCTCCCTCGCCTGGGGCTGGTGGGGACAGAACTCCGAAATGACGGCGCGGCTCGGCCAGGCTGATGTGCGGCGCAATCGGCGGGCCGGCATGGTGCCGCTCAGCGCCGCGGACGGGGTGCGGCTGCTCGACCTGGGGCTGCGCTCCTCCGACGCCGGTCTGGTGCCGGCCCGGCTGGATCTCGGGGCGCTCAGGGCCTCGGCGTTCGACGGCTCCGTTCCGGCTCCGCTGCGTGGCCTCGCACCCGTACGACGTCGTGCGGCGGGTTCCGAGGCGGGGCAGGACGGCACGGCTCTGGTCCGTCGGCTGGCCGCGCTGGGCTCGGAGGAGCGGGAGAAGGCGCTGGTCGCTCTGGTGGGCGAGCATGCCGCACAGGTGCTGGGGCACGTGTCCGCGGACCGGATCGACGCCGTGCGCTCTTTCCGGGACCTCGGCTTCGACTCCTTGATGTCGGTCGAGCTGCGCAATCGTCTGGGCTCGGCGACCGGGCTGCGGCTGCCCGCGACGCTGTTGTACGACCACCCGAGTGCCCGGGTCTTGGCACGGCATCTGGAGGCCGAACTCCTCGGCACCGGGGCAGCTTTGGCGTCGGCCGCCGCCCCGGTGCCGGCGGACGCGGACGAGCCCGTCGCCATTGTCGCCATGGGCTGCCGCTTTCCCGCCGGAGTGGGAAGTCCCGAGGAGCTGTGGGAGTTGGTGGCGAAGGGCGTCGACGCGGTCGCCGACTTCCCGACGGACCGGGGCTGGGACCTCGACGCCCTGTACGACCCGGATCCGGACAACCCCGGGACGTCGTACGCCCGTCGGGGCGCGTTCCTCGACGACGTGGCCGGTTTCGACGCGGACTTCTTCGGTATCTCGCCGCGTGAGGCGCTGGCGATGGACCCGCAGCAGCGGCTGATGCTGGAGATCTCCTGGGAGACGTTGGAGCGGGCCGGTATCGATCCGACGAGCCTGCGGGGCGGGGACGTCGGTGTCTTCACCGGGGTGAACACCCAGGACTACGCGCTGCGCCTGCACCGTATGCCGGAGTCGGTGGAGGGCCACCGGATCACGGGGGCCTCCAACGCCGTGGTGTCGGGCCGGGTGTCGTACTTCCTGGGCCTGGAGGGACCGGCGGTGACACTGGACACGGCCTGTTCGTCGTCCCTGGTGGCCCTGCATCTCGCGGCGCAGTCGCTGCGTTCGGGTGAGTCCTCCCTGGCGCTCGCCGGTGGTGTGACGGTCATGGCGGGGCCGGACGCGTTCGTCGACTTCTCCCGGCAGCGGGGGTTGTCGCCCGACGGCCGGTGCAAGGCGTTCGCGGCGACGGCCGACGGCACCGGGTGGGCCGAAGGTGCCGGTGTGCTGGTGCTGGAGCGGCTGTCCGACGCCGTACGCAACAAGCGCCGCATCTGGGGTGTCATCCGTGGCTCCGCCGTCAACCAGGACGGCGCCTCCAACGGACTCACCGCACCCAACGGCCCCTCCCAGCAGCGCGTGATCCGGCGCGCGTTGGCCAGTGCCGGGCTGACCGGCGCGGACGTGGACGCCGTAGAGGCACACGGCACCGGCACGACACTGGGCGACCCGATCGAGGCGCAGGCGCTGCTGGCCACCTACGGGCAGGACCACGACGCCGAACGACCTCTGTGGCTGGGCTCCGTGAAGTCCAACATCGGTCATACGCAAGCCGCCGCGGGCGTCGCCGGTGTCATCAAGATGGTCATGGCGATGCGGCACGGTGTACTCCCCCGCACCCTGCACGTGGGCGAGCCGACGCCGCAGGTGGACTGGTCGGCGGGGCATGTCGAGCTGCTCACCGAGACCCGCCCCTGGCCCGACAGGGACCGGCCCCGCCGCGCGGCCGTCTCCGGCTTCGGAGTGTCGGGGACCAACGCGCACGTCATCCTCGAACAGGCAGCGTCCGACTCGGCCGAAGGCCCGGGAGCCGGTGTCGCTCCGGCCGCCCTGCCCTGGCTGCTGTCCGCGCAGAGTGCGGACGCGCTGGCCGAGCAGGCGGCGCGCCTGGCCGCGTTCGTCCGGGGCGGGCCCGACGTCGATCCGGCCGCCGTCGCCCATGCGCTGATCACCACGCGCGCGCTGCTCGACCACCGGGCCGTCGCCGTCGGCCCGGACCGGGAGCGCCTGCTCGCCTCCCTGGACGCTCTCGCCGAGCGCCGCCCGCTCCCGGAGGGCGCCGCACGAGGTGTCCGGGGTTCTGGCCGGCTCGCCTTCCTCTTCACGGGTCAGGGCAGTCAGCGCCCGGGGATGGGCCGGGAGTTGTACGAGCACCATCGCGTGTACCGGGAGTCGTTCGAGGCGCTGTGTGCCGCGCTGGACCGCAGGCTGGCGGACCATGTGCCCCACCGGCTGCGCGACGTGGTGTTCGCCGCCCCTGATTCGCCCGAGGCCGCCCTGCTCGACAGCACCGTGTACGCGCAGGCCGCGCTGTTCGCGACCGAGACGGCGCTCTACCGCCTGTACGAGTCCTGGGGCGTGCGTCCCGATGTGCTGGCGGGGCACTCCATCGGTGAGGTGAGCGCCGCCCATGTGGCCGGGGTGTTGTCGCTGGAGGACGCGGCGACCCTGGTCGCGGCGCGCGGACGGCTCATGCAGTCCGTGTCCGCCGACGGTGCGATGGTCGCCGTCGACGTGGCCGAGGACGAGGTGCTGCCCTTCGTCACCGGGCAGCCCGGGGCGGTGGCCGTCGCCGCGGTGAACGGGCCGACGTCGGTCGTGCTCTCCGGCGACGCGGAGACGGTCACCCGGATCGCCGGGGAACTCGCGGCCCGGGGGCACCGGACCCGGCGCCTGCGGGTCAGCCACGCCTTCCACTCGCCGCACATGGACACCATGCTCGCCGAGTTCGGTGACATCGTCGCCGGGCTGACCCTGCTTCCGCCGGCCGTGCCGGTGGTCTCGAACGTCACCGGTACGACGGCCACGGCCGAGCAGCTGTGCTCCCCCCGGTACTGGGTGGAGCACGTACGCCGGACCGTGCGCTTCTCCGACGGGCTCACGGCCCTGTTCGAGCAGGACGTGACGACGTTCCTGGAACTGGGCCCGGGTGGTGTCCTCACCTCGCTCGCGGAGCGGGCGGCCGGGGACCGGGGCGACGCCTTCATGGCCGTTCCCGCGCTGTACCGGGAGGCGGACGAAACCGTCTCGGTGGTCGCGGCTCTGGCGCAACTGCACGTCCGCGGCGTTCCGGTGGCCTGGGAGCCCCTGGTCGAGGGCGCCGGGTCCGAAACGGCCGACCTGCCCACCTACCCGTTCCAGCACCGCCGTTTCTGGCTGGACGACGCCCCGTCCGCCGATCCGGCCGGGCCGGGCCGGTCTGCCACCCAGGGCACCGACGGCACCGACGAAGCCCGCCACCCCACGCCCGCCATCGGGACGCAGGCGGCCACGGGAACGTATGCCGAGCTGCTGGCCGCACTGCCGACCGAGGAGCAGCACCGGCATGTGCTGGAACTGGTCCGGGGCGAGGCCGGCGCGGTGCTCGGGCACACCGAACCCATCGACGCGACCAGGGACTTCCGCAGCCTCGGCTTCGACTCCCTCGCCGGTGTCAGGCTCCAGCGACGGCTCCAGGACGCGGTCGGCACCGGCCTGCCCGCCACCCTCGTCTTCGACTACCCGACGCCTGTCGCGCTCGCGGACTTCCTCCTTGCCGAGCTGCTCGGGGAGGCGACCGACGTGGCCGGGGACGCGGAGCTCGTCCACGACGCCGACGACCCGATCGCGATCGTGGGGATGGCCTGCCGGTTCCCCGGCGGGGTGTCCTCGCCGGAGGAGTTCTGGGACCTGCTGAGCTCCGGGGGCGACGCGATCACGGGCTTCCCGGCGAACCGCGGCTGGGACCTGGAGAACTTCTTCCATCCGGACCCGGACCACCCCGGCACCAGCTACGCCCGCGAGGGCGGGTTCCTGCACGACGCCGACCAGTTCGACGCGGGCTTCTTCGGGATCTCGCCGCGCGAGGCGCTGGCGATGGACCCGCAGCAGCGGCTGATGCTGGAGATCTCCTGGGAGTCGCTGGAGCGGGCCGGCATCGATCCCGCCACGCTGCGGGGGAAGCCGGTCGGGGTCTTCACCGGGCTGGTCAACCACGACTACACCACACGCCTGGACACGGTGCCCGACGGCGTCGAGGGCTACACGATGACCGGCGGTGTCGGCAGTGTCGTCTCGGGCCGGGTGTCGTACTTCCTGGGTGCGGAGGGCCCCGCGGTGACGATCGACACCGCGTGCTCCTCGGCGCTCGTGGCGCTGCATCTGGCGGCCCAGTCGCTACGGGCCGGGGAGAGTTCGCTGGCGCTCGCCGGCGGCGTCACCGTGATGGCCACGCCGGACGCCTTCGTCGGTTTCTCGCGGCAGCGCGGACTCGCGCCGAACGGTCGCTGCAAGTCCTTCGCGGCCACGGCCGACGGGACCGGCTGGGCCGAGGGCGCGGGCGTGCTGCTCCTGGAGCGGCTGTCCGACGCCGTGCGCAACGGGCATCGTGTCCTGGCCGTGGTGCGAGGCTCCGCGGTGAACCAGGACGGCGCCTCCAACGGTCTGAGCGCGCCGAACGGCCCCTCGCAACGGCGGGTGATCCGGCAGGCGTTGGCGAATGCCGGGCTGACCGGTGCCGACGTGGACGCCGTGGAGGCCCATGGCACGGGCACCCCGCTCGGTGACCCGATCGAGGCGCAGGCACTGCTCGCCACCTACGGGCAGGACAGGGATGCGGAGCAGCCGCTGTGGCTGGGTTCGGTGAAGTCCAACATCGGTCATACGCAGGCCGCCGCGGGCGTCGCCGGTGTCATCAAGATGGTGATGGCGCTACGGCACGGAATGCTGCCGCGCACCCTGCACGTCGACGAGCCGACCCCGCAGGTCGACTGGAGCGCGGGGCATGTCGAGCTGCTGACCGAGGCCCGTTCCTGGCCCGACATGGACCGGCCTAGGCGCGCGGCCGTCTCCGGCTTCGGCGTGTCCGGCACGAATGCCCACGTCATCCTCGAAGAAGTGCCGGTGGAGGAGCCTGCGTCGCCGCTGCCCGAGGGGGGCGGTGAGCGGCCGCGGGTGCTGGCCGACGGTACGGGCCCCGTGCCACTGCTGCTCTCAGCCCGAGGCAGCACCGGGCTGGCCGGACAGGCGCAACGCCTCGCCACCTACCTCACCGAACACCCCGACACCCCCCTCAC
>NZ_JBHVGZ010000153.1:0-1418 GCF_042800355.1 Streptomyces sp. NPDC057623
AACACAGTGGACGCGAGCAACTGAGGACAAGCCCTCGGCCTATTAGTACCGGTCACCTCCACACGTTACCGTGCTTCCAGATCCGGCCTATCAACCCAGTCGTCTACTGGGAGCCTTACCCCATCAAGTGGGTGGGAATACTCATCTCGAAGCAGGCTTCCCGCTTAGATGCTTTCAGCGGTTATCCCTCCCGAACGTAGCCAACCAGCCATGCCCTTGGCAGAACAACTGGCACACCAGAGGTTCGTCCGTCCCGGTCCTCTCGTACTAGGGACAGCCCTTCTCAATATTCCTGCGCGCGCAGCGGATAGGGACCGAACTGTCTCACGACGTTCTAAACCCAGCTCGCGTACCGCTTTAATGGGCGAACAGCCCAACCCTTGGGACCGACTCCAGCCCCAGGATGCGACGAGCCGACATCGAGGTGCCAAACCATCCCGTCGATATGGACTCTTGGGGAAGATCAGCCTGTTATCCCCGGGGTACCTTTTATCCGTTGAGCGACGGCGCTTCCACAAGCCACCGCCGGATCACTAGTCCCGACTTTCGTCCCTGCTCGACCCGTCGGTCTCACAGTCAAGCTCCCTTGTGCACTTACACTCAACACCTGATTGCCAACCAGGCTGAGGGAACCTTTGGGCGCCTCCGTTACTCTTTAGGAGGCAACCGCCCCAGTTAAACTACCCATCAGACACTGTCCCTGATCCGGATCACGGACCCAGGTTAGACATCCAGCACGACCAGAGTGGTATTTCAACGACGACTCCACGAACACTGGCGTGCCCGCTTCAAAGTCTCCCACCTATCCTACACAAGCCGAACCGAACACCAATATCAAACTGTAGTAAAGGTCCCGGGGTCTTTCCGTCCTGCTGCGCGAAACGAGCATCTTTACTCGTAGTGCAATTTCACCGGGCCTATGGTTGAGACAGTCGAGAAGTCGTTACGCCATTCGTGCAGGTCGGAACTTACCCGACAAGGAATTTCGCTACCTTAGGATGGTTATAGTTACCACCGCCGTTTACTGGCGCTTAAGTTCTCAGCTTCGCCACACCGAAATGTGACTAACCGGTCCCCTTAACGTTCCAGCACCGGGCAGGCGTCAGTCCGTATACATCGCCTTACGGCTTCGCACGGACCTGTGTTTTTAGTAAACAGTCGCTTCTCGCTGGTCTCTGCGGCCACCCCCAGCTCGAGCAGCAAGTGCTCTCACCAGTGATGGCCCCCCTTCTCCCGAAGTTACGGGGGCATTTTGCCGAGTTCCTTAACCATAGTTCACCCGAACGCCTCGGTATTCTCTACCTGACCACCTGAGTCGGTTTAGGGTACGGGCCGCCATGAAACTCGCTAGAGGCTTTTCTCGACAGCATAGGATCATCCACTTCACCACAATCGGCTCGGCATCAGGTCTCAGCCAC
>NZ_JBHVGZ010000153.1:1513-3324 GCF_042800355.1 Streptomyces sp. NPDC057623
CGTCCGGCCTACACCCTTACCCCGGGACAACCACCGCCCGGGATGGACTACCTTCCTGCGTCACCCCATCACTCACCTACTGCAAGTCTGGTTCGTCGGCTCCACCACTCCCCTTTGCCCGAAGGCTCCAGGGCGGCTTCACGGACTTAGCATCGCCTGGTTCGATGTTTGACGCTTCACAGCGGGTACCGGAATATCAACCGGTTATCCATCGACTACGCCTGTCGGCCTCGCCTTAGGTCCCGACTTACCCTGGGCAGATCAGCTTGACCCAGGAACCCTTAGTCAATCGGCGCACACGTTTCTCACGTGTGAATCGCTACTCATGCCTGCATTCTCACTCGTGAACCGTCCACAACTACCTTCCGGTGCTGCTTCACCCGGCACACGACGCTCCCCTACCCATCACGATCCCCGTTGGGGGTACATATCGCAATGACACGACTTCGGCGGTACGCTTGAGCCCCGCTACATTGTCGGCGCGGAATCACTAGACCAGTGAGCTATTACGCACTCTTTCAAGGGTGGCTGCTTCTAAGCCAACCTCCTGGTTGTCTCTGCGACTCCACATCCTTTCCCACTTAGCGTACGCTTAGGGGCCTTAGTCGATGCTCTGGGCTGTTTCCCTCTCGACCATGGAGCTTATCCCCCACAGTCTCACTGCCGCGCTCTCACTTACCGGCATTCGGAGTTTGGCTAAGGTCAGTAACCCGGTAGGGCCCATCGCCTATCCAGTGCTCTACCTCCGGCAAGAAACACACGACGCTGCACCTAAATGCATTTCGGGGAGAACCAGCTATCACGGAGTTTGATTGGCCTTTCACCCCTAACCACAGGTCATCCCCCAGGTTTTCAACCCTGGTGGGTTCGGTCCTCCACGAAGTCTTACCTCCGCTTCAACCTGCCCATGGCTAGATCACTCCGCTTCGGGTCTTGAGCGCGCTACTGAATCGCCCTATTCGGACTCGCTTTCGCTACGGCTTCCCCACACGGGTTAACCTCGCAACACACCGCAAACTCGCAGGCTCATTCTTCAAAAGGCACGCAGTCACGAGAACAAGGCAAGCCTTGTTCCGACGCTCCCACGGCTTGTAGGCACACGGTTTCAGGTACTATTTCACTCCCCTCCCGGGGTACTTTTCACCATTCCCTCACGGTACTATCCGCTATCGGTCACCAGGGAATATTTAGGCTTAGCGGGTGGTCCCGCCAGATTCACACGGGATTTCTCGGGCCCCGTGCTACTTGGGTGTCTCTCAAACGAGCCGCTGACGTTTCGACTACGGGGGTCTTACCCTCTACGCCGGACCTTTCGCATGTCCTTCGCCTACATCAACGGTTTCTGACTCGTCCCACGGCCGGCAGACCGTGAAAGAGAGATCCCACAACCCCGTATACGCAACCCCTGCCGGGTCTCACACGTATACGGTTTAGCCTCATCCAGTTTCGCTCGCCACTACTCCCGGAATCACGGTTGTTTTCTCTTCCTGCGGGTACTGAGATGTTTCACTTCCCCGCGTTCCCTCCACTTGCCCTATGTGTTCAGGCAAGGGTGACAGCCCATGACGACTGCCGGGTTTCCCCATTCGGACACCCCCGGATCAAAGCCTGGTTGACGACTCCCCGGGGCCTATCGTGGCCTCCCACGTCCTTCATCGGTTCCTGGTGCCAAGGCATCCACCGTGCGCCCTTAAAAACTTGGCCACAGATGCTCGCGTCCACTGTGCAGTTCTCAAACAACGACCAGCCACCCATCACCCCGAACCATCCGGTTCGAGTTCACTGGGGCCGGCACCCGAAGCACAACCATA
>NZ_JBHVGZ010000154.1:0-5073 GCF_042800355.1 Streptomyces sp. NPDC057623
TCCGGGGAGGTATCCGGCCGCCAGTGGGGAAGCTCGCGGCCACAGAGTGCTAGATAAACGGCCGCCTACGGGGAGTATCCACTGGCCGCCGTCAGTGGAGGCCCGGCAACTCCAGTGTTCATCGAACCAGCCACCGCCACGGAGCACCCGGTAGGTGCCGTAGACCTCTGCGTCGTAGACGTCCCAGCACCAGTCCCAGACGTTGCCGAGCATGTCGTAGAGCCCCCACGCGTTGGGGTGTTTTCCGCCCACGTCGTGGATACGCTCGTGCGAGTTGCCGCGGTACCAGGCGATGTCGTCGAGTTCCCCGTAACGCGGTCCTGTCGTGCCGGCACGGCAGGCGTGCTCCCACTCTGCTTCGGTCGGCAGCCGGTAGCCGTCGGCGGATGCGTCCCATTCGACGCCCTCGCCGTCGGTCAAGAGGTGGTACGCGGGCGTGAATCCGTCGCGCTGGGACAGGGCGTTGCAGAACCGCGCCGCGTCCCACCAGGAGACGGACTCGACAGGTAGCCGTTCCCCCTGGGCGGTGCTCGGCCGCCGGCCTGTGATCTGTGCGTACAACGTCTGAGTGACCGGAAATGCCGCGAGCTGGTAGGGCGCAAGCTCGACCGACCAGCTGCGCTGTGTCCGCCGGTCCGACAGCGTCACCTGCCCTGGCGGGATGGCGATCATCTCGTTCCCCGTCATCACGTCCATGATCAGGAGATCCTAACGAGACCTGCCCGGGCGAAACGGCGGAACCGAAGCAGGATGGCTGAGACAGCATCTGGGCGCCACGTGTACTTTATCTTCTGGCGCTCCTGAAATGGTGCGGGCAGAGTGGGCGGCATGAGAGACAGTTCCGTCCCCGTTGCTGCGGCTGCCGATGACCGCGAGGCCGTGGAGCACATCCTCGGCCGCCCCTTGAGCCAGGTATGGCCAGCGGGTGCACTGGCACCAGGTAGCCGGGTCACGGTCGTTGGTGCCCAGGACTGGAACGGTCCTTGGCAGGTCGAGTTTGCTGGAACGATCGATGCCATGGGTGCACCCGAACACAATGAACATGCACTGGCGGCCAATGGTGAGTTGCTGTACTGGGTCACCTTCGACACGCCGCAGTACGACAACGACGGGGATGGCCCCTATCGCAAGGCCCAGATCTGGGGTCGTTACCTGAGGACCGAGCCGGAGCCCGAGGCATAGGCATCCCGCTCTACTTCGACCAGGAGCTGTCCGGGCGATCATGTGACTGCCCCGTGCCTGGGTCGTTGTTGCGAGCGTGGGGCGGGGCGATCCGACGGATGCCGAGTGGGAACGGTTGCGGCCGTTCCTGGCGGTGAGCCATGGACGTTGTGGCCGGGGGCGGGATCACCGGCAGGTGATCGACGCAATCCTGCACCGGGTGCGGACCGGCCTGCAGAGGCGGGATCTTGCCGAGAAGTACGGTCCCTGGAAGACCGTCTATGAACGCCGCCGCCTGTGGTCGGCCGATGGCACGTGGGAGTGCTGCCGAGCCCTCAGCCCGAACCGGCGACCAGCGCCTCGCCGAGCGGGGTGCGCCGGTAGAGCACCGACCGTCCGGACCGGGCGCGGACTAGCAGCCCCGCGCCTCGCAGGATGGCGAGGTGGTCTCCCACCGCGCCGGGTGCCATGGCAAGGCTTCGGGCGAGGTGGCTGGTACTGGCCGGGGCGTCCAGCGCCAGCAGCAGCCGGGCTCGGGCCCGGCCGACCAGAGCGGTCAGCGCGTCCGGTTGGGGGACGGTCGCCTGTTCGCCCCACAGGGCGGCGGTGCCGCGGGCGGGATAGACCAGGGTCCTGGGCCAGGGGTCTTCCAGGTGGGCGGCGATATTCCCGACGAAGACCGAAGGGATCAGCAGTAGCCCGTCGCCGGCGAGGCGGACGTTTCCGACTGGGGAGAAGAAGCCGATCTCGATACCGCCGGCGCGCCAGGCGATGCTCGGGTGCAGGCTCTCGATGGTCGTGGCCCATCCGTGTTCGCCGATCACACCCACCCGGTGCACGACATCGCGCTCACAGATCGCGCGCAGTTGCGGCCAGTCCGTGGCGAGCAGCTCGTGCCACGCCTGGTCCATCGCCTCGGCGATCCTGGAGACGGCGTCCGTGGAGTCCAGCACTGCGCGTACGCGGGGATCACGGGCGGACGGGCCGCTCGCGGTGGTGGCGAATTCGTGGCGGGCCGCTTCCAGCGGTGTGGCCCGGATCATGGCCAGGTCGTCTGCCCAGGTCTGGTTGAGGCCGCGCGGAGGCGGGGCGACGAAGTTCGGTCCGGATTGCGGGCTGTGCAGGGCGAGGGCGGCGTCCAGTTCGGTCCCGCGGCGAAGCCTTTCGAAGGCCGGCAGGAGCCGGGTCGCCCAGGCTCGCGGCAGCGGCCGGTTTTGGCCGGCGAGCGAGCGAAGCAGCAAGCAGAGGTCCATCGCGGGCGACAGTGCGAAGCGGCTGCGCAGCAGGTCCTCGACGGAGACTTCGAAGCGGAGCACCCTGCGATGCTACCGCCGGACGTCTGTTTCGATTCGTCCAGCGACGAATCATTGGTGAGTGGCGTGGCGCACGGCGAGGCTGCGCGTCATGACCCCAACCGCCGAACCCCCGCAGGGCAACCATCGTGCCACCTACCGGGAGGTGCTGGCCGAGCCGCGGTTCCGGCTGCTCTTCTCGACCCGCGCCGTGGCGATCACTGCGGGCTCGCTGCGGATCACCACATTCTCGGTGCTGGTCTACGCGGCCACCGGCTCCGCGCTGTTGAGCGCACTGGCCTTCGGCATCGGCTTTCTCCCGCAGTTGTTCGGCTCACTGCTGCTGGGCTCACTGGCCGACCAACTGCCGGCCCGCGCGCTCATCGCCGGCGGCTACGCCTTGGAGTGCGCAGCCGCCCTGCTGCTCGCCCTGGTGCGGATGCCGATCGCGGCAAGTCTCGGTGTCGTGGCGCTGGTCGCCCTCGTCACACCGGTGTTCGGCGGCGCGTCGAGTCGGCTGGTCGCGCAGTGGCTAAAAGGCGACGCCTATGTACTGGGCCGTTCACTGAACAACATCGCCTCCTCCGGCGCGCAATTGTTCGGTCTGGCGCTGGGAGGTGCGGCCGTCGCGGTACTCGGCCCGCACTTGGCGCTCGCGGTGAGCGCCGCCCTCTTCCTCGGCTGCGCGCTCGCTGTCCGCATCCGGCTACCCCGGCTGGAGCCGGGAGAGTTCGGCGGCACACCCGACAGCGCTCGGGGCGATGGCGGGGCCGTCCGGGCAAGCCTGCGCGGTGCCGGCCTGCTGCTGCGCGGACAGACGGTGCGACGACTGATGCTGGCCCAGTGGCTACCGCCCGCGTTCGCAGCGGGCGCGGAAGGTCTGATCGTCGCCTACGCGGGAGGACACCACTTCGCGCCCGGCTGGTACGCGGTGCTGATGGGCTGTCTGCCGGTGGGCATGCTTGTCGGTGACCTGCTGGTGGGTCGACTGCTGCGGCCACCCACCCGGGAGCGACTGGTAGTCCCGTTGATCGCGCTGACGGGACTGCCGCTGGTCGGCTTCGCTACCGAGCCCGGAGTGGGCGTCTCGTCCTGTCTGCTGCTGCTCTGCGGCTTCGGACTGGCCTACGGTCTCGGCCTGCAACGGCCGTTCCTGGACGCCCTGCCGCAGGATCGCCAGGGCCAGGCCTTCGGTCTGCTCGGCTCCGGCAGCATGACGCTGCAGGGCATTGGGCCGGCCTGCTTCGGCTCGGTGGCAGCAGGCATCGGAACAGGCGGCGCAATCGCCCTGGCAGGCGGCGCGGCGGTGCTCACCGCCGGCTGGATTCTCACCTGGCACCCGCCCACCTCCCCGGTCCCCGTCCCGAACTACTCAACGGGATCAGAGACCGGCACCGAACAGCATGCGTGCAGTTCTCCTGTGCAGTAACCGTCGAAGGTCGGGTCGGCCGCGAGCCGCAACGCACCCCACCCCCACCCCACGCCGACCACGAACAGCCCATGGAAGGTTCATGCCGCATGATCGATGAATTCGCGAAGGACAACCTGCACGGGAGACTGCGGCGGGACCGCGAGGCGCTGCTCTGGAAACTCGACGGCCTGTCCGAACACGACGCCCGTCGACCTTTGACAGCGACCGGGACCAACCTCCTCGGCCTGCTCAAACACGTGGCCACCGTCGAAGCCAGGTACTTCGGCGAGGTCTTCGACCGCCCTTCCCCGGAACCGCTGACACGGTGGCAGGACCACGACGGCAGCGATCTGTGGGCGACCGAGGACGAGACCCGCGATCAGATCATCGGGTTCTACCGGCGCACGTGGGAACACTCGGACGCGACGATCAACGAGCTTCCCCTCGACGCCCCCGGTCACGTGCCATGGTGGCCGGAGCCTTACCCCAACACGAACCTGTTCGCCATCATGGTCCATGTCCTCGGCGAGTCCATCCGGCATGCCGGGCACGCCGACATCCTGCGCGAGGGCCTCGACGGCCGGACCGGGGGTACGCGCCGAAAACGAGCAGCAGATCGACGAGGAAGCCCGTGCAGCCTACTGGGCGAAGATCGAGCAGGCCGCCAGGGCGGCCGCATCAATCAAGGCTTAGTCGGACATGTCAGGCAGCTTGACATTCGCTCCCCCACTGGCGCTTGCGATTTCCTAGCACACGGCCACCCGATATGCCCGCGTCACCCGATGCGGGCGTTCAGTCCGTGCCTTCGTCGTCCTCGTCCAGTTCGAGCGCGTCCGCGTAACTCAGCGGGGGCAGTGCGCCGGCGGCCGGGGCGAGGCGGTGAAGCTGTAGCGGCCGAGCATGTTCATGTTGCGGCGCTTGAGAGGGGAGAACCGGGGCACCTCCGCCCCGGACACGGGGATGTCCTCCTCGCGGATCGCCTGGCCCTCGGCTTGGTGACTGGCGACGGCGGCGTCGACGTAACGGGTCGTCCACAGCACGATGATGCTGGAGACCAGGCTGAGCGAGCCGAGCCGGTCCTCCACGCCGTCCCGGGCCAGCTTGTGGCGGGAGATCGCTAGTGCTCTGACCGCATAGGTTCACCGGGTTCTGTGGCCCGCTGCTGTGTGGTTGCTCAGGGAGTGTTCGCGGTCGCCCAAGAGCGGAACA
>NZ_JBHVGZ010000155.1:0-5014 GCF_042800355.1 Streptomyces sp. NPDC057623
GGACCCTCAGCAAGTCCTATCGTTGCAGGTCAAGGGCACTTTCCGTGTTTCTGATCAACTCTTGGACAGCCCACCTCGTGAAAGCGCGAGGCTAGTCGCTGCGCAGTCTTGTCACGGCTGCCTGGTCCGAACTGCCCCCGAGGCCAGGGCCGCCCGGTAGACGTCCCGGTCGTCGTCGCTGAACACAGTGAAGACCACACGGTCCAGTCGGCCAGGATGGGCTTCGAGCCAGTCGGCCACGGTCCGCAGCGCGATGCGGGCGGCCGGAGCCTTCGGGTAGCCGAAGACACCGGTGCTGATGGCGCAGAACGCCACCGTACGGACGGGCTCGACCTCGGCCGCGACGTCCAGGCAGGCGCGGTAGGCCGAGGCGAGAGCGCGTTCGTGCCTCGCGTCCGGCGGGCCGTCCACGATGGGACCGACGGTGTGCAGGACGTATCGGGCCGGGAGGAGGTATCCGCGGGTGATCTTGGCTGTCCCCGTCGGTTCCGGGCCGTTCTGCAGGCCCATGATCAGGTGGCAGTCGTCGCGCAGCCGCGGGCCCGCGGCGTTGTGGATGGCGTTGTCGATGCAGGCGTGCCGTGGGACGAAGCAGCCCAGCAGGGCGTTGTTGGCGGCGTTGACGATCGCGTCGGCCGCGAGGGTGGTGATGTCGCCTTGCCACAGCGCCGTCCGGTCGGCTGCCGGGTAGGACGTGCCCGGGAACGTCTCGGCGATGCTGGGGAGCCGACCCGCGTCCACGAGGGGACGGGCCAGGCGTTCGCCGCCGAGGAGGGCGTCCAGTTCGGCCGCGGCGCCGTCGGGAAGCGGGCCGGGACCGCGGACGGTCAGCAGGGCCCTGAGCGCCCCGCGGGTCGTCGCGAAGTCGGCCTCGCGAAGCTTGCGCACCGTGTCGCCGCTCAGTCCGAGCCGTGACACGGCCGGGTCGCCGCTCAGCAGGCCGAGCGCCTCGTGGATGTGCCCGAGGAGTCGGTCGGCCGGGGCCGGCGGGGCGGCGGCCCGGAAGGGCTGGTCCAGTGCGACGGCCGCACGGTAGGTGTCCAGGGGTAGCCCGGCGGAAGGTCCGGCGTGGTTCGCTGTGCCGGGGCGAGGGGTGGTCATGTGTGCTCCAGCGGGACGGTACGGGACGGTCGACGGTTCAGGATCGGCTCGCGCGGACGACGTCGGCGAGGGGAGTGGCGGGGTGGCCGGTGAGGCGGGGGACGGCGTCGCTGACACCGTCGAGCCGGCCGGAGGCGATGGCCGTGTAGGTGGACACCCAGGCGTCGAGCTGCCACTGCGGGACGCCGGAGGAGGCGCGGGAAGCGTACGCCTCCTCGACGGTCTCGGGCTGGTACGTGATGGTGCGTCCCTGCACCTCGGACAGGACGGCGGCGGCCTCGTCCAGCGTCAGGGACTCCGGGCCGGTGAGGTCGTAGGTGACATCGGCGTGGTCGGCCGGACGGGCGAGGATCGCGGCGGCCGCGTCGGCGATGTCGTCCTGGGCGACGAAGGCCGCCCGCCCCTGCCCGGCCGGTCCCCGGATGACACCGTCGGCACCGACCAGCTCCGGGACGAGCTCCGCGTAGAAGTTGTCACGCAGAAAGGTGTGAGTGAGGCCGAGGGCCCGGATGCGCTCCTCGGTGTGGAAGTGGTCGCGCGCCAGGGTGAAGGCGGCGTCGGGCGCGGCACCGAAGAAGGACACGTACACCAGGTGCTCGACGCCCGCCTCCGCAACGGCATCCACGAATGCCCGGTGTTGGGAGAGCCGGTCGGCGCTCTCGGGAGCGGACACCATGAATACGGTCCTCGCACCGCTCAGTGCGCGCAGGACCGAGTCGCGGTCGCCGTAGTCGCCCCGGACCCGTGTGGCGCCGGGCAGCCGGGGAGCCCGCTCCGGGGTGCGCACCAGTAGCCTCTGCGGCACACCCCGCGAGGCCAGGCGGCGGGCGACACGTCCTCCCAGACGCCCGGTGGCGCCGGTGACGACCAGTGTCGGTTCAGACAGATCGGTCATCGCTGAGCTCGCTTCCGGACAGTGCGTCGAGGAGGTCGTCCGCCCCGAACGGCACGGCCAGGGCGCGATTGCCGAGATCGTCGGGGACGTCCGGGTGGCCGGGATTGACGCGCACCAGGCGGGCTCCGGGGGAGTGGCGAACGATGTTCTCGCCGGGCCGGCGGATCACGCCCGGAGTATTGAAACCGGCGCCGAACTCCAGGACGAGCAGGCGGGCATCGCCGGGCGCGTCGTCGAGCCACCGCGTCAGCCGGTCCCAGGCCGGCATGAAAGCGCCGTCGACGAACTCGGGTCCCACCCGCACGTTGGGGAACACGTCCGCGCCGCAGTTGGGGCACACGGGCAGGGCGGCCGGATCGGTCACCCGCCCCGATTCCCGGTCGTACGCGGCGATGATCCGGTCGTAGAACGGCTTGCTGTCCCAGGTCTCCTGTGCGCACGGGACCGTGCACTGCAGTCGGCCGTAGTCACCCTGGGGGGTGAAGATCCGGTCCTGGTCGAAGCCGTTGCGCGCGAACAGCGCGTCGACGTTCGAGGTCATCACCCAGTGGTCACGGTCCCCGACCAGCTCGCGCAGCCGCCGGTAGAGGGCGTTGGGGCGGGTGCCGAACCGGATGTCGTCGATGTGGACGGCCCAGTAGCCCCACATCATGTCCGCAGGCAGCGGCACGCCCAACAGGTACCGGGAGCGCAGCCCGAGCCGGTACAACGCCGGGAGCAATTCCCTGAACCGCCCGGCGTCGCCGTAGTCGTAGCCGGCGGCGGCACTCAGACCGGCACCGGCCGTGATCAGGACACGGTCGGCCTCGCCGAGCCAGGTACGTAGCGTGTCGGCTGCCGCCCGGAGGCCGGAGGGCAGCGGGAATTCGTTGTGGGTGTCGTACTGGGTGGTCATCCGCGAGGTCCCTTCCGCCGCGGCGTACGTGCCCGCCTGCGGCTTCACCCAACGTAACGGGGAAAGCGGCCCGGAACCGGGTCGGATCGAGACCGGCCATGGTCAGAACCAGACAGCGTGCGGCTCGCACACCTTCCCCGATGCGCAATCGCCTCCCGCACGGCCGCGCTCGGCGTGTCCGTCACCCCGAGGCCGAGCGGGTACGCCGCCTACCGCGGCCTCGCGCCGGCCGTGCTGCTCGACGAACTCGGTGACACGCACACTGCCTGGCTCGGCCACGCGAGACGAGACAGAACCGAGGAGCTCTCCCGGCGATCCCGAGGACGTTCGCCGGGCCTTCGCGGACTAGGACTCCAGGATCCGCCATGCGCTCTCGGCTGCGGACTTGGTGACGCTGCTCGGGTTCTACGACCGCCCGGTCCGGACAGGCTCAACTTCGATCGAGCTGCGTTGCTCGGAGATGCCGCTCACTGGCTGGGAACGGGTAGGTCCCACCGTGTGATCATCGGGGCAGCGTGCTCTCAGGCGTCCGGCAGCCAGGGGGCGAGTGCGGCGTCGACTACGCTCACCATCATTTCCTTGGTGAGTGGGACGCCGAGCATGAACCGCTGGAACAACAGTGGGCCGAGGATCCGGGAGACAACCTCCCTCGCGTGTTCCTCGATGCCGGGGCGGAATTCGCCGCGTGCGGCGGCGCCGGAGAGTGCCTCGGCGAACTGCTCGTCGGCGCGACCGAACATGTCCTCGCGGAGGAGCCGCACAGCTTCATCCCGTTCCGCGCGTTCGATGATGGTGGCGATGATCGACGCGGCGACGGGTTTGTTCAGCCAGTCGGCCTGTACTTCCAGGTGGGCCAACAGTTGGTCGCGGACCGGACCGTGATCCGGCGTGATCAAGGGGCGGGCGTCGGTGGCCAGCGTATCGAGGAGCAGGGTGTCCAGGTCGGGCCAGTGGCGGTAGACGGTGGCCCGACCCACTCCCGCGCGTTCGGCGACGGCGGCGTGGGTGACCTGTTCCGGTCCACCCTCCACAAGGAGTTCGGTGGCGGCCGCCAGGGCTGCGGCGCGGCTGCGGAGGGCGCGGGGGTCGTTGCTGGACCGGGACATGGGGGCACCTCATCACCAAAAAGCCTGCGAGACGCCTCGACTCGCAGCGTCTCTCCGTTGCACACGATCTCACGGTGAGGTGCACCTTGACCTCCCCGTTTCCTCCACCAAAACCAACTCTGAGACATATTGACTCACTGATGTTTTGCGATCTAGTCTGTCTCACAGGTTCGCGGTACAGGAAACGCCCAGGAGGGCGTCCGGCAGTCCCTGTCGGACCCTAGGAGTCCCTGTGCGGCAGTGCTTCCCGGACGGCCGTAGCGCGCTCGTGGACCTTCACACCCTGCGACGCGAACCCACAGTTGGTTCGCCGCGCAGTTCCCCCACAGAACAGAAAGAAGAATCATGGGCAAGAAACTCTCCCTGGTGGCCGCGAGCGTCGCGGCCACCGTCGGAATCGTGCTCGCGGCCGCTTCTCCTGCTGCCGCGGCCACGGCGATCGGTTACTACGATTCCGCGCTTGAATGTGCTACCGCTCTGTCCAAGTACAACGGCGATTCCGAATACCACTGCGAGGAGACCGTCGGCAACGACGTGCCGGGGAGGTGGGTCCTCCTCCGCGGCATGTCCCAGTGACAGCGGCGGGGTGACCCGTCGACATGGGGCGGGCGCCTGTCTGCGTCCGCCCCGCCTTCAGCCGAAGCGCGTGCCGTCTCCTGCGGGAATCGCGCATCCCGCTCACGATGCGGGCCGGTTGGTCGGGAATCATGCAGGACCTTTCGAGAGTTACTGCCGACCGCTCTTTCCGAGCCCTCGGCGCAAGCGAAGAGGCGGTCAGCCACGTGATCCCCGGCGCGCCGCTCCCCCCCATTACCTTTTTGGTAGCCCCGCAATGGGGCGCCCGGCCTTCGGAGTTGGCATGACTTTCTCCCCCTGTCGACCGCATGTCTTGGGGGGTGGTGTCACCGACTCCGGAGGCATCGACAGACCGCTGATTAGCGCCTCTGTGTGTCAAGCGGCCGTAGGAAGTTGGCTCCGTTGATCGCGCTTCATGATCCGATAGACAACGTTGGACAA
>NZ_JBHVGZ010000156.1:0-4839 GCF_042800355.1 Streptomyces sp. NPDC057623
GCCGGTGGCCGTTCAACTATGCGGGCACCATCCCGATGCCGGAGCAAACCCCCGGATCAGGTCGAACCCGTACACCACTTCTCTGGACGCAACCCGGTGTTGTCGGCCGGTGAGGTGTACCTGATCCGCTCGAACCAAAATCCAGGCTCGGTCAGCGTCTGGCCTACCGGGGTTGCCATGCTGTCCCCTCCGCTTGCCAGAGGGCGAGATAGGCGCTCAGGTCTACGGCGACGGGCCAAGCAGCAAGAACGTATGCAACTCCCCCGTCGTCCTGGGCCTGGACTTCATACCGCTCGCCACGGGCGAGACGTTCCAGAGCTCGTTCCCGTTCGGTGTCGTCGCTGAGCCAGGCTCGGAGAGGGCGTGCGAAGGGCGGGTCCAACTGGTCCGCCACAGCGCTGGTGCGCCTTCGCAACCAACGGATGGTTAAGCGCGGTGTCGTGGCTGCTGTACTTCCGAGAGACACCGACCGCCCGTCGGGGTAATGAGCGGAGGCCTGAACCTGGTAGCCGGTCCGTACCCGGCCCCAGGGAGGGGCCTCCTCGTCCACCAGCAACATGGGCACTCCGTCATCAGATCTGTGGTCATTCCCTGGGTTGAACTCCCTGCCTCTACGCAACCGCACGAACACCGTGAGCGGTACGGTGACCACGACGTGCGGACTTGAAAGCCCTGAAAGTTCAGGAAGCGCAGGAGAGTTCACGATGAGCAAGCGCCCACCGAACGAAGCCCTGAGCCGGTTACATGCCGAAACGGGCTGGAGCCAGCGTCAGTTCGCCACAGCGGTCAACCGTGTCGGCACTGAGTCCGGCATGCCCCTGCGCTACGACGATTCCGCCGTGAACCATTGGCTTGGCGGCACAACCCCCCGACCGGTCGTCCGGCCGCTCATCCTCGAAACGCTCTCCCGTAAGCTCCGCCGTCCCATCACGCCTGCGGACGCCGGATTCCCGTCTCCTGCTCCTGGAACATCTGGCGGGCTAGATACCTTGGAAGGGCTGATGGAGCTGGGGAGGCAAGACATGGATCCGTCCCGCCGTGGTGTCCTCGGTGCCGCGCTGTTCTCGGTCGCGCTCACCATTCCTGACTGGCCGGATGTCGTCGGCCGGCTCAGTGCAGTGCAGTCCGGGAAGGCTCGGCGCATCGGATTCCGCGAGGTGGACGCGGTCGCCGCCATGACTGAGAAGGTCTCCGACCTCGACGACCAGTTCGGTGGGCGTGCTGCCCGGCCCATGGCTGCTGCCTTCCTGGTGAACACCGTGGTTCCGCATCTCCAGGCTGACGCGCCTGAGGACGTCAGGAAGGCTCTTCTTTCGGCGACATCAGATCTTCTGTACCTCACGGGCTTCATGGCCGTGGACGAAGGGCTTCAAGGACTGGCACAGCGTTACTACGTGAAGGCGCTGGAGCTGGCAGGTGCGGCAGAGGACCACCTGACGTTCTGCACCACCCTGCGGGGCATGAGTCTTCAAGCCGTGGACCTGGGGCACAGTGACCAGGCTGTCCGCTTGGCTGACGCTGCTGCGGCAGCATCACCTAGTGCGGGGCCGCGCATGCGGGCGTTCCTTGCCGGTCAGCAGGCGCACGCCTACGCGGCTAGCGGGAGCGGCTACCGAGGCGAAGCCATGCAGTTCATCAAGGAAGCCGAAGTTGCCATGGAACGGGCCGAGTCCCGAGCAAAGGCCTTCGGGAGCTATGCGCCCTCATCCCTGGCATACCACGTGTCTCAAGTGCGCTACGCCCTTGGCGACAAGAAGGGTGCTGTGGAGTCTCTGAAGGAGTCGAACCGGCTGCGGCACAGCCACTACCGACGCGTCAGCGTCCGCTACAACTCACTATTGGCCGAGCGTGAGCTTGAGCTAGGGCGTCTTGAAGAAGCGTGCACGACGTGGGACACGGTCTTGGATGACTACCCACTTGTTCAGTCGGGGAGTGCAGATCAGAAGATCAGCAACATGCAAGCGATGCTGAAACCGCACCTTCGCAATCGTGCGGCGCAGGCCGTGTACGAGCGCTCGTTGTCTGTCAGTACTTGAACTGACAAGGCATCAGGTCCTGTCACTTCGGTCACCGAGACTAAGCTTATCCGGATAAGTGGTTGACCTCCCTAGGGTTCGCATTAGATGCTTGCGGCTCATTCGGATGAGTGGCTGGCTTCCCGAGGTGTGGAACCAGGCCGCTCACGCTGTTTCGAGCGAAGGGAAATTGATCATGGGGCGTAAGGCTCTGCGAACGCTGGTTGTGTCGGGTGCGCTGGTGGCGGGCGTCGGCCTGGTGGGTGTGTCGGCGGCGTCGGCGGCGGTTCCGTCGGGTCCGGCGGGGTCGAGTCGCGGTGAGGTTGCCTCGTCCGTGAACTATGCGACGGTGCGCACGGCGACGGTGGATGGGCTCCGGGTGCGCCTGGGGCCTGGTGCAGGCTCGGGGATCCTCGGTCAGATATACGAGGGTGAACCGGTGCAGGTCATCGCTTCTGCGCGTGACAGTGGAGGGCAGTGGTGGGACCTGGTCATGTTGCAGACCGATTCGGCCGGCGGTCTGCCCGGCGGCTATGTCGGGTGGGTGACTGAGGAGTACCTCTACTGATCCGGCACCCAGGATGGTGAGGTGAGTGGGCGGCCCTTTCTCTGCTTCGGCGGAGAGGGGGCCGCTTGTTTTTGCAGGCCCATGCGCGCTGCATCGGGGAATGGAATTCTGCGTTTCGGGCCGGTGGCGGTTTGAGCTGCCTCGTGTTTATGGTCTGCGAGTATCGCAGTTTATGCCGTGGCGTCGGGCGGTGGCGTACTTTTCCGTTCGAGGTGGGCTGTGTAGAGTCGGCGGCCACGATCCATGGAGAAGTCAACTTCCGGCAGGGTGCCGGGGTGTGCAATGGTGCTCAACAGGTTCATGTACATCCGGGCCACCCTTTCTTCAACGTTATTCAGGTGGCCATCAATTGCCTCGCTGACGACTACCAGGCCGGCCCAGGCGCCCGCGATTTGGTAGGCCTGTTCCGTGGGTGATACTCCTGCTCGTACTTCGCCTCTCTGCTGGGCCTCGGTCAGCTGAGTGGTGTTGATCGTGATCCAGTCGGGCCACGGCGTTCCGTAGATGTCCCGTGCATTCTTGTGAAGTGACAGGCGCAGGGCTGCCCGTAGGTCCGCCTCTTTGGTGATTCTGTAAGCAAGAATCGAGCCGGTGTCTACTACTTCTTGTAGCTTGAGTTCCTGCGGCTGTAGGCCTTCCATGGCTAGTGTCGAATTAAGGATGGCTACTGCCAGGTCATGTCTGCCTCCTGGGAAATGGAAATAGAAGCCTCCCTTATTTGTTCCCGCGAGTTCGATGATTTCATTGATAGCGGCTCCTTCGTATCCTTTCTCTTCGAACAAGAGTCCTGCTGCGGAGATGATTTGTTGTCTGGTGGTTTTGGCGCGTTCGGACTGTCGGCGGCGCGGTTTCTGGGGCTCGGTCATTCGATCTCACCTTCAAGGCCTGAGTTTCTGGATCTGGACGTGATTGGTCTCGGGGATGGTTCAGCGATGCGTCGAGGGTTGAACCTGTCCGGCGGGCTGACGGCTGCTGGCTAAGCAGAATGCAGGACCGGAGGCGTGAAGGTGTTGTGGACGAAGGGTGAGTCTTGTGGCGGTCTGAAGTGTGGGCGGGGGCGTTGCTGTCCGGGCGGAGATCCAGGCTTGACCGCCGACTGCGTCAAGTGCCTTCAGCTGTATTGGAATTGCTTCGGCCTTCCTCGGTCTGGCTTCGCGAACCGAGGAGTGGGGTCCGGAATGCCTGACAGTGCTTCAGAAATGTCCCGCTTGACGCTCTTGAGGATAGGGCCCCACACTGGCCGCTCCAGAACAGACCGAACGGTACTTTTTATGGAGGGGGAGTGATGCGGGCGACATGCTCCGCCATGGTGAAGCGGCGTGCTGCGGTAGTCGTCGGCGCACGTCTACCTCTCGTCGGCGCGCGTGCACTGAGGCGCTGGCGGCGTGAGTGCCCAGTGGTGCGGCCCTCGCGTGGTGCCTCTCGGCGGTTCCGAAGCGGACAGCAGAACAGACTGTTCGGTCGCTTAAAGGCTGGTGGGAGTCTGCTTCTCTTACGGAGAGTGTTTGTTTGGGGACTGGGTGAGAGTGGACTCGCGGCCCGGTCTGCGCTGGATGAGAGTTCGAGCGGGCAAGGATTGTCGGCTGCCGTGACCGGTGCAGCCGTGGCCGGATTGGGTTGTGCGATGGAGGAAGGGACATCGTCGGGCGGGGGCTTTGGCGGTGCGGAGGATGCGGTGTTCGTTCCCGGAACGAACTATGTGTCGTCTTGGCGGGAAGCCAGTGAAGTTGCCGACGAGTTGAACGCGGTCCTGGCGGAGCTGGGCGTGGACGTGCGGCTGGTTCGGGCGGTGGCGCATGTGGGTGCGCACGGGGACCCGGTGGTGTGGTTCCGCCTGGAAGCGGGGCGGCTGATCGCGCGGCGGTTGCGTGGGGCGTCGGCCCTCCCGGCATCCAGGGTGGTCGAGTTTCAGCGGCTGGTGGATGAGAGGGAAGGGGAGTTACGAGATGGGGCGGCATGACGTGTGGCGGACGGCGGCGGGCTCGCATCTGTGGATCGAGACTGACCGGCGCGGAGAGTTCATCCGGTGCGAAGGGTGTCCTCGTCCGATCCTGATCACGGGGTTGGGCCCTGCAAAGTTCGCGGCTCAGCAGCATGCGGATACCTGCCGGAAGTAGGGACCAGCCGCAGCATGGGCGCGGGTTCGCCGGCATACGGCGGGTGTGTCAACGGCCATTTGTTTGCCCCGGTGGCGGCCAGATGTTCCATGCACTCATGGCCGACTCGGCGTCCCCAGTGGCGGCCAGATATCTCCCC
>NZ_JBHVGZ010000157.1:0-4742 GCF_042800355.1 Streptomyces sp. NPDC057623
CACGTTCTTCGAACCTCAAGCCGTCCCCCAAGCCGCCTGAAACATCACCAATCAACCGACCCGCCCCTTGACGAAAGAGATAGGGGCACCCCCCACGCGTCAGTCGCTGCGGGCCGGGGAGTGCGCGCGCGAACTCGGGGTGAGGCCGGCGGGCCAGGTGCGCATCGTGCGCAGTGGTGACAGGACGGTCGGGAGAACACTCAAGGTCATCCCGGCCGCACCGATCCACAGCGTGCCCGCCGCCCCGAACGCGGAGCCCGCGGCGCCACCGAGGAGCCCGCCCAGCGGAATTCCGCCCCAGGACACGAAGCGGGCCGTCGCGCTCACCCGGCCCAGCAGCCGATCCGGTGTGAGCGCCTGCTGGAAACTCGACTGAGCCACGACACGGACGACTCCCCCCAGGGACAGAGCCGACAGTCCGAGCGCTGCCACGGCAACGTTCCACCCCGGCTGCGTCAGCGGCATCAGAACGGTCAGCGGACACGTGAACAGTGGCGCGAGCCAGATGACGCGGCCCTGGCCGATCCACGTCGAGAGCCTGGTCGCCAGGAGTGCGCCCAGCAGGGCACCACCCCCCATTCCCGACAGCACGAGGCCGATACCGAAGGGTGCGAGACCCGCGTCCCGCTCCAGGAAGACCAGCAACATGGTCTGGTACATGATCAGAAAGAGGTTGAACAGCGCGTCTCCCAGCAGGATCGCGCGCAGGGCGGGCTGCTCGCGGACGAACCCCAGTCCCTCTTTGACGTCCCGCACCAGCCGAGGGCGTTCCCTCGGCTCCGGCTCCGGCTCCTGCTCCTGCTCCGGCTTCGGTTCGCGCTCGCGGATACCGACGGCGAGCAGCCCCGACAAGGCCATTCCCGCCGAACTCACCAGCAGCGTCGCGGGGGCTCCGACACAGCCGACCAGGGGTCCCGCCACCCCCGGTCCGCTGATGCTGGTCACCGAGCGGATCGCGGAGAGCTTCGAGTTTCCCTCCAGGAGATGGTCGCGCCCCACCAACAGCGGCAGACAGCTGACGTACGCGACATCGAAGAACACGGTCAGCACTCCGTGAAACAGGGCGACCGCGTAGAGCCACTCCATGGTGAGAAGGCCCGCCCACCACGCCACCGGGACCGTCAGCAGCGCCAGTGCTCTCGCGAGATCAGTGCTGATCATCACCGATCGCTTGCGCATACGGTCCACCCACGCGCCCGCCGGCAGCCCGACCAGGAGCGAGCCCGCGGTGGTCGTCGCGGTCAGCAGTCCGACCTGGAACTCGTCGGCACGCAAGGCGGCGATGGCCACCAGGGGAAACGCCAGGAACATGACGCGGTCGCCCAGCTGCCCCAGTGCGGTGGCGGCGAAGAGGCGCGCGAAGTCCCGGTCGCGCAGGAGTCCGAGGCGGGAGGTTCTGGGCATGCGTGTCACACCTGCTGTCGGATACCGGGGGTCGGGAAGGTCTGTGCCGGATGCGGGGCTCAGGGGCCAGGGTCTATGGAGGGTCGACGGCGAACTCGTAGGCCACTTCGCGGCGCATGTCCGGGATGACGATGTCGGCGGTTTCCACCGGACGCCCGTCGGTGTCGTAGATGGTCCGCTCGATCTGGAGCACCAGATCCCCGAAGCTGATCCCCAGGAGGTTCGCCTGGGCCCGGGTGGCGCGGGCCGGGCGCGGCAGCTCGATCACCGTCGCGACGACCACGCCGAGGGACCGCATGCGCCGGACCACCCCCTTGCCCGCGAGGGGGCCCGACTCGGGGAGTACGACCGGTGTTCCGCCCGTGAGGCCCATCGGCTCCCAGGACACGGAGAGCTGGACGGGCTGTCCCTCGGTGAGGAACTCGTAGTGCGTGGTGACGCAGGGGTCGCCAGGGCTGATGGCGAGCCGCTCCGCGATAGCCTCGGGGGCCGGGACGCGCACCTGACTGTGTGCGTCCCAGGCGTCGGCCTTCCCCCGTTCCTTCGAACCGACCAGGGACGGGGAGCCGCCGAGGCGTTCGCCGCGCCGCGATCGGACCAGCCGCAGACGCTCGCGCGGCATGCGGACGTAGGTGCCCGAGCCGGCGCGCCCTTCGAGGAGGCCGTCGATGATCAGACGGTCCATGGCCCGCTGTACGACGTTGCGTCCGACCCCGAACTCCTCGGCGAGCCGCGCCCGGGACGGCAGCCGCTCCCCGATCCCCCACTCTCCCGCGAGAATCCGCGCACGCAGCACGTCGGCCACTGCGAGGTACGGCGCCTCTCGGGGCATGGGTGACTCTCCGGTGGTCCTGCCGTGCGGCAACGTGTGGTTCCAGGGGGCGTTGGAAAGCTACGGCACCGGTTGAAAGCTACTGGAGTAGCAATACGCGGCCGAGTCAGGCCGGCAGCGGCGCCAGCATCGCGGGGGCGGGGCCGCCGGGGCGGACCGTGATGCCGTACTCCGCCGTCGAGGGGGTGGAGGAGAACGTGGGGGTGTGGACCGGCAGCAGGTGTTCGAGCAGGACGGTCGATTCACGGAGCGCGAACTGCAGACCGAGGCAGGCCCGGGGGCCGATGCCGAAGGGGAAGTAGGCGCCCGGGTGGGCGGGCCTGCCGTCCGGGGCGGTGAAGCGCCGGGGGTCGAAGCGCTCGGGGTCCGGCCACAGTTCGGGATCGCGGTGCGTGAGGTACGGGCAGACGAGGATGTCGGTGCCCGCCTCGACGGAGTGGCCCGCGAGGGTGTCGTCCTCGGCGGCGCGGCGGGGCAGGATCCAGGCGGACGGGTAGAGCCGGAGCGTCTCGTGGACCAGGGCCTGGATCGCCTGGCGGCGTTCGGGCGAACCCTCGCCGCCGGCCGCGAGCGCCTGACCGCGCGCGCCGGGATTCCGGTCGAGGAGCAGATAGAGCCAGGTCAGGGTGGAGGCGGTGGTCTCGTGTCCGGCCGCGAGCAGCGTGACCAGCTCGTCGCGGATCAGCTGGTCGGTGTACTCGGGGCGCTCGGTGGAGGCGTTTGTCAGGACATGCACCAGACCGGGGCCGTCGGGTCCGGCCGTACCGCTGCGGGCGGCTTCGATGGCGCGTCGGGCGACGGCATCGATCCGGGCGAGGTCGGCGGCGACGGCGTCCTGGGCTTCGGTGACGTCGGCGGGCAGGGTCGGAATGGCTGTCGCGACGGCTTCCACGGCGGTCAGTTCACGCTCGGTCTCGTCGTCGAGGGGGTGCCCGGTGAGGGAGCGCCAGATGGCGTCCAGGGCGAATCGGTACATCTCCCGCCCGACGTCGAGCGCCTGCCCGGTGCGGGCGTACCCGTCCCAGCGCTCGGCGGTGGTGCGGGCGGCGGCGGTGATCCGATGCTCGTAGCGGCGCATCCCGGTACCGGTGAACTGGGACTGCAGCAACCGGCGTTGCCGCTTCCACGCCGTACCGGTGGCCGCCATCACCCCGTCGCCGATCAGCAGCCGGGCGCGGTGGGAGCGCTTGACGTAGCGGTCCGGGTGCCGGGCGAGGACGTGCTGGACGGCCGTCGGATCGGTGACCAGGACGGTGCGGGCCGGACCGATCCGGAACGCGGCGACGCCGCCCACCCGCTCGCGCACCTGGGCCAGCAGCTCGACCAGTTCACCTCCCTCCGCATGCCACCGCTTCACGAGTCCCGGCTCGACCTCGGGGACCGGCCGCTCCGTTCCGGGAACGTGCGGGAGGGCGCCGGGGCCGGCTTCGGTGTCCATCTTCTTCTCCTGGTCAGCCGTGGGGCCTGGCCGCAACCAAGCGCTGGTGGCACGGACTGTACGGGAGCGAACACATCGAGTGGCAGTCCACTTCGGCGCGGCTGCTGGGGAGTTGACCAAAGCGCTCCACCAGCGAGCATCGGTCGAGTGCGTTCTCAGACCGGGTAGGCGTGGGTCTGCGTCGCCTTCACCGTCGCCCGGACCTCCGCGCCCGGGTGCAGATCGAGCTCGGCGGCGGCGACCGTGGTCAGGTCGGCGGCGAGGGGGAGTTCGCCACGGCCGGGCCGGCGCCGAGGCGGACGGTGTGGCCCTCGGCCTCGCCCCGGTAGAGGTTCAGGCCGACCAGCTGGGCGATGTAGTCGGTACGGGGATGGGCGGGCGATGTCGGCCGGGCTGCCCTCCCGGACGACCCGGCCGTGCTCGACGACGACCAGGCGGTCGGCCAGGACCATGGCGTCGAGCGGGTCGTGTGTGACGAGTACGGCGACCGCCTCGAACTCGGCGAGATGGCCCCGTAGTTGGGCGCGGACCTCCAGCCGGGTGCGGGCGTCCAGCGCCGCCAGCGGTTCGTCGAGGAGCAGCAGACGCGGGCGGGTGGCCAGGGCGCGGGCGAGGGCGACGCGCTGGGCCTGGCCGCCGGACAGCTTGCGCGGTGCCAACGAAGGTGATCCTCGCGCCGAACTCGCCGAGCGCCCGAGCCCAGGCCAGCCCGGCGCCCGCCGCGATGCCGGGCGCGATCAGGGGCAGCGTGACCCGGCGGAACGCGGTGAAGCGGGACCTGTACGGCGACGGCGAAGGGCGGTCTGCGAGTTGGTCGGAACCGGCGGGCGTCCTGCTCGTCCCGTACCGCCCGTCCGGGGCGTCGCACTCGTCCCCGATCGCCGAGCGGGCGGCCCCCGCCGGTCGGCGTACGGCCCCCGGGGCCGGAGCCCGCCCCCGGCTCAGCTCGGTTCGGCTCTGCTCCGCTCAGGCACGGTCGATGTGCACGTTCGTCGACTTCACCCGGGCGGTGGCCTCCACGCCGACCTCCAGCCCCAACTCCTCCACGGCCTCCCGCGTCAGCAGCGA
>NZ_JBHVGZ010000158.1:0-4702 GCF_042800355.1 Streptomyces sp. NPDC057623
GCAGGTCACCGCCGCTACCACCGCACCGGAGGGCCGCCGCCTGTTCGGTGAGGTGCGCCTGGTCAACGACCGCGGGACGACCGTGGGCAAGGGCACCGTGAACATCGAGAAGGTCACGAACTAAGCGGTGTTGTCCGGCACGTCGGTGGCGGGCGTCACCACCTGAGCCACCTTGCACGGGGCGAGGGCCCCTGGGGATCGGGAATGGATCGGGAGATCCGCGACCGGTCCTCTGGGGCCCTCGCTGTTCCCTCGCAAGGTTCCCGTCGCCCCAAGCGGCGGTCGCGGTCAACTGGTATGCCGTCGAGGGAGATTGACTCGCCGAGGAGGCCCCTGTCTTCCGGTGCCATGAGCGCGTGCCGAGCAAAGAGGACATCTGTCCCTATGCGTTCCTTGATCGCATCCGCGAGAATCTGATCTAGGTCATTTTGCTCTGTCATGGAGCGGATGACGGACTTTCTCATTCGTACATGAAGGAGCGACAGCAGCATGGCTATTACCCGAGGGAAGACGGTAGCCGTAGGGGCACTGGCTGGGCTCGCCCTGGGCGGTCTGATTCTGCCGGTACAGGCTCAGGCCGCAACCTCAAGTGTGACTGTGGCGATCTGCAACAACGGCGGCCGCACGCTGGAGGCGGTCAAGGTCACCGGCGTACGCGCGGACGGAAGCACCACTTCTAGTTGGATCGGGGCTTCTTCCAATAACTGCACGTTGCCTTCGGCAAGGTGGCGGACCGGCCAGACGTTGAAGTTCGAGCTGTCCTGGAAGGGATACACGAGCACCACGCCGGAATCGTGCTCCCTCGCATCCAACCTGGCGGACGGTTCGGCGAGGACGTGCAACTACTACTACTGACGTCCGTCGCCGTCGCAGGGATTCGGCCTCCTGCATCGTCTCTGAGCAAGTGAGGCCGTAGAGGTCAAGCGGTCGGCAGGGGCTGTTGGACATTCTGTGGAGCCCGGCTGTGATGTATGCGCACCACCGCGACGCGGGTGGCTGACCAGCATGCTGCGCCGGGCTTCGCGTGTGCAGGTGACACCGAGCAAAAGGATGAGGGGCCCGGCCTGGTGAAGTGGCGTCATCCAGCCGGAATTTGCAGTGGGCTGTTCCTGTTTCCGCCCAAACCGTCCCTGGCCGTTCCTCGACATCCGCCTATATTCGCCAAGTGCGGAACGCAATCATGGGGAAGGCGCGATCTCGCCCGCTCTTTCGGTTGCGAGGTGACGGCTCATGGAGCGTTCCGGTCTTGTATTGAGACAGGAATTGAAGAAGTGAAAGACCTTCCTGGCCGTATGGTCGCCGGGTGGAGAGCGACAGCCGCTACGGTGGCAGGCGCGCTGATTCTGTGGGGCGCCGGCGTGGCACCGGTAGCCGCGGCCACGGAGACGGCCCCGCCGGGCGGTGTGCCCGGGGTGCGGCTGCCGGAGCTGAAGTGGACCGACTGCGGCGGAGGATTCGACTGCGCGACGGCCGAGGTGCCGCTCGACTACCGGCACCCGGACGGTGCCACGATCTCCCTCGGGCTCAGCCGCAAGACCGCGTCCGACCCGGCTCACAAGATCGGGACGCTCTTCCTCAACCAGGGCGGACCCGGCGGCTCTTCCGGTGGTCTCCTCTACTACATGGGCACCGATGGCCCCGCGGAGATCCGCAGCCGGTACGACCTCGTCATCGTCGACCCCCGTGGGGGCGGCCGGAGCGCGCCGGTGCAGTGCCAGACCACGAGGGAGTGGACGGACTCCTGGGAGACGGCGACCGCACGTCCCACGCAGGGCGGCTTCGACCGTGCCGTAGCTCTGGGGCGGCAGTTCAACGACGCGTGCCGACGCCACTCCGGCGACCTGCTGCCGTACATCGGGACGGAGTACTCGGCGCGGGACTTGGACGTGATCCGGGCCGCACTTGGCGAGAGGAAGTTCAACTGGTACGGCCTCTCCTACGGCACTTACCTCGGCACCGTGTACGCCAGCCTCTTCCCCGAGAGAGTGGGCGTGATGGCGCTGGACGGCGCCTACGACCCGAATGCCTACGCCAACGATCCCTACCGGTACGACCGCGGGCAGTACCTGGCCGTCGACGCCGCGCTCGGGCGTTTCTTCGACTGGTGCAAGCGCACTCCGGATGCCTGCTCGTTCGGCGACGACGACCCACGACAGGCCTACCTGGACCTGCAAGCCGCGCTCGACGCCGAACCGATCAGGGACGCGGACGGCCGACTGGTCGCCAACGGTGCCTGGTTGACCATGATGGTGACTTACGCCCTCGGAAGCGGCGACGACTACTGGCCGACCCTGGCCCAGCAACTGGTCGATGCGCAGCACCGAACCGGGGACCTTTTGTCCGGCATGGAGGGCGAGGCCCAATTCCAGACCGAGAACGCCGCCATCGAATGCGCGGACCGGGCATTTCCGCGCAGCTTGAACCTGCTCCACGACGTTCTGCGGAGTGAGACGGCCGAGGCGCCGCTGAACGGCCCGGCCCTCGCCTACGGACCGCCGAACTACGACCAGGGCCACGCCACCGCCTGCACCCAGTGGCCGGTGAAGCGGTTGTCCCGCTACAGCGGGCCCTTCGACGCGAAAGGCTCGGCCCCGATCCTTGTCGTGGGTAACACCGGCGACCCCGACACCCCGTACCAAGACGCCGTGACACTCTCCCGGACCCTCGACAACGCGCACCTGCTCACCGTGCGGGGCGAGGGCCACACAGGCACCGGAAGCGAGTGCGCCTGGAACGCGACCATGGACTACCTGGCCACGGGCACGCTGCCCCGGCAGACGGAGTGCCCGGGGCACTGACGGACTGACCAGAGAGCTGCCCGGCGCCGCTCTTGGTCGCCGTCTCGACCTACCGAACCCAAGTTCTGTGCCTGCGCGACAAGTTGGGCACTCGGAGCCTTCGAGACGCGGCACGCCGACGTTTCCTGTCAGGTGCCGGGTTGCCAGGGGGCAAGTGTGGCATCGACCGCGTCGACCACCGTGTCCCTGTCAAGGTGAGCGCCGAGCATGAACCGTTGGAACAGCAGCGGGCCGAGGATGTGTGAGATGAGTTCGCGGGCGTGTTTTTCTGTGCCGGGGCGTAGTTCACCGCGTGCGACGGCGGTGGTGAGTGCGTCGGCGAAGCGCTCGTCGGCGCGACCGAACATCTCTTCGCGGATCCCTCGTATGCCGTCGTCGCGTTCGGCTCGTTCGATGACAGTGGCGATGACGGATGCGGAGACCGGTTGGTTGAGCCAGTGGGCCTGCTGCTGCAGCTGGGTGACCAGTTGGTCGCGGAGTGGGCCGTCGTCGAGGGTGAGCAGAGGGTGAGCGCCGATGGCCAGGGTGTCGAGGAGTAGCGACGGGATGTCGGGCCAGTGTCGGTAGACGGTGGCGCGGCCCACGCCGGCCCGTTCGGCGACGGCGGCGTGGGTGACGCGTTCCGGACCTCCTTCGGTGAGGAGTTCGGTGGCAGCGGTCAGCGCGGCAGCGCGGCTGCGTAGGGCGCGGGGGTCGTTGCTGGCCCGGGGCATGGGGGAACCTCCTTGGTGAACCCATGTGTGAGACAGCTTGACTCACAATGGTCCTTCGATACATACTGTCTCACAGATGAAGTGCAACAGCATCCCCTTCCCCGAGGAGGTCCTCCATGTCCGTGACCACGCACGAGAACGCCATCGCCCTGCGCTTTGCCGACCGGGCCACCGCCTACCAGGCGCTCAGCGATCTGAAGCGCATCGCCTCCCCCGCCGCTGAAGTCCGAGGTGCGATCCTGATCGAGCGCCTGGAGGACGGCACGGTCCGTGTTCCAGAGGGCCTGGAGACCGAGGCCGGCCGCAACACGGCGGTCGGCGGGCTGGTCGGCTCGCTGGTCGGCATTATCGGCGGCCCCCTGGGGGTGCTGATGGGATGGGGCATAGGCGCGGTGATCGGCGGAGGCTACGACTATAAGCGGGTCGCCGAGGCCACGGGCACGATCGGTGCCTTTACTCCGCACGTTCCGCCCAACGGCACGGCGATCCTGGCCGAAGTGAAGGAGGCCGACCCTCAGGTGCTGGACCTGCTGGCCATGCGTTATGACGCCACCTTGGAGCGCCGCCCGGTCGACGACGTGCGCACCGAGTTGAAGGCCATGGAGGAGGCCGCCGAGCGGATCCGAAAGGACGAGGCGAAGGACAAGCGCAACCGCAAGCGCGCCGAGGCCGAGCAGAAGGTCAAGAGCAGCGTGGCGACGCTCAAGCAGAAGATCACCGGTTAGCCGCTGCGCGCACCAAGGACGCGGGGCAGTGACCGCATTGGTCAGTTCCCCCTCTGCCCCGCATGGTCAGGGCGGGCCCATGTGGGCCCGTCCTGACCGCTGTCCCCCGCTGGGCGAGGATTGTTCAGCCGGACGTCGACGTGTGTCGACGGCTCAACCGGTTACGAGCGTGGATTCACCTGCGGTGGGACGTGGAGCGCTGGACCGACGAAGCGTGCGAGTGGCAGAGACTCTGCCCGCGGCAGGGGCGCCGCCCTCCAGGGGCGCACTCGCGGTGCTGCCCTACACTCGCGTGCCGCTGCCGAAGGGCGCCTTGGCGGGCTAGCATTTAAGGGCTGTCCCGTAAACGATCTTTGGCGCAGCCTGGGCGTGGGTGGTCGGCGTGCGCGCTGTTCGGCTACCTGACGAGGGTGAGGTTGTGCAGTCGGGCGATGCCGAGCATGGCGTGGTGCACGCCGTCGCCTTT
>NZ_JBHVGZ010000159.1:0-4186 GCF_042800355.1 Streptomyces sp. NPDC057623
CCACCCCATCAACCTCACCCCCCTCCTCCACCAGCGCACCCCCACCCCCATCAACCTCCCCACCTACGCCTTCCAACACCACCCCTACTGGCTCACCACCGCCACCACCACAGGCAACCCAACAGACCTAGGACTGGCCCAGGTCGAACACCCGATGCTCGGCGCAGCAGTCGAACTCCCCGACACCGACGGGCTGTTGTTCACCTCCCGCTGGTCCCTGGCCACCCACCCCTGGCTCGCCGACCACGCCGCAGGCGGCACGATCCTCGTCCCCGGCGCGGCCCTCACCGACGTAATCGTCCGGGCCGGCGACGAAGCCGGAACCAGCCTGCTCGGCGAACTCATCATCGAAGCGCCGCTCCTCATCCCCGCACAGGGCAGCGTGCAGATCCGCGTCACCCTCAGCGAGCCCGACGCGACAGGGCAACGGACCGCACAGGTCCACTCACGCCCCCAGGACGCGGCACCCGGCAGCCCTTTCACCCGGCACGCCTCGGCCCGGCTGTCCTCCGACGCCCCCGTGCCCGACTTCGACCTCACCCAGTGGCCCCCGCCCGGAGCCGTCCCGATCGAGGACGCCGCCGAGCGGGCGTACGGCGAACTCGACACCACCGGTTACGGCTACGGCCCCGCCTTCCGCGGCCTGCGATCCGCCTGGGCCCACGGCACCGACCTCTACGCCGAGGTCACCCTCCCGGAGGAAGCCGGCAAGCCCGACGGTTACGGCCTCCACCCCGCGCTTCTCGACGCCTGTTTCCACGCCGGGGCACTCCGCACCGACCAACCCGAACAGGAACGCCACCTCGTCCTCCCCTTCGCCTGGAACGACGTCCACCTCTACGCCGGCGCAGCCACCGCCCTCCGCGTCCACATGTCACCTCAGGGGCCGGACACGATGAGCGTGCGTCTGGCGGACGGTGCCGGGCTACCGGTGGCGATGGTGGGCTCGGTGAGGGGCCGGACCGTGTCGGTGGCGGATCTGCGCGGTGACACCGATCAGGGCTGGATGCGCGACGCGCTGTTCCAGCTGAATTGGGCCGAGACCACGCTCGCCGTCCTCGACTCCGGGGCCGCGTCCCAGGCCGGGTCGGCCGAGCTGCCCCGTATCCGTACCGCTGCCGATGTCGCCGCCCTGGCCGCGAGCGCCTCGCGTCACAGCGCCGCCCTGGCATACCTGGTCGAGCTGGCTGACTCGCCCGCGTCGCCCGGCACACCCGAGGATGTCCACCTCGCCACCAGCCGCCTCCTCGACCTCATCCAGCGCTGGCTGGCGGAACCCGCCCTCGCGGACGTTCGACTCGTCGTCGTCACGCCCCCCGCCGACGATCCCGTGGCCGCCGCCGGCTGGGGCCTGGTCCGTAGCGCCCAGCTCGAACACCCGGGCCGCTTCCTCCTCGTCGCCACCGACGACGAAGGCAGCCTGCACTCCGCACTGCCCGCCCTCCTCGTCGGGACGGAGCCGCAGATCGCCCTGCGCCAGGGCACTCCCCATGTGCCTCGCGTCACCCGCGTCCCGTCCCTGCCCGTCGGCGAGGTCCGGCAGCGCGACTTCGACCCGGACGGCACCGTCCTCATCACCGGTGGCACCGGCGCCCTCGGCCGGCTCGTCGCCCGTCACCTGGTGGAGCGGCACCAGGTCAGGAACCTTCTGCTGACGAGCCGTCGCGGGCCCGACGCACCGGATGCGGACGCCCTCCGCACCGAGCTCACCGCGCTGGGGGCGGACGTCCGCATCGCCGCCTGCGACGCCGCCGACCACGACGCCCTCGCCCACCTCCTCACCACCATCCCCAGCGAGCATCCGCTCACGGCCGTCATCCACACCGCCGGCGTCGTCGACGACGGCATCATCACCGCCCTCACCCCGGACCGTCTCGCCACCGTCTACCGACCCAAGATCGACGCCGCCCTCAACCTCCACCACCTCACCCGCGACCACGACCTCACCCACTTCGTCCTCTTCTCGTCCGCCGCAAGTGCCTTCGGCAGTGCGGGTCAGGCGAACTACGCCGCCGCCAACGCCTTCCTGGACGCCCTCGCCCACCACCGCCACACCCACCACCAACCCGCCACCTCCCTCGCCTGGGGCGGCTGGTCGCACAGCAGCCTGATGACGGCCGGTCTGACGCGGGCCGACAAGAGCCGGATGGAGCGCGGCGGCGGCGTCGGAATGACCGCGCAGGAGGGTCTGGCGCTGCTGGACGCGGCGCTGCGCCGCCCGGACGCCCCGGTCCTGCTGCCTGTGAAGCTCGACCTCGGCGTGCTTCGCGCCCAGGCGGAGGCGGGAACCCTGCCTACGCTGCTGAGCAGTCTGGTCCCGACCGGGCGTCGTATCGTCCGGCAGAAGCCCCTGGGCGGTCCCGGTCTGGCCGAGCGCCTCGCCGCCACGCCGGAGGGCCGACGCGAGGGCATCGTCCTGGACGTGGTCCGGCGAGAGGTCGCGACGACGCTCGGGCATGCCTCGGTCACCGATGTCGACCCGGACCAGGGGTTCAGTGAGATCGGGTTCGACTCGCTCCTGGCCGTGGAACTGCGCAACAAGCTCTCGGAACTGACCGGGACACGGCTCCCGGCCACCCTCGTGTTCGACCATCCCACGCCCCGGGGCATCGCCCGCCTGCTCTGGAGCGAGCTCTCCCCCGCCACACCCTCGGCCGACGTGTTCGCCGAACGGGAGGCGGAGATCCGGCAGGTGCTGAGCGACACGCCCCTGGCCCGCTTCGAGGAACTCGGCCTCATGCACCACGTACTGGAACTGGTGGACGGTCTCAGGTCCGCCGAAGCGACGGCCGCGGGAGCTGCGGGGGCTGCGGGGGCTGCGGGGATCCCGGTGGGCGCAGCCGCGGCACCGCACGGCCCGAAGCCGGACGACGGGCCAATGATCATGGAAATGGACGTCGACGATCTTGTCGCAAGGGCGATGAAAAAGGCCCGGAAGCAGTAGCAGCCCCTTTATTGGACCGCAGAGAGAAGAGAGAGAAATGACCAGTTCGGACAGCGCGGTCGTCGAGGCGCTGCGTGCTTCCCTGATCGAGAACGAGCGGCTCGAAAGCGAGAACGGCGAAATCCGCGGCCGCCTCACGGAACCGATCGCGATCGTCGGAATGGCCTGCCGCTATCCGGGAGAGGTGAAGTCCCCCGAAGAGCTGTGGGATTTGGTCGCCTCCGGCACGGACGGCATATCCGAGTTTCCGGTGAACCGGGGCTGGGACGTGGAGAACCTGTACCACCCGGATCCGGACCACCCCGGTACGAGCTATTCGCGTGAGGGCGGGTTCCTGCACGACGCTGCCGACTTCGACGCCGCCTTCTTCGGTATCTCGCCCCGCGAGGCACTCGCCATGGACCCGCAGCAGCGCCTGCTGCTGGAGGTCTCCTGGGAGTCACTGGAACGGGCCGGAATCGACCCCGGCACCCTGCGCGAACAGGCCGTCGGCGTCTTCGCCGGCGAGATGTACCACGACTACGCGGTCGGTTATAAGCCCGAGGCGGGCGAAGCCCTCGACGGTGTCGAGGACTACCTGATGATCGGCGGTTCGGGCAGCGTGCTCTCGGGCCGGGTGTCGTACTTCCTCGGCATCGAGGGACCGTCGATGACGGTGGACACCGCCTGCTCCTCGTCCCTGGTGACCGTCCATCTCGCGGCCCAGTCGCTGCGCTCGGGCGAGTCCTCCCTCGCCCTCGCCGGCGGCGTGACCGTCATGGCCGGAGCGGACGCCTTCGTCGCGTTCTCCCGGCAGCGCGGCCTCGCTCCCGACGGCCGCTGCAAGTCCTTCGCGGCGGCGGCCGACGGCACGGGCTGGGCCGAGGGCGCGGGTGTGCTGGTGCTGGAGCGGCTGTCCGACGCCGTACGCAACAAGCGCCGCATCTGGGGCGTCATCCGTGGCTCCGCCGTCAACCAGGACGGCGCCTCCAACGGACTCACCGCACCCAACGGCCCCTCCCAGCAGCGCGTGATCCGCAAGGCCCTCGCCAACGCCGGACTGACCGGCGCGGACGTCGACGCCGTCGAAGCCCACGGCACCGGCACGACACTGGGCGACCCGATCGAGGCCCAGGCCCTGATCGCCACCTACGGCCAGGACCACCATGCCGAACAGCCCCTCTGGCTCGGCTCCGTGAAGTCCAACATCGGCCACACCCAAGCCGCCGCCGGCGTCGCCGGCGTCATCAAGATGGTCATGGC
>NZ_JBHVGZ010000160.1:0-3856 GCF_042800355.1 Streptomyces sp. NPDC057623
GAGCCCCGCGAGTTCACGCAAACTGAAGGGTTCTCGGCGGGAACTCAAGGGTCCGTCGTCGTGCTATGCGGAGTTGCTTCCGTGGGTTCGAGGCCAACTCGCGACCTTGCCGTTCCTGGTCCCCTGGACGGGCAGGACGCCGAGCGGGTTAGCCAAGAGGGCGGCGGTAGCGCAACTTGTTGAGAGAAGCCCCACCGGTGGTGTCTTCCACGGCTGCGCCGTCTGCGCGCCAGCCGGCAGCTTCGTAGAAGCGCCGGGCGCGACGATTGTCTTCCAGAACCCACAAGGTGGCTTGCGTGTACTCGGCCTGTTGGAGAGTCGGCAACGTGGCCAGCATCAAGTGCTTCCCGATCCCAGTGCCCCAGACCTCGGGCATCGCGTAAAGCGTGCCGATTTCCGCGACGGCAGGGGTCTCCTGAGACGGGCCGAAACCTGCGAATCCGACGACCCCCGCCTTGGTTTCGGCTACCAGTACTCCTGACCATGGCCATCGTGTCTGCGCGATGCGTGTCTTCCACTCGGACTCTTCGCGGCTTGGGTCCATGGCGTTGAGGTAGTGCTGGGGAACAAGACCGGCAAAGGCCACCTGCCAGGAGCGCACGTAGACGTCGGCGACCGCCGATGCGTCATCAGGCCGTGCCTGTCGAGTCTGCATGGCCGTCATTCTTCAAGTCCCGTCAATGCGGGCCAAGTTCTTTTCCCGAGAGCGATGCCGAGTGCTCGGCTGTCTGTTGGAGTAGTGCCCGTGCGGAGTCCGCGTAGCGCATCGCGGTTTTCTCGTCGAGCCCGAACACCTCGGCGAGGTGGAGCGGGTCGGGACCGTGGGTCAGGGCCTCTTCGAGCTGCCGGTCGACGCGGAGCCGCTCCAGCGTTGCGTCCTGCCCGCGCATCGAGGCACTGATCCAGTGGTTGCTGGCGCGGCTGGTCCTGGTGGCGGTCTGGTTGTTGATCAGCAGGTGCAGGTTCGCGGTGTTCGGCCACCGGTTTCGCCGGTGCTCCAGCCACTCCAGCAGCAGTTTCAAGGTGAGGTCGTCGAGTGGGCGGACGCGTCCGGCGATGGTCAGCCGTCGGTTGCCGAGGTCGACGTCGTCGAGCATGAGCGTGCCGATCTGGGCGACCCGGGCGGCGTGCACCGCGGCGAGAGCGAGGATGAGTCGCGTTGCCGGAGTGGTGGCCGCTGCGACGGACCGGTCGACCTGGGCGGGGACGAGCGGCTGCAGCACGCCGTACTGATATTGGCCGACCTTGATCCGGCTGGTCGGGTTGCGGAAGACCAGTCCGTTCCGTTTGGCCCAGCCGAACAGCGAGCGCAGGGCGACGAGCTGGTCGTGCCGCTGGTGGCCGTGCAGTGTCTTGGCGTGGGTGAGAACGTCGTCGCGGGTCACTTCCCGCAGGTGGTCGTAGCGGATCGACCATTCCAGCAGGGCCGGCCGGACCCGGTTGAGGTAGAGCCAGACCGTGCCTTCGCGTCGCGGGAGGCTGCGGGGGCCACCGTCGCGCAGGACCCGGGTCCAGCGCTCGGCCTCCGAGCGGATGCCGGGTGCGAGACCATCCAGCCTCTCGGCGAGCCAGCCCTCGAAGGAGGGTTCGCTGTCGTCCTCGAAGATCCCCATCTCCTTCAGGACCGTGACGACGTGGCCGACCCGCAGGTCCAGGGACCGCAGCGGGGCGAAGATCTCCGTGTGCCGGATGACGTCGCCCTCGGCGTAACCGGTGAGGACGAGGGCCAGGCCGCGGTTGACGGCGAAGCGGATGCCGCGTCCCCAGCCACGAGCCTCGGCGAGCCGGTGGGCAAGGTACTTCGCCCAGGCCAGCCACGGGCTGGCCAGGTCGGCGTCGGCCGGGTCGAGGCGGCTGTAGTCGCGCGGGACCTGTCCGAACAACGGCAACTGTATCCAGCCGGTATTCGGCCGCCAGGTCGGCGCGGGCGGCGGCTTGCGAGGGGCGCCCCGCCGTCCGCCGCCCTGCCGAGGGGCGGGTGCCGATCCGTTGCGGTGGTGCATGCCCATGAAGAACAGTTGGTGGTGGCGGACCGCGTTGAGGCGGGCCCTCACGTCGGCCTCGGCAGCGGCCTGGCCGCCCAGCCGGGCCTGGCACCAGCACAGACGGCAGAAGTCCCACTTCAGCGGCTGGATGCGGCGGCAGCCTGCGCAGAGGGCCGTCGCGTGGCTGCGGCCGAACATGTAGCAGGCAGGGCAGAGTCGTCCGCTGAAGTCGCCCCAGGCCAGGCAGCCGTCGCAGGAGTCGGTGGGCTTGCAGTAGCCCTTCGGATACCGGCTCATGCAGGCGGCAGCGACCGGCCGTCGCGGCGCTTGGGCACCACCGCCGGAACCGGTGCGGCGGCGCCGACAGCGGTCTGGGTGATGTTCCCCTCGCCGGGGCGGGTGACCTTCTGCGGTTCCGGGATCAGCAGGTCGCCGATGTCACAGCCGAGCACGACGCAGATGACGTCCAGGTCCTCCAGCTTGAGGGAGACCGGCTGGCCGGACCACAGTCCGGACATCTTCCCGGCCGAGATCACCAGGCCGTGCTCGGCCAGGCTCCGCTGGAGCTCGGACGCCTTCCAGATACCCTTGTTCGCGGCAGTCAGCCGCAGGTTCCACCTCATCGGGCCAGTCCTTCCAGCCGCTTCGCGGCCCGTTCCATCCCGGCGACCCAGGCGTCCTCGACCCGGGTCTGCTGCACGTGGATATACCGCATGGTGGTGGCAATCCAGGAATGTCCCAAAACCTCCTGGATTGCGAGCAAGTCCAACCCATTTCCATAGAGCTGGGACGCGCAGAAATGCCGCAGGACGTGCGGCGTCAACTTGTCCGTCCAGCCCGGCAGATGAGTCTCGACGGCGTTGTCGAGACCGCCTCGCAGGGCGTCGTCGCCGACCCGGCGGGCGGAACCGTCGGTGTTCTTCCGTTCGCTTGGGAACAGCGGGGCGCCGGGCCGGGTGTGGTCGTCGTCGAACTGGCCCCACACGTCCTCGATGAACCACCGCAGTGTCCGGTCGGCACCGTTGATCAGCGGCACCATCCGCTCACGCGGCCCCGAGCCGCGGGCACCCTTGCCGTGGCGGACGTGGAGCTTGCCGAAACGGCCCAGGTCCCACTTGATGTCGTCCAGGTCGAGGCCGCATGCCTCGCTCACCCGCAGCCCGACCTGGGACATCAACTTCGCCGCCGTGTAGTTCCGGGCGGTCGGGGCGAACTTCCGGCAAGTCGCCAGCTCGCCGCCCCAGCCCGTGAACAGCGTCCTGATCTCCGGCTCACTCGGCGGGATCCGCAGCTGGGCGTCCTTGGCCCCGCGCGGCCGGTTCATCTCATCGATCGGACACTCGACGACCCGGCCGGTCATCCGGTGGATCTCGACCTTGTGCCGCAGTTCCAGGAACATGAAGTACGTGCTCAGCGCCTGTGACCGACCCAGCCGAGTGCCGCTGGGCGAGTGCCGCAGCACCTTCCCGAAGTACACGTCCGCGTCAGCGGGCTCCATGTCCCACAGTGGCCGGCCGAACCAGGACCTGATCTGATCCAGGTGACCGACGTCCCCGCGGATGGTGCCATCCGCCAGCCCTGCCGAGGCCCGCGCGAGGACGAACCCGGACAGCACGTCGGTCTCGAACCGCTCCAGTTCCTCCGCCGACGCGGGCGCCCAGTGCTCACGCAGGTCCCGTACGACTGCCAGCGCCGCCAACCCGAGCCTCCTCGCCTTCGGCCCGACTGCGGATCGGTCGGACGAGATGAGAACGCTTCAGGATTCCCGAAGTTACGTCACAGGCCAGCAGAGCACACGAAGGAGGAAGAACGCCCTGGCTACGGGGTCAGCGACTCAGCCGGGCTCCAGGGAACTCACGGGATGTCGCACA
>NZ_JBHVGZ010000161.1:0-3797 GCF_042800355.1 Streptomyces sp. NPDC057623
CCAGCGAGACCGACCTACCCACCGAACTCACCGCATAGCCTCAAAACGAGATCACCGAGTGGCCGTCAATACACCACTCCCGCGGACGTGACCCTGGACCAGGCGGTCAGACGCTGGCTCGCCGACTGCCGACTGCCGACTGCCGACTGCCGACCGCCGACCGAGGGCCCGGGCCAACTTCGCCCTCCCGCGACGCCGCATCCTCCTGTCACCCTGATCAACCGGCTGACACCCCCAAATCAGCGACAGAGCCCAAAAGCTGGGCCAGAACCGCAGAACGGGAGGCGCCCAGGTTCTGGGGGGAGGGGGCGTTCGAACGGGGTCAGGACAGGGTTGGGCTGGTTGGGGCGGTCAGTCGTGCTTGAGCTGCGGCTCGTACCTCGGGTGTTTCCGCTGGGTCATCGCGCAGTACGGCGATCCGTTCCAGGGCTTCCGGACTGGCGGGTGCTGAGGTGATCGCGAGGAGCCGTGCCCTTTCCTCGCAGTCCCAGAGGGACTCGGTGAAGGCGTAGTCCAGGCCATGCCGGTCGATAGCGGCAAGTGCTTCAAGGTACGAGGCTCGCTCGTACGAGTGCGGGGTGCGCAGCCAGAAGCGCCGCAGGTAGGGCACCGCCCCGGCAGCTTCGGGCCCGAACCGGGCCAGGCGCCGGGCGGTCCGGTCGGGACCGCACCAGGTCCGGGTCGCCCATTGCTCGGCGAGTTCTTGCACGAGTCCCGGCAGCGCCCCGGGGCCCGGATGGTCGGACAGGACGTCCGCTCCCAGCTGAGCAAGCCAGGGGCGTTCGTCCTGCGCCCAGCTGTGTGCTGCCGGTACGGCAGCGGCGCCCAGGCGCTCAACAGCCCGCCAGACCAGGGGCAAGGGTCGGCGGCCGTCGGAGGTGCCCAGTGAGGGGACCAGCGGGATCAGTTCCTCTGCGGGCTCGCGGCCGTTCAGGGCACGCAAGGCGTCGAACTTCGTGTCGTCTTGGGCATGGTCATCGGCAAGCAGCGTGAGAAGTTCCGCGGTACTGAGCCCGGCCAGTGATGGCCGCGGGACGGACAGATGGCTCTGTACCTCGATCCCGAACCGCGTCCACGGCTCGAAGAGCCAGGGAAGCTCCACTTCTCCGCGGATCCGGGCGCGTGCGACGTCACCGAGATCTTCCCACCACTCTGGCGGCCAGCACGCCGATACCGACTCCAGTACACGGGCCCAGTGCCTACCTTCCCGGATATACGCCCGAAGGCCCTCGCGGGCCCCGTCCGAACCGGCGAGAGCCAGCAGCTCCAGCACCTCGCAGGCCCGCAGGCAAGCCTCCTCGTCCGCCACCAGCTGATCCAGGACCGGCGTTGGGGACAACTCCAGGTCCTGGACCAGCCGCGCCAGGTACAGAGGCCGGTCGTCGACTGCGTCCCACCGCCAGTCACGGCGGATCCCGTCATAGACGAACACCGCGGATCCCTGCGGGTCCTGGAGCGCTCGTATCGCGCCCAGGCCACGCCCCCGTTGCAGCAGACCCTCGACGGAGTCGTGGTGGACGTATGACATCTCGTACTCATCGCTCATCACCCGGCACCCTGCCCGACCTCACGCCTGCCCGCCAGGCAATATCGGCTGGGCCACCGGACAGGCCCTGTCGAACACGCGGGCCCACAACGATGGGGGGTGCCCCTCTCTCTTTGGTCAAGGTCGCGGGCCAGGATGGCGGCATGACGACCTGGTTCCGGACCTACTACGAGGACGAAGATCTGTGGCTGTATTTCGAGGCCGATGACGAAGGCTGGGCAGCGCGGCAGGTCGAGGTCCGGGGGCAGAACTCGCGTGCGGTGACGGCGGCCTCTTTGGAGGAGGTGCTGCACTTGCGTGATCGTGCCGATCTCGCGGCGATGTTCCGCTATGAACGGCAGTACGGGGTTCTCGCCGAAGGTCCCATGGACGTCTGGCAGGACCAACCGCAGGCGGCCGAGATCTCCGCGGAGGAGTTCGAGCGGTTGTGGGTTGAAGCCCGGCGGGCTCTCGGTGATTCAGCCTGACTTGGCGGGGTGAGGTTCGTAGAAGGTACCGTCGCGGAGCATCGCGAAGAGGACGTCCGCCCGGCGCCGGGCGAGGCAGAGTAGGGCCTGCGTGTGGTGCCTTTCCTGAGCGATCTTCTTGTCGTAGTAGGCCCGCGATGCCGGGTCGCCCAGGGCGGCGAACGCAGAGAGGAAGAAAGCCCTCTTGAGCTGCTTGTTTCCTCTCCTGGACGGCTGTTCGCCGCGGATCGAGGACCCGGAACTGCGGGTCGCGGGGGCGAGTCCGGCGTAGGCGGCGAGGTGGCCGGCGGTGGGGAAGGTGCTGCCGTCGCCGACGTCGATGAGGATCCTGGCTCCGGTCCTGACGCCGATTCCCGGCATGGACGTTAGGACCTTCGAAAAGAGGGTGGACCTCCAGGAGTTCCTCGATCCACCCGGCCAGCAGCTTGCGCTGGTCAAGGACGGCGGTCAGGGATGCGGCGAGGCTTGGGACGATCAGCGCGGCTGCCTCGGTGCCCGGAACGGTGACGGTCTGCTCGTCCAGGGCGGTGAAGGTGTCCTCGACCAGCCGTTCGGCCATCCGCGGGGCCTTCGGCCGTAACAGCGTGATCAGCCGCCGTCTGCCTGCTTTGCGGATCTGGGCCGGTGAACCGAACCGCTCCAGCAAGGCCAGCACAGCCGGGTGCTTCAACCGTGGCCCCAGGACCCGCTCCAGCGACGGATGGATTTGGGTCAGCAGGCCGTGGAGCCGGTTGGCGACCCTGGTGGCCTCGCCGGCCAGGTCGTCGTCGAAGCCCATGATCATCTCCAGATCGGCGATCGTCTCGTCCTCACAGTCGATCGCCCGCAGCGTGTGCGGCATGGCCCGGGCGGCATCCGCGATGATGAACGCATCCCTCGCATCCGTCTTCGCCTCACCCGGGTAAAGGTCGGCGATCCGCCGCATCGTCAGCCCCGGTAAGTAGGCGACCGGGCAGCCCATGTCCCGGGCCACTGCGAGCGGCAGAGCTCCGATCGAGGCCGGCTGGTCAACGACGACCAGCACGGTCCCGTGCTTGGCCTTCAGCTTGGCAAACAGCTTGCGGAGCTTGGGTTCCGGTGTTGGGCAGGCGCTTGTCGAAGGCTTTCTTCCCGGCCGGGGTGACGGCGGTGGCGTGGTGTTCGCCCTTGCCGACGTCCAGGCCGAGGAAGACGTCGATGTCGCCGGTGTCGATCACGGGCAGGCCCCTCCATCACGCTTTCGTCCGGCCTTGCCTCGGCACCGAGCTGCCACATCCACGTTACGGAGAGCTCTTCCGGCCCGGGTGAAGCCGGTGCTCAAGCCCCTCATCAGCGGTCCGTCGATGCCTCCGGACCCGGTGACACCCTCCCCGGATCATGAACAACAAGGGGGGAAGTCATGCCGGACCCGAAGGCCGGAGGCCCCATTGCAGAGCCATGAAGAAGGTAACGGGGGGTGCCGTCGAGGATGGGCTCTGGCACAGATCTCGGAGGAGGCGCGGGGCGTCACCGGGCCGGCCCGCTTTCCGGCCGTGATCAGACCGGCCAAGGCCGTCGGCCCGGCAGGCGAGTTCGTCGTTCGTGCCGTGAAAACCCAGGACTTGCAGTGCCCCAGTGCCCGAAGTTGAGGGACGGGTTCGTATCGAAATGTAGAACCAGAGCAGTAGAACCAGAGCAGTAGAACCAGAGCCAGAATCTAACGAAGCACTACTAGTGCTCTGACCGCATAGGTTCACCGGGTTGGTGGTCGTGGCGGTTGGATGTGCGGTGACGTCCGAACCGACCGCTGGAGGCGCGGTGGCCGA
>NZ_JBHVGZ010000162.1:0-3410 GCF_042800355.1 Streptomyces sp. NPDC057623
ACCAGCGAGACCGACCTACCCACCGAACTCACCGCATAGCCTCAAAACGAGATCACCGAGTGGCCGTCAATACACCACTCCCGCGGACGTGACCGTGTACCCGTCTCTATCAGGATCGAGAGATACCAACGGTCACCGTCACGCCTGAGCGTGGCCGATCTCGCTGTGCCGCCGAGGGAACGTGACCATCGAAACCGCACCCAGCCGATCTTGGGGAGCTTGGCCTGGCCCCACTTCCGCCCAAGCCGTTCCACACGAATCTTGTTCCCCTCTGGAAAGCGGAACGACGGTGACCAGAAGTGCTTGCCGCTCTTGCCGCGCCAGTTCACATTCCATGTGCCATGAATCCGGCATGCCTTGTCCAGGTCAATGAGGGTCTGCTGAAGGCAGTGGCCCGGTACCGCACTGAGCCACGTATGTTCACTCTTCGCGTCGGCCAACTCCCCGGCCTGATCCCGGTAATTGATGTAGGCGTTTCGGCGTCGATATGCAAGGCGTTGTTCAAGTGCAACGTTCCAGACGGTACGGCAGGCGTGGCCGATGTGCTCGGCGTATTCAGTCTGGTGCTGATTCAGGTATGCGCGGTACTTCCGCCCGACCAGCATGCTGCCCCCTCTCGATCGTCCCGGCTGCATGCCTTCGACGGCCTGCTTAACGACGCTGGTCCGCTGAGGTCACTCGTTCGGACGGGGAATATTCGTTCTCTTTCTAGGGGGCTGGGCGCTGCTACCGCCACAGTCCGGGCGGTAGTCACTGCCCTTGGCCTGCTTAGAGGTCGTTTTCTCCCTATGTTTCATCCCGGGATATGGACTTCGTCAGGTGATGTCGGGTCGCGCCACGAGATGGTGTTCTCTCCGGTGAGACGGCGGGCCATGAGGTCGGTCATAGCGAGGTGGATCATGGCTTCGGAACGGTGGGGGTGGGTTTCGTAGTCACGCGCCAGGCGGCGGTGCAGCATCAGCCAGCCGTAGGTTCGCTCGACCGTCCACCGTTTCGGGATTGGGGTGAATCCCCTGGTCCCGGGGGTGCGTTGGACGATTTCCATGTCGATGCCGAGGGTGGCGGCGTGCTCGACGAGCTGCTTGCGGTAGCCGCCGTCGACCCAGACCTTGCGCAGGGTGGGGTGGTCAGCGGCGGCCTGCTCGAGGAGGGGCCGGCCGGCGGTGGAGTCCTGGACACCGGCCGCCGTGACCAGCACCGCCAGCAGCAGGCCCAGGGTGTCGGTGACGATGCTGCGCTTGCGGCCCACGATCTTCTTGCCCGCGTCGATGCCCTGGCTTTTGGCGGGCACGGACGTGGAGGTCTTGACGCTCTGCGCGTCGATCACGCAGGCGGACGGGTGCGTGTTGCGGCCTTCCTGCTGGCGGGCCAACTCCCGCAGCAGCCCGTTGAGCTGGGCGAAGATGCCGTCGGTCTGCCATTTGGCGAAGTAGCCGTAGACCGTCTGGTGGGGCGGGAAGTCGTGCGGGAGGTAGGCCCACTGGCAGCCGGTGCGGTCCACGTAGAGAATCGCGTTCATGATCTCGCGCAGGTCGTGCCGGGGTGGTCGGCCGAAGTCCAGGGCACGGCCGCGGCGCTCGAAGCGCCAGGCGGACAGCACCGGCTCGATCAACTCCCAGCGGGCATCGGACAGATCACTCGGATACGCACGACGGTCCGTCATGACCGGGGCATACCGCCGATTGGGGCGTGCGCCCAGTCGCGTGTTCTGCCTCGCGGGAGCGCGGGACAGATCCGGGCGTCCCGGAATGAGGCAGGCGTAAGTCGGCTCTCTCCCCAGACACCACATCACCCGCCTTCACCAGCCGCGGCCCGCACGCCAGACTCGCCAGCACCAGATCATCGGTGGGCGTAAAACTAGATATAGCACCGCACTACAGATAAAAACGACCTCTTAGTGCCGGTGTATCCGATTGGCGATCGTGTGTCCCACGAAGAGGTACACGACCGCGGCGAGTCCGTAGCCGGCGACCACGCGCGCCCAGGCCTCGTCGAACGTGAACAGGTCGTGCGACCAGCCCGCCAGCCAGCGGGCGGCGTCGTGAATGAACTGCACGAAGCCCTCGCGCGGTTTGCGTCCAGCAGGTACATCAGGATCCACAGGCCGAGGATGACGGCGATGATGTCGGCGGCGATCGCGATGACCGACCTGGCCTGATTGGCGCCGCGACAACGGGAAGACATGCCCTTCGGTTAACCCTTGAAGTCTGGATGAAACCCGGACGCGGACTACGTGTTCAGCTCCGCCAGCACCCGCAGCGTCTCCACATCCGGCGCCAGCGCCAACAGGTCCGTCACCGGCCCCTTGCGCCACAACTCCAGCCGCTCGGCGATGCGTTCACGCGGCCCGACGAGGGAGATCTCGTCGGCGAAGGCGTCGGGGACGGCGAGCACAGCCTCTTCCTTGCGCCCGCTGAGGAACAGCTCCTGAATCCGCCGAGCCTCCTCCTCGTACCCCATGCGTGCCATGAGATCGGCGTGGAAGTTGCGCGCCGCGTGCCCCATGCCGCCGATGTAGAAGCCGAGCATGACCTTGACGGGGAGCAGCCCCTCGGAGACGTCGTCGCAGACCTGGACCCGGGCCATGGGCGCCACGAGGAAGCCTTCCGGCAGATCGGCGGCCACCGCCTCCCCGTACACATCCGGCCTGCTCGGCGACCAGTACAACGGCAGCCAGCCGTCGGCGATCCGGATGGTCTGCGCGACGTTCTTCGGCCCCTCGGCACCGAGGAGGACGGGGAGTTCGGGGCGGAGGGGGTGGGTGATCGGTTTGAGGGCCTTCCCGATACCGGTGGCGTCCGGGCCACGGTACGGGTGGGAGTGGAAACGCCCGTCGAGTTCGACGGGCGCCTCGCGCCGCAGCACCTGCCGTACGACGTCGACGTACTCCCGAGTGGCGGTCAGCGGCGAGCGGGGGAACGGCCGCCCGTACCACCCCTCCACCACCTGCGGCCCCGACAGCCCGAGCCCCAGCATCATGCGACCGCCGGAGAGGTGGTCGAGCGTGAGCGCATGCATGGCGGTCGTGGTCGGAGAGCGGGCGGCCATCTGCGCAACCGCCGTACCGAGCTTGATCCTTGACGTCTGCGCGGCGATCCAGGTGAGCGGCGTGAACGCGTCGGACCCCCACGACTCGGCGGTCCACACGGAGTCGTAGCCCAGCCGCTCGGCCTCCTGGGCGAGGGGCACATGGTCCGCGGAGGGGCCGCGGCCCCAGTAACCGAGTGCGAGCCCGAGCCGCATGTCCGTCTCCTGACGCTCCGTCAGTTATGCATCCGGCTTGCGACTGTACGACGACGGCCCCTCACCGGGAAGGGGACGCTGTTGGCGAATTGTGGGCTGTCTTTGCGCCCCATCGGGTCATCCGGTGGGGCGCAGTGCTGCCAGGGGGCTGATGCGGGTGGGAGCGT
>NZ_JBHVGZ010000163.1:0-3320 GCF_042800355.1 Streptomyces sp. NPDC057623
CTGGCGGCGAATCGCGGCCCCTTGCCCTGCTCCGCAGGAGTCCGTTTCCTCCCCGGCCTGAAGGCCGGGGTATCCACGGAGGAATCCGATGAACCACCCACTGGGGAGAAAGCACCCCACCAAGCCCCACCCCTCCCTCCCGCCGGGCAAACTCACTCCCGCGAGTGAATATGCCCAACTCGGCTGGATTCGGGACCGGTTGCCTGCCTTACGCTCACCGCAGCAAGACCCAACCGCAGACATGCGACGGCCCCCGCCGGGAGTAGCAATCCCAGTGCGGGGGCCTGACCACCGAGGAAGTTCGGAGCTTCCTGATGGACACCGAAAACACTAGCGCGCCCTCGCGCTCCCAGTCCCGCGTCTCAGGCGAAAACCACCCCCACGCGCGACCGCAAGCCGGCGTCGTCCACGACAACGCCCGCCACACTGAGAACTTCACGGTGATCGGCAACGACCTCATCCAGCACCGGGAGCTGTCCGGGCTCGCCATCGGGCTGGCGTGCTACATCCAGTCGGTGCGGCAGGGCACCGCCGTCGACATCAAGACCCTCGCCGACCGCTTCCCCGAGGGCCCCACCCGTATCGCCGCCGCCCTGCGCGAACTCGAAACCCACGGCTACCTGCGCCGCACCCGCGAACGCACCCCCACCGGCCGGATCGTCACCCGCACGGTCTCCTGCAACAGGCCAGGGCACCGGCGCACCCCGTCCGAGCCCTCCGACAGGCGGCCCGCCCGACGCGCGGCCGCCACGGACGAGCCGCCTCCCCGCAAGAAGCGCCTCCCCGCCGTACCGCAGCCCTCGTGCGCCTCCCCCGCCCTCCTCCAGACAGCCGTCGACGTTCTCGCCGGCCTCCGCCGCCGCGACCCCCGCCTCCTCCTCTCCGCCACCGATGCCGAACACCTCGCACCCGGCGTCGCCGCCTGGCTGGAGCGCGACGTCACCGCCACCGCCGTACGCCACGCCCTCACCGAGAACCTGCCGAACGAACCCCTGATCCGCCCTGCCGCCTTCCTCGCCCACCGCCTGGCCGCCCAGCTCCCGCCCCCGCCACCTTTCCGGCCCCCGACGCCATCGGCCCCGGAGCCCAGGCACCCGTTCCAGACCTGCGACGGCTGCGACCGCCCCTTCCGGGCTCCTACCCCCGGCCGCTGCCGCGACTGCCGATCCGATCGCCTGTAGGCCGCCTAGCATGAGAGCGACGATCCTTGCCCCTGGGCACAGACCACGAGGAGCGAGCGCCATGACCATCGCCCCGGACAACGCGCGACAGGGTGCTTCCCCCCTGTACCGAGCGATGCGCGACTTCGTGGAGTCCACGGACGGCACCCTCCCCGGCAAGTTCGAGATCACCAAGGAAGGAATCGTCCTCGACATGATGGCGCCGGTCCGGCCACATGAGCTCACCGCACTCCATCTCCGGAAGCGCCTGGAGAAGGTCATGCCTGAGGAGATCGTGGCCCACACGGGCGAACCCGACGTCGAGATGGAGCCAGAGGGCATCATGCGCCGCCCCGACGTGATGGTGATCGCTTTGGCGGACATGGAGGGAGACGGGGCCTTCGACCCGCTCACGCTCATCGCCGCCATTGAGATCGTCTCTCGCTCCAACCCCGACAACGACTGGGTCACCAAGATGCGCGACTACCCACTGATCGGCATCCCCGCCTACGCGATCTTCGACCCCCGCACCGGCACCGGCGCCGTCCTCACCGACATCCACGCCACTCCTGAGGGCCCCCGCTACGCGACCCGCAAGGACTTCGTCTACGGCGAGGACGTCACCATCGGCGACTGGACCATCTCGACCGACAACCTGCCGCGCTATGAGAACAGGGCTGCCGAGCAGGAGTGAGCCTCCGGCTACCTGCCTGGACGACCCCCGCCCACAGTGCTACTTCAGAACCCCCGCCCCCGTCGTCGCTCCCAGCTCCGTCACCAGGTTCTTCGCCGACGTCTGGAGCCCCGCCGTGAGCGCAGGCTTCCAGTTCACCGTCGTCTTGAGCTTCTTCGAGTTGGCGGCGTTGTAGGCGGCCACGAGGTCGGTCGCGGTGCCGTTGACGAGGTTGCCGGTGCCGGCGACCGAGCCGGTGCCGTCGCCGCTCAGCAGCTTGGCGGTCTTGGCGCCGGACGGCAGCCTCCAGGCGTTGTGCTCGGCGACGACCTGGGCCTTGGCGCGGGAGTCGATGCTGTACTTCGGCGCGTATCCGTTGAGCGTGGCCGTGTCGTAGAGGTTGTTGTAGAGGTGGATCTGGCCGATCCGGGCCAGCGGCGCCCGCTGCACGATCCCCTTCCACACGTTGTGGTGGAGGGTGACCCGCAGCTTGCCGGTGCTGTCGGTGTCGCTGCTGCCGATCAGCATCGTCTTGTCGTGGTTGCTGAACAGGTTGCGCTCGACGGTCACCAGGTCGGAGCCGTTGGTGATGTCGAGGGCGCCGTCGTGGGTCTGGTACTTGCGGCCGAAGTACGACTTCTCGGAGCTGTCGAAGGTCGGCGCGTCGGTGAAGGTGTTGTGGTCCGCCCAGACGTTGGTCGCCCCGCGCAGGGTGACGGAGTCGTAGTTGGAGTTCCACTCACCGGACGAGCCGTCGGTCGGGTCCCACTGCGGGAAGCAGTCCTGGGTGTCGGCGAACGTGAGGTTGCGGACGATGACGTTCTTCACGTTCTGCACCTGAAGGCTGCCGCCCTTGATGCCGGCGTTGGTGCCCGGGACGCCCACGATCGTGGTGTTGGCGGGCACCCGGAAGACGATGTTCTTCTTCTGCTTGTCGGCGGCCGCCTTGCGGGCGTTCTCCTGTGTCCCGGCCGGCGCCTTCCTGCCGTAGGTCGCCGGGTCGTATGCCTTGAGGTAGGCGGAGAGCGAGTAGCCGGTGCCGGCGGCGTAGTCGGCGCAGGCCAGCTTCTTGCCGGCGTCGCTGGTGTTGGCGTCGATGGTGCCCTTGACCTTGATGATCCGGGGCGTGGTGTCGGAGACCGACCCCAGCGCCTTCACGAGCTGCGCACGGGTGCTGACGGTGTACACGTGCGCGGATCCGGCCTTCGCACCGCCCGTCGTACCGGAGCCGGAGGCCGCCCAGCCGTCCTTCGCGGGCAGGGTCTGGTGGTACAGGTCGACCGCACCGGCGTTCGCGCTCAGCACGAGGACACCGGCACCGACACCGGCGGCCAGGGCCGCGGCGGTGACGACGACGGTGCGGCGCCTGCGGAGGGAACGGCGGTGGGTGGGGCGGGGGGTGCCCCTATCTCTTTCGTCAAGGGGCGGGTCGGTTGATTGGTGATGTTTCAGGCGGCTTGGGGGACGGCTTGAGGTTCGAAGAACGT
>NZ_JBHVGZ010000164.1:0-2946 GCF_042800355.1 Streptomyces sp. NPDC057623
GGCCTCGAACCCACGGAAGCAACTCCGCATAGCACGACGACGGACCCTTGAGTTCCCGCCGAGAACCCTTCAGTTTGCGTGAACTCGCGGGGCTCTCGGGATCTGAGGAGCGTCGGAACGAAACTCGCGCTAAGCGGCAGCGCGGCTGGACCATGCCCGGCGTGCGACGCCGGCGGGGCGTCGGCGATGCTGTGCGCGTGGAGTACGCGGTGCCCGTCGTCAACCTCGGGGCGCCGGTCCGCATCCGCGCCGGCACATCCCGGCCGCGCGCTGGACGGCTGGCCGCTGCCGGCCGGTTGATTTCATGCAGAGAACGACAGCTCACGACACGCTAATTTGGGCGCATTCCACAACAAAGGAGAGCCCCGTGGGCAAGGTGGTCATGTACAGCTCGGTATCGTTGGACGGCTTCGTCGCCGACGAGAATGACCAGCCAGGACCGCTGTTCGACTGGTTGTCCAGCGGTGATGTCCCGTTGGACGAGAGCGGCGAGGTGAAGGTGTCGCAGACGTCCTACGACTACACCCGGCCGTACTGGGACCAGATCGGGGTGACAGTTGTCGGCCGCCACGTCTTCGACCTGACGGACGGCTGGGACGGGAAGCCTCCGGGCGGGATCGACAACGTGGTCGTCGTGACGCACCGGCCGGCGCCCGAGGGCTGGGATCCCGAGGCGCCGTTTCACTTCGTCGACGGCGTCGAGGCAGCGGTGGCCAAGGCACAGGAGCTCGCGGGTGACCGCATGTTCGAGGTCGCCGCCGGCGACGTCGGTGGCCAGGTGCTTGCCGCGGGCCTGGTCGACGAGGTGCGCATGGACGTCGTACCCGTCGTGTTCGGGTCCGGCAAGCGCTACTTCGGGTCGGTCCACGCGCAGCACCTGTTGGAGGATCCTGAGGTGGTGATTCAGGGCAACCGGGTGCTTCACCTGCGCTATCGGGTGCGCCGTTGACCGATCTGAGCGGGTACGCGAAGAAGTCCACTGCGAACGGTGACACACGGTCGGCTTCCGGCTGCGTTTGCGCATCGTTGTCCCTGGTGGGGCAGCCGACGCCGATTGCCGAGCGATCCGAGGAAGACATCGGCGGCCGACCTCACGGTCAACGCCTTCCCGGACGGAAGCCGGACGACGGCGGACAGCGCTTTCCCCTTGCCACAGATAACGGGGGGCTTCGCGCGCCTCCCGGGGCACGTCGCCGCAGGTCACACTTGGCGATGCCGCAGATAACAGGGCGTTGCCTGTACCAAGGTTGGCGCGCCATCGCGCATGCCCGAGGTCGAACCGGCCGCCATCGACGGACTGACCATGCCGCCGCAGATCATTCGCCGCACCGCGGTGGGAGGCGGCGCGCCTCATGATCCGGCACCGCACGCGAAAGCGCCGGTGGACTGGGCAATCGCAGGGTGGAGCGGATGCTGGGCATGGAAGTCGCATCGGCGGTGGGACCGCGAGCGTTGGCGAGGGGAGTTCACCAGGTCCTGCCCAGCACCCGGGACGGTGCATGTGGCCCGGCCGGACACCAGGCTCTGGGCGGCAGTCCGAGCTCCAGGGTCCCGTACGGGCACACTATTTCGGCGCCAGGGCCGGGGCAGGCGACTGTTGGTCCGCCGCGCGCGTACCCGGCGCGTGCGGGGCGATCGCCACCCAGCCAAAGCACACCTTGTCCGCGAACTGACGGCCACCGGGCCACGGGCTACCGCTCCCGGGCGTCGGTTTCACCTGGGCCAGGCAGGGGATCGGCGTTTTCCGTGACCGTTGCCACGCCGCTGCCGGCCTCGGGCGGCAGGAGTTCGGGAAGGGCGCAGCACTCAGGGACTGCCCGACTGGGCCACGCCCTGCGCAAGTTGACCGACGACGTCGAAGATGGCCTGGCCGAACGCGGTAGGGGCGATCAGCACACCGAAGACCAACACGATGACGACGGTCAGTTTCTCGTCGTTCCGGCTTCGGGCCTGCGTACGCCGCCGCAGCCGCACGATGATGATGGCCGCCAGCAGAACCGCAACGTTGATCGTCAGAACCACCGAACCAGTGCTCCCCCTCACGCGAACGTCCCAGCCCACCTTCAGCCGGAACCACTCCACGCGGTGGGTTGATTACTGATCGTTGGCGGCAAAACGCTTCTGCCCGGCTGGTTTTCCGGCCTTGACCAGCCCGCGCAGCCGCGCTCCGAACCGTGGCGGTACGCACTCTCCTGCTGTCCGCGCCAAGCTTGACGCGCAACATCGGGCGCGCGGCGCGAGGTGCCGTGTGGCTTGATCAACGTTTGACAGTCCCGGCGGAGAGCGTGAGTTGGCCCCACTCCATTCCGAGTTTGAGGGGTCAAGCAGGCTGAACCCGCTGAATGGCCGGCTACTGGCTGGGATCCTGATGATCAACAGGCGGACTGCAATTGTGAGGGCACGTCACATGTCTGTCCGATGGGGGCTGTTGATATCCACCGCCGATGGCGTCGCGGCTACCGTCGTCGGCGTCATCGCGGGCGGTGTCGTCGGGCGGCGCAGCCACAACCGGCAGTGGTTGCAGGAATCACGGACCGCGGCGTACGGCGGTCGCCTGGGAGCCGTTCACCGCGGCGCTGCACTCGCTGTCCTTGGTGGCCAGTCCGCAGACCGCTGCTGCGGCTGACGAGATCTGTGACGTCATCGAGGAGTTCAGCACCCTCTTCCGCGGTCTGCACGAGGTGCATTTGAAGTTGGTCAACGCGGCTCGACGCTCCCTCGATCCGTCACAGGGGCATGTTGGCCGGGCGCTGGGCGGCCCGTCGTCGTGGCACGGGTCGAATCTGACGCCCGAGGCGATCAGCCAGCGGCTTGACCGGACGACTCCGGATGCGCGTACCGCATTCACCCCCTCCCCCGTTACCTTCTAGACGGCCCCGATCTTGGGGCTCCCGGCCTTCTGGCCCGGCATGACTTTTGCCCCCTGTCGACCATGACCCGGGGGGT
>NZ_JBHVGZ010000165.1:0-2794 GCF_042800355.1 Streptomyces sp. NPDC057623
GTGAGGGGGTGTGTGTGGGGGATGGTGGTGAGGAGGTGGGCGAGGGCGTCGTGGTCGGCGGCGTCGCAGGCGGCGATGCGGACGTCGGCGCCGAGTGCGGTGAGCTCGGCTTCCAGTTCCGCGGCACCCTCGGCATCCCGCCCCCGACGGCTCGTCAGCAGAAGATGCCGAGCGCCGTACTCGCTGACCATCTGACGCGCCGTCAACTGACCCAGGGTCCCGGTACCACCGGTGATCAGTACGGTTCCCTCCGGCTCGAAGTCACGCGGCAACACGACGACGTTCTTGCCGATGTGCCTGCCCTGGCTCATCTCCCGGAAGGCGGTGCGCGCATCCCGTACGTCCCAGGTGGTCAGCGGCGGCAGGGTCAGCACTCCCTGCTCGAACAACGCGACCAGCTCCCCCAGCATCCGCTGGATCAGGTCCTTGTCGATGTGGGCCAGCACGAACGCCTGGTACTCCACGTTCCGGTACTGCCGTGCGATCTGCTCAGGGTCACGGGTGTCCGTCCGGCCCATCTCGATGAACCGTCCGCCGTTGGTCTGGAGGCGGAGTGAGGCGTCGATGTACTCGCCGGTGAGGGAGTTGAGGACGACGTCGATGCCGCGGCCGTCGGTGGTGTGTTTGAAGTGTTCTTCGAAGTCGAGGGTGCGGGAGTTGGCGATGTGGTCGTCGGGTATGCCGGTGGCGCGCAGGAGGTCCCATTTGGCGGGGCTGGCGGTGGCGTAGACGTCGGCGCCTAGGTGCCGGGCGATCTGCGTCGCGGCGATGCCCACGCCGCCCGCGGCGGCGTGGATGAGCACCGACTCACCCTGCTTCAACCCGGCTAGATCACGCAGCGCGTAATAGGCGGTCAGATAGATCGTCGGTACCGCTGCGGCTTGGGTGTAGGTCCAGTGGTGGGGGATGGGGGTGATGGTGCGGTGGTCGGCGATGGCGTGGGGGCTGATGGTGGCGGGGAAGACGCCCATGACGCGGTCGCCGATGGTGAAGTCGGTGACGTCGGGTGCGGTTTCGGTGATGGTGCCGGCGCCTTCGCTGCCGAGGGGGGCGTCGGGTTCGGGGTACATGCCGAGGGCGATGAGGACGTCGCGGAAGTTGAGTCCGGCGGCGTGGACGTGGATGCGGACTTCGCCGGGGTTGAGGGGGCGTTGGGTGTCGGGGGTGGGTTGGAGGGTGAGGGCTTCGAGGGTGTGGTCGGGGCTGGGGGTAAGGCGCCAGGTGTCGGTGTCGGTGTCGGTGTTGGTGTTGGTGGGGAGGTGGAGTTGGGTGTCGGTGTGGTGGCGGGTGAGGCGGGGGACGTGGGAGGTGCCCTGGCGGATGGCGAGTTGGGGTTCGTCGAGGGTGGGCAGGGTGGCGGCGATCCGGTCCAGGGGGATGCTGTCGTCGGTGTCGACGAGGGTGATCCGGCCGGGGTTCTCCGCCTGCGCCGAACGCAGCAGACCGGCGGCCGCGGCGGCGGGCAGGTCCGTCAGCGAATGCCGGCCGTCGACAGCGAAGGCGCCATGGAGGACAGCCAGCAACCTCGTGTCCTCAAGACGGGGCTCGGCCAGATAAGCCTGGACGACCTCCAGCACCCGGCTGGTCAGCGAGTGAACGGACGCCGCGTCACAGTCGTCGAAGCCACCGTCCGCACCGACGCCCAGGACGAGGACGTCAGGGACCTCACCGGCCTCGGCCACCGCCCGTACATCCGCCCCGCTCACCACCGCGACCGGCTCCGGCCCAGCCTCTCGCCAAGTGACCTCAGCCGTCTCCCACGAGACGCGGTACAGATGGTCACGGCCGGAGTCGCCGGTCGTCCGCCGCACCTCAGCGGTGTTGAACGGCCGCGTGACAAGCGAGTCGACCGACGCGACCGCGGCGCCGGTGGCGTCCGCGACCCGCACCCTCATCGAGTCGGAGCCCTGCGGCGACAGCCGCACACGCAGGGTCGTGGCACCGGTCGCGTACAGCGACACGCCGTTCCATACGAAGGGCAGCATGAGCCGCCGCTCCGACGCTCCGTCCTCCGGCTCGCCGAAGACTCCGGCGTGCAGGCAGGCGTCGAGGAGGGCGGGGTGGAGGCCGTATCCCTCGGTCTTGCCCGCCTCCTCGGGCAGGGTGACCTCGGCGTACACGTCTGAGCCCTGGGTCCATACGGCACGCAGGCCGCGGAAGGCGGGGCCGTAGCCGTAACCGGTGGCGTCGAGTTCGCCGTACGCCCGCTCAGCGGCGCCGTCGAGCCGGACCGCGCCGGCCGGCGGCCACTGGGCCAGGTCGAAGTCCGGGGCGGGCGCCTCGGGAGACAGACGCGCGGAGGCGTGGCGCGTGAACCCGGCGCCAGGTTCCGCGTCCTCGGCACGGGAGTGGACGTGCGCCGTGCGCAGCCCGGACTCGTCAGGCCCGCTCACACTCACCCGGATGTGCAAGCCGCCTTCCTCGGGAACGAACAGCGGCGCCTCGATGACGAGCTCGGTGAGGTGACCGGTGTCGGCCTGGTCCCCGGCGCGGATGAGGAGGTCGACGAGGGCGGCCCCCGGCACGAGCGTGGTCCCGCCGGCGGCGTGGTCGGCCAGCCACGGCTGCGACCACAGAGACCAGCGGGAGGTGAAGAGCAGCCCGCCGGTGGCCGGGTCCTCCGCCAGGGCGCCCAGCATCGGATGCTCCACCGAGCCCAGTCCCAGATCCGCCGGATCACCCGTGCCGAGGCCCGAGTTCAGCCAGTAGCGGTGGTGTTGGAAGGCGTAGGTGGGGAGGTGGGGGGTGGTGTGGGGGGTGGGGAGGAGGGTGGTCCAGTTGGGGGTGGGGTTGG
>NZ_JBHVGZ010000166.1:0-2633 GCF_042800355.1 Streptomyces sp. NPDC057623
GCAATGCGAGCCCGTGCCGACCGGCGCCCTGGACGCTACGGCTGCAGACCGGGCGTCTGGGGTCGATTCAACAAGTCAGGGGCATGACCACCGGCTTCTTCGCAGGTCGGGAGGCTCTTCGTAATGTGGATGTGGCGATCAGTGCCGTGGCAGGCCGGGTGAACAGCACCGAAGGAACCACGACGTGATCGACACCAGCGACATCGACGTCTACCTCGGACTGGACGTCGGCAAGGGCGAACACCACGCCACCGCACTCACCCCGTCCGGGAAGAAGACCTTCGACAAGCGGCTGCCCAACACCGAACCCAAGCTCCGCGAGGTCTTCGCCAGGCTGCAGGCCAAACACGGCACCGTCCTCGTCATCGTCGACCAGGTGGCCTCGATCGGGGCCCTGCCGCTGGCAGTCGCCCGGGACCTGGGCTGCCACATCGCCTACCTGCCCGGATTAACGATGCGGCGGATCGCCGACCTCTATCCCGGCGAGGCCAAGACCGACGCGAAAGACGCGTTCATCATCGCCGACGCGGCCCGGGCAATGCCGCACACGCTTCGCTCGGTCGACCTCGACGACGAGACCATCGCCGAGCTCCAGATGATCGTCGGCTTCGACGACGACCTCACCGCCGAGGCGAATCGCCTCTCCAACCGGCTCCGCGGCCTGTTCACCCAGATCCACCCGCACCTGGAACGAGTCATCGGCCCGCGCATGCAGCACCCGGCCGTCCTCAGAATGCTGGACCAGTTCGGCTCGCCAGCACAGATCCGCAAGGCCGGACGCCGACGACTCATCGCTCTGATCCGCCCGAAGGCGCCCCGCATGGCCGAGCGGCTGATCAACGACGTCTTCACCGCGCTGGACGAGCAGACCGTCGTCGTTCCGGGCACAGACGCGGCCGCGCTGATCGTCCCGAGCCTCGCCAACTCACTCCAGGCGGTGCTCGACCAGCGCAAAATCCTCGCCCACCGGATCGAGGAACTGCTGGAGGCCCACCCTCTTTCCAAGGTCCTGACGTCCATGCCCGGCATCGGCATCAGGACCGGAGCCCGCATCCTCATCGACGTCGGCGACGGAACCGCCTTCCCGTCCGCCGCCCACCTCGCCGCCTACGCCGGCCTCGCCCCAGCCACCCGCAGCTCCGGGTCCTCCATCCGCGGCGAACAGCCCTCCAGACGGGGAAACAAGCAGCTCAAACGGGCCTTCTTCCTCTCCGCGTTCGCCGCCCTGGCCGACCCCGCCTCCCGCACCTACTACGACAAGAAGATCGCTCAGGGAAAGCACCACACCCAGGCCATCCTCTGCCTCGCCCGACGCCGAGCCGACGTGCTCTTCGCGATGCTCCGCGACGGCACCTCCTACCAACCACCAACCCCGACTACCCCTTGACCAAAGTCATAGGGGCACCCCCCCGTCCACCCCTGACAGCCCGACCAAAACGGGGTGCTGTCACCTTCGCGATGCCGGGCGTGGTGTTCGTCAGGCGAGTGCAGTGACCGCCGACAGCGCAGACGCGATCAAGGACACCAGCCCGGGCACGCCTCCGCACTTCTGCTGGATCTTCCCCAGCAGTCCCTTGGCAACGGCTCGCCCCTCGGAATTGTCCAGCTGCTGCTCGGCCACCGTATCCAGCAAGCCGATGCACAGTTCGTAGTCGACGACACGGGACCTTTCGTGGGCCATACCCTGGCGGATCTGCCCCAGCAGATCGGCGATGCCCTGTAAGTCGTCCCGGCCGATGCCGGAGTTGTCCTGACTCTGATTCGAGTTGTAGGCGCCCGGCTGGTTCTGCACGTTCTTCATCGATCCGCTGTTCTGAATTCCCGAGTTGGCGCCACCTGGCTGCCGGTTACGGCCGAGCATCATGCTCCTCCTCCTGACGACTGCTGGGAGCCGACGGCCCCCGGCTGGTTCTGGACGTTGTTCATCTCACCCGTGTTGATGATGCCGTTGTTCATGACGACCATGATCCGCTCCCGGTACGCGCCGGTGTCCACGTTGTGGTCGACGAGGAAGCCCTCGACGGCGGCGAGGACCCGTCCCTGCATCATGTCGATGTAACGACGGGCGTCGTCGTACTGGAGCATGTCGTCCATATACCGGGTCGAGTAGACCTCCCGCAGGCTGACCGGTCCCGTACCCGGATCCTGCTCGGGATGCGGCTTTCGGTTCTTGGCCCGTTTGAACAGCCGGATCAGCCACCAGCCGGTGTCCACAGCAGCGAGGTACGCCGTGCGCCGGCTCCACACCCAGCCTCCTCGCAACACTTCCTTCTCGGCCCTGCGCAGTTCGGGATGGACGGGGTTGACTACATGAGGGCGGACGACGACCCGCAGGTAGTGGTTCTCATACGCGAAGCCCACGAACAGTGACGCCACCAACTCGCCGTCCCACGAGGTCATCCGCACGCAAAGAAAGCGTCGGGCCACCTTTGGCTTCCACTGCGCGTTGGCCGCCCGTACGCCGTCCCTGGCCAGCGTGACCAGCCCTTCCCACCCCTCGGGGGTCAGCGACTCCCAACGATCGGCGGAGATGGCTGCGTGAGGGGCCTCGCGTTTTCCGGACTGGTGTCTGACCGTTCATTTCACGCGACGGCTCGCAACTTCACATGTTCGGCGTGGACTTCTCGCGGAGG
>NZ_JBHVGZ010000167.1:0-2580 GCF_042800355.1 Streptomyces sp. NPDC057623
CCCCGTGAACGTCTCCACCCACAACGGCTCAGCCCTCAACACCCCACGCATACAAGGGAAATGCCCAGATCACGGCCTTCTGCAACGCGCTTTAGATCGGGGGCCGGCTTCCGGAGACGCCTGAGGTGCCCGAGCGGTGGCCGGGAGCTTCGTTGTTGATCTCGACGGGGTGATGATCGGCCGGATCCTGCTGGGGAGAGCAGCCGGGCACCATCGTCCGGCTGCGAGGGGAAGGCCGATCTCGGCTAGCTGCTCCTGTACATGGGCGTGGGGATTCGGGTGCGCCGCCGAGGCGTGCGCGGTAGCACTCGGCCGGCGAGACGGCGTCCTTCCCGGCGCGCCGGTGATGCTCACCACCGCCAACGACGGGTCGATGCGCCTCGCGGCGAAGCTGGGGTTCACCGAGGTGGAGCGGTTCGAGGCATGGGGCGCCGAGGAGTGGCTCGGCATGTGGTGTCGGCGTACGGACTTCTCTGGCCCTGGCAAGATTTTCGTGAAGCTGGGGTGTGCCACTGTGTGCCGGTGACGCTCCGTCACGGGTGACGGCAGTGTCAGCGAGTGTGATGACCTCGTACGGATCATGTCTTCGCACCTGGATGCGGTGCGGGTGGAACGGGTGTGGTCGGCGGGCGGTGTGGTCCGCATCTCCGCCCGCACCCGGGAGTTGATGGTGGCGTGTCCGGACTGCGGCCGCGAGTCGGAACGGGTGCACAGCCGGTATCTCCGCACGTTGGCCGACGTCGCTGTCGGTGGCCGCCCGGTGCTGATCGTGCTGTCGGTGCGGCGGTTGTTCTGCGACAGCCCCCACTGCACTCGGCGGACATTCGCCGAGCAGGTCAAGGGGCTAACGGTGCGCTACCAGCGCCGCAGCCCGCTGCTGCAGCACCTGGTGGAGATGGCCGGTGTGTTGCTCGCCGGCCGCGGCGGCGCCCGGCTCCTGCACATCCTGAAGGTGCCGCTGTCACGGACGTGCTGTTCCACTTGATGCGCATGCGGCTGCCGTCGGCCGCGACACCGCGAGTGCTGGGCGTGGACGACTTCGCCCTGTACGCGGACGTCTACGGCACGCTGCTAGTGGATGCCGACACGCGGCTGCCGATCGACTTGTGGGCTGGGCGCGATGCCGAGCAACTGGCTGACTGGCTGCGCATGCATCCCGGCGTGCAGGTGGTCTGCCGGGACCGCTTGCTGGTCTACCGGCAGGGCATCACCGACGGAGCCTCGGACGCGGTTCAGGTCAGCGATCGCTTCCACCTCTGGCAAGGGCTTTCGAAACGGGTCTCGGACATCGCCGCCCACCGCGGCTGCCTGTTCGCCACAGTGCCTGACGCCGAACCAGCCCACCGTCCGCAGAACGGCCCGAGGCCGCCGATACTCCCGCTCGGCGCCACGCCAAGCGGCTGTTCGAGACGGTGCACGCGGTCTCCGACTCCGGCCGCTCGCTCAGCGCCATCGCCCGCGAGCTGGGACTGAACCGACGCACCGTGGCCAAGTACGCACGAGCAGCCTCCTGGCAGGAGTGCGTACGGCGCCCTCCGCCCCGCCGGTCCACGAGCCTCGATCCGTATCTGGAGTACCTGCGGCAGCGCTGGGAGGAAGGCGAGCACACCGCGACGGTGCTGCACCAGGAGATCGCCGCCAAGGGCTACTGCGGCCACTATCAGCGGGTCAAAATGGCCATCGCGCCGCTGCGTCGCGGGCTGCCGATCGACACACCGCGCGAGCGGCCACCCTCGCCCCGCCAGGCCGCACGGTGGATCATCACCACGCCGTCCCGGCGCGGCCTGCACGCGACCGAGGCACTCCGCCGGCTGTTCGAGCACTGCCCGGAGCTGGACCGAACCCACGACCTGGTACGGCAGTTCGCGGCCATGCTCGACGCCCGCGATGCCGCCCCGCTACTGGACTGGCTCGACCAACTCGCGGCCTCCCGACTTGCCGCACTTGCCGCACTGGCCGGGCTGGCCAAGGCCATGCGCGAAGACCAGCCCGCAGTCGTGCAGGGCATCACCACCCCATTCAACTCCGGCGTCAACGAAGGCCGCATCACCGACCTGAAGCTCCAGAAACGGATCACGGCCGGACGCGCGGGAGTCCCGCTACTCCGCCACCGCGTCATCCTCATGGCCCTGCTCCGACGCCGCCACCCGTGACGAAGCGTCACCGGCGCACGGTGGCACACCCCAGCTCCACGAAAATCTTGCCAGGGCCACGTTCAGGTGTACGCCGACATGTGGTCCCCGGTCGCGCCGTCCAGTTGAGTTCGTGACGGAACCGCCGAGGAGCACCTGCCCATCCACGCGCGTGGGCGGCCTGCAACCGCGAACATGAAGCCACCCGGATCGCACTGCCTGCAGAGGTGTGGAAGTACGGACAAGTTCCAGACCTGTCGGCGACACAGACCGAGCACAGGTCGGTAATCGGAGTGCACACCATGTCCGGGCCCTGGACGGCACTGAACCGGTAGCGCGAGGTGCAAGGCCCGGAGGTTGCGTCCAGAGAAGTGGTGTACGGGTTCGACCTGATCCGGGGGTTTGCTCCGGCATCGGGATGGTGCCCGCATAGTTGAACGGCCACCGG
>NZ_JBHVGZ010000168.1:0-2536 GCF_042800355.1 Streptomyces sp. NPDC057623
TGACGGCGGCCAGTGGATACTCCCCGTAGGCGGCCGTTTATCTAGCACTCTGTGGCCGCGAGCTTCCCCACTGGCGGCCGGATACCTCCCCGGACCTGGACGGACACCGGCCAGCGAAGCTGGCCGGTGTGAAGAACAGCAGGGAGATCATGGAAATCCTGGAGGCATACGACCTCACGGGGAGTTACCGCGCCGCGGCCGAGCTGGCCGGCGTCGACCACCACACGGTGAAGCGGTATGTGCAGCTGCGCGAGCAGGGTGAGCGTCCTGTCGAGCGGCAGCACCGGGCCCGCCCGATCGACGAATACATGGACAAGATCGAGGAGTTGGTGGCCGTCTCGAAGGGGCGGATACGCGCGGACATCGTGCACCGGCGGATCACTGCGATGGGCTTCACCGGCGGGGACCGCACCACCCGCCGCGCGGTCGCCGAGGCCAAGGCGAGGATGCGCTCCGGGCACCACCGGGTCTACCGGCCCTGGATCGCCGAGCCGGCGCTCTGGCTGCAATGGGACTGGGGCGAGGGCCCGCGCATCGGTGGAAGACGTACATCGTTGTGGTGCGCCTGGCTGGCCTGGTCGCGGTTCCGCGTCGTCATCCCGGTCTTCGACAAGACCCTGCCGACCATCGTGGCCTGCCTCGATGCCACGCTGCGGCGGATCGGCGGCGTCCCCACCTACGCGCTCACGGACAACGAGAAGACCGTCACGACCGAGCACATCGCCAACATCGCGGTCCGCAACCCCGAGATCGTCGAGGTCGGCCGGCACTACGGCATGACCATCCGCACCTGTCTACCGGCGGATCCCGAGACGAAGGGCGGAAGCGAGGCGACCGTCCGCATCGCGAAGGCGGACCTGGTGCCCACCTCGGCGAACCTGCTGCCCCAGTACAAGACGATGGGACAACTGGAGGCGGCCTGCCGGGAGTTCTGCGACACGGTCAACGACCGCGTCCACCGCCAGAGCCGGCGCCGCCCCGCCGAGGCCCTGCTCGAAGAGCAACAGCGGCTCCATCCGCTGCCGAATCAACCGTTCACGGTCGCGTTCGGCACCACGAGGCGGGTGAACTGGGAGTCCACCATCTCCGTTGAGGGAGTGCGCTATTCGGTCCCGCACCAGCTGGTCGACACCCGGGTCTGGGCCCGGTTCCACGGCGACGAGCTGATCGTCACCGCCGTCGGCGAGGACGGGCCTGTCGAGGTCGCCCGGCACGACCGCGCGGCCCCGGGCCATCCCTCGATCAAGGACGAGCACTACCCGCCGAGGGAGAACAAGGAAGCCGACCGCACCCCTCGGGCGACCACCGCGGAGGAAGCCGCCTTCCTCGCCCTCGGTCCCGGCGCCGCCTCCTGGCTGATGGAGGCCGCGGCCTCCGGAGCCCGCCGCCTCAAGCCGAAGATGGCCGAGGCCGTCGCCCTGGCCAAGCTCCACTCCGTCGCCGAGGTCGACCGGGCCCTGGGCACCGCGGCGATCGCCGGCCGGTTCGCGGAGAACGACCTGATCTCCATCGTCACCTACCAGGCTGGCCTGGAGACCGTCGAGCCCACCCGGGCCACCGAACAGCACAGCCTTCAGCCGGGCACCTCCGCCTGGTCCAGCTTCGGCATCACCAGCGACAAGGACGAGCACTGATGGCCACCCCGATCCGCACCATCACCGGCGCCCACGGCGACCCGCTGGCCGAAGCCATCGAGCTCACCAAGCGGCTCAAACTCCCGCACCTGCGACGGGCGTTGAGCGACCTGATCCCCACCGCCAAGGCCCAACGCTGGGACCCGGCCGAGGTCGTCCGCGTCCTCCTGGCCGAAGAGGCCGCCGGACGCGACGCGGCGAACCTGCGGACCCGCCGCAAGCGGGCCGGGTTCCCCGCCGGGAAGACCTTCGGCGACTGGGACGAGCAGGCGTCCTCCATAACCCGCCAGGTCCAGGACTCCCTCAAGACCCTCGAATGGGTCGGCCGCCGGGAGAACCTCTGCATCTGCGGCCCGTCCGGGACGGGAAAGTCGCACTTCACGGAGGCGCTGGGGCAGGCCGCGGTCGAAGCCGGCCTGACCGTCGCCTGGTTCACCATCGAAGACCTCGGCGCCCTCGTCCGCCGCCACCGCGCCGACGACTCCCTCGCCAGAGCCATGACCCGGCTGATCCGCACCGACCTGATCATCGTCGACGACATCGGCCTGCTGCCCGTCTCCCCGGACGCCGCCGAAGGCTTCTACCGCCTGGTCGACGCCGCCTACGAACGCCGGGCACTGGCCGTCAGCAGCAACCTCCACCCGTCAGGCTTCGACGAGATCATGCCGAAGACCCTGGCCACCGCCACCGTCGACCGGCTCCTCCACCATGCTCACGTCGTGGTCACGCAGGGTGAATCGTTCCGCCTCACCGAGGCCACCACCGGGAAGGGGGTGATGCCACTGAGGTGAACGAGTCCTCAGAACGGCGGGGAGATATCTGGCCGCCACTGGGGACGCCGAGTCGGCCATGAGTGCATGGAACATCTGGCCGCCACCGGGGCAAACAAATGGCCGTTGACA
>NZ_JBHVGZ010000169.1:0-2456 GCF_042800355.1 Streptomyces sp. NPDC057623
TCGAGGTCGAAGGTGGTGACGATGAGGACGCGGGTGCGGCCGCCGGTGGCGATGATGCGGCGGGTGGCCTCGATGCCGTCCATGCCGGGCATGCGGATGTCCATGAGGACGACGTCCGGGCGGAGTTCGGCGGCCATGCGGACGGCCTCGGCGCCGTGCTCGGCCTCGCCGACGGGCTCCAGGCCGGGCGTGCCCTCCAGGAGCATGCGCACGCCCATGCGCTGGAGGGGCTGGTCGTCGGCGATGAGTACGGTGGTCATGGCAGGGGGTCTCCTGGGGCCGACGGGGTGGGGGCGGAGGGTACGTCCAGCACGACGTCCACATGCCAGCCATGTCCGGTCCGTCGCGGTCCGATGTTGACGGCGCCGCCGTACATGGCGGCGCGCTGGCGGATGCCGACCAGGCCGTGTCCGGCGCCGCCCGAGTCGATGGGCGGTTCCGGCCGCGATCGTACGGGCACCCCCGGCGGTGTTCCGGTGTCGGCGACCCCGATCCGCACCTTGCCGGCATCGACCGCCACGGTGACGTCGGCCGTGGAGCCGGGACCCGCGTGCTTGAGCGTGTTGGTCAGCGCTTCCTGCACGATGCGATAGACCGTGAGCTGCACGCCGCTGCCCAGCGAGTCGAGGTCGCCGACGGTCCGATAGGTCACCGTCAGACCCGCCGCACGTACCCGGGCCAGCAAGGGATCCAGATCGCCGATCCCCGGTTGTGGGCTGAGCATGCGCACGTCGTCCCGCTCCTCGCGCAGGACGCCCAGCACCCGGCGCAGTTCACTCATGGCCTGGCGGCCGGTGTCGCCGAGGATGCGCAGGGCTTCGGCGGACCGCTCGTTCCTGTTGGCGGCGAGGGTCGCGGCGCCGTCGGCCACACTGACCATGACGGAAAGATTGTGGCCGACGATGTCGTGCATCTCGCGCGCGACCCGGGAGCGCTCGGCGGCGGCGGTGAGCTGGACGCGCTGGTCGCGCTCGATCTCCAGGCGTCTGGCACGGTCCTCCAGCGCCGCCAGGTACATCCGGCGGATACGCAGGGTCAGGCCGACGGCCATGGCGGCCGTCGCCGTGCCCAGCAGGAAGAAGAGGCCGCGCAGCGGATTGCCGATATCCACCAGGACGCAGACCGCCACGGTCGTCTCGACGACGGTGACCGCGGCGGCCCAGCCCAGCACCCGCAACGAACCGTGCAGCGCCAGGGAGTACAGGGCGATCAGCGTGCTGACCCCGGCCTGCTGCCACACGCCGAACGACCACTGCACGAGGGACACGACAGCGATCACGAAGAACGTGACGGCCGGGGCCCGGCGACGCCACCACAGCGGCACGATGAGTGCCGCGGCGAAGAGGTGGACGACGCCGGACGGCAGCTGACCGCGGTGGACCGCTTCCCCGAAGGGTCCGTGGTTGGTGTCGGAGAGCAGGTCGGGCAGGCTGATGAGGGCGACGACCAGTACGACCGCGGTGTCGAGCAGCCACGGATGCCTGCGGTCCAGCCGCTGCCGGTCCCGCTGGCCGCGCCACATGCGCCCCAGTACGGGGTGCGCCCAGTCGGCGTCGAACCCAGGGGGCGGCGAAGCCCCCTGGGCGGTGTCCGCGGCGGCTGCCGCGCGTTGCGCGCTCATGGACACCATTGTCCTCACGCCCTGGTCAGGCGTCGGTCTTGACGAGCCGGACGGCGGCCCCGGCGAGTGTCAGCGCCACCCAGCCGGCGAAGACCGCGAGACCCGCGCCGGGCGAGAGGGCGTCCGAGGACTCGTGCAGGGCGTAGACGGCCGCCCCCGCGTTGCTGGGGAAGTAGGGGCTGAGCGTGTCGTACCAGGAGTCCGGCAGCAGCGAGGCCAGGCCGGGAAGGATGAGCAGGACGCCGACCAGGGCCGCGATGGCTCCGGCGGAGGAGCGGATCAGCGCGCCCAGGGCCACGCCGAACACGGCCACCAGACCGAGGTACAGGCCGGCTCCGGCCAGGCTGCGCAACACCCCGTCGTCGGACAGGGCCAGCGAGATCTTCTCGCCGTCCAGTCCCGGTGCGCCCAACTGGAAGGCGGCCAGCGCGCCGACGGCGGTGAGGACCAGGGCGATGGGGCCGATCACGGCGGCCTTGGACCACAGGACGGGCAGCCGTCGCGGTACGGCGGTGAGGGTGGAGCGGATCATGCCGGTGGTGTACTCGCCCGCGGAAGCCAGCACGCCGAGGACGCCGACGGCCAGGGACGCGAACGTCACACCGGTCAGGGCCAGACTGACCGCGTCGCTGTCGCCGCCGGAGCCTCCCGGGCCGGGCGGCCCGCCGGTCGCGGCGGCGTCGGGACTGTAGGTATAGGCGGCCACCGCCCCGAAGAGGACCAGCAGGAACACGGCGACACCCAGGGTGATCCAACTGGAGCGCAGCGACCAGAACTTGGCCCACTCCGAACGCAGTACCCGCAGGCCGGTCACCTTGTACTTCGTGGTGTGGGC
>NZ_JBHVGZ010000170.1:0-2101 GCF_042800355.1 Streptomyces sp. NPDC057623
CAACAAACAGCCGCCACCACCCTCGGCCACACCACCACCCACCAACTCGACCCCGACCGCGCCCTCAACGACATCGGCTTCGACTCCCTCACAGCGGTCGAGCTGCGGAACCGGCTGGCCACGCAGACCGGGCTGCGTCTGCCCGCCACGCTGATCTTCGATCACCCGTCGCCCATGGCGCTGGCCGAGTATCTGCGGACCGAACTCGTCGGGGACGGCGTCGACGAGCCGGAGGTCGACGAGAAGGAGATACGGCGTGTCCTGGCCGCCGTACCGCTCAGCCGCTTGCGTGAGGCGGGGCTTCTCGACGCGTTGATCTCACTCGTGCACGCGGAGACGGCCGCTTCCGCGTCCGCTCCCGCGTCCCGCGCCGAGGAGCAGATCGAACTGATCGATGCGATGAACGTGGGCGACCTCGTGCAGCGAGCCCTGCGCAACACCCAGCCGTGACCGGACAGCAGACAGACGAGGACATCATGGAGCCCCAGCCCCAGCCCCAGCCCCAGCCCCAGCCCCAGCCCCAGAGCGAACAGATCATCAACGCGCTGCGGACGTCGTTGAAGGAGAACGCGCGTCTCCAGGAGCAGTACGACCAGGTCGTCGCGGCCAACTCCGAGCCGATCGCGATCGTCGGCATGGCGTGCCGCTACCCGGGCGGGGTGACCTCACCTGAGGAGCTGTGGGATCTGGTCGCCTCGGGCGGCGATGCGGTGACCGGTTTTCCCGAGAACCGTGGCTGGGACCTGGAGAACCTCTTCCATCCGGACCCGGACCACCCCGGCACCAGCTACTGCCGGGAGAGCGGGTTCCTGCACGACGCCGACCAGTTCGATCCGGCGTTCTTCGGGATCTCGCCGCGCGAGGCACTGGCCATGGACCCGCAACAGCGGCTGATGCTGGAGATCTCCTGGGAGTCGCTGGAGCGGGCCGGCATCGACCCGGCCGCGGTGCGTGGGACTCCCGTCGGGGTCTTCACCGGGCACATGTACCACGACTACGCGGTCGGGACGGCGGACGAGGTCGGCGGAGCGCCCGAGGGTGTCGAGGGCTATCTCATGACGGGTGGCGCGGGCAGTGTGCTGTCGGGCCGGGTGTCGTACCTCCTGGGCCTGGAGGGCCCGGCGGTCACCGTCGACACCGCCTGTTCCTCCTCCCTGGTGACGCTGCATCTGGCGGCCCAGGCGCTGCGGACCGGTGAGATCTCCCTCGCGCTGGCCGGGGGTGTGACCGTGATGTCGTCCCCGGCCGTGTTCGTCGACTTCTCCCGGCAGCGCGGCCTGTCCCCCGACGGCCGCTGCAAGGCCTTCGCCGCTGCCGCGAACGGGACCGGCTGGGCCGAGGGCGCGGGCGTACTCGTGCTGGAGCGGCTGTCGGACGCGGTGCGCAACAAGCGCCGGATCCTCGGTGTGGTGCGGGGTTCGGCCATGAACCAGGACGGCGCCTCCAACGGCATGACCGCGCCGAACGGCCCCTCGCAACGGCGGGTGATCCGGCAGGCGTTGGCGAATGCCGGGCTGACCGGTGCCGATGTCGACGCCGCGGAGGCGCACGGCACGGGCACGACACTCGGGGACCCGATCGAGGCGCAGGCACTCCTGGCCACGTACGGGCAGGACCACGACGCCGAACGACCGCTGTGGCTGGGGTCGTTGAAGTCGAACGTCGGTCATACGCAGGCCGCCGCCGGAGTCGGCGGGGTCATCAAGATGGTGATGGCCATGCAGCACGGGGTGCTGCCGCGCACCCTGCACGTGGACGAGCCGACCCCGAAGGTGGACTGGTCGGCCGGGCATGTCGAGCTGCTGACCGAGGCGCGTCCCTGGCCCGAGAGCGACCGGCCGCGGCGTAGCGCCGTGTCCAGCTTCGGGGTCAGCGGCACGAATGTGCACGTCATCCTCGAACAGCCCTCGGAGCAGGCCCCGCAGGCAGACGGCGAGTCGGTGGCAGCGGAGCCCGAGGGGGGCGGTGAGCGGCCGCGGGTGCTGGCCGACGGTACGGGCCCGATACCACTGCTGCTCTCAGCCCGAGGCAGCACCGGGCTGGCCGGACAGGCGCAACGCCTCGCCACCTACCTCACCGAACACCCCGACACCCCCCTCAC
>NZ_JBHVGZ010000171.1:0-2007 GCF_042800355.1 Streptomyces sp. NPDC057623
TAAGTGGTTGTTGTCGTTCCGGCGTTGAGGGTTGCGTTTCCGCTGGTCGGGCGTGAGGTCGGGAGTCTCGGGGAGTGGTGACGTGTCGAGTCGTCGCTCAGGTGGAGGTCGCAGATGCCGTCGGTCGTGGGGCTGCTGGAACAGCGTGAGCTGACCGCTCGCCGTCGTATGGACGAGCTGCGGGAGGAGGCCGACCGCATCCAGGCTGAGCTGGTCGTGGTCGAGCGGGAGTGGAACGAGTGGGTCATCGCCCGCTCGCGTGTCGGCGAGGTCCTGGCCCCGGGCGATGACGATGCCGGTTCCGTCGCCTGCGAGGAGCGGTCGGATCGCAGTGATCTGCCGGCAGCGCCTGAGACCTCGGGGGCCGCGAAGCCGAAATCGGTGGTGCCGATGTGGCGTGCGGGACTGGTCTGGTCGGCACTGTCGGCGGACTACCAGCGGATCCTTCAGGTTCTTGCGGACCGGAACCGTCTCGGTCAAGGACCGTTGACCTGCCAGGAGATGGCCGCCTGCTTCGGCCTGGACCCGGTGCCCGCGAAGATCGAGGCGTTGCGGTCGAAGGCGAAGCGGCTGGTGGCCCGGGGCTGGCTGGTCGAGTCGGCGCCGGGCCGGTTCACGCTCGCGAAGAGCGTGGCCGGGCCAGGCGGCGGGTCATGAGCTGCGTCATCGACCAGTAGACCATCGCCTCCGCACTGCTGGTGGACCGCTCGAAGTCCCGCACGAGGCGGCGGCTTTGCATCAGATGGGCAAAGAACCGCTCCACGATCCAGCGCTTGGGCAGCACGACGAAGCCGCGCATGTCGTCGCTGCGCTTGACGATGGTGAGGACCAGGGCGAGGGCGGCGAGACAGTGTTCGACGAGGCTGCCGGTGTAACCGCCGTCGGCCCAGACCAGGGCCAGCAGGTGATGCGCGGCGGCGACCTGGGCCAGCAGGACCTGGGCCGCCGCACGGTCCCCGACATCCGCGCTGGTGACCATCACCGTGAGCAGGAGGCCGAGGGTGTCGACCACGGCGTGCCGCTTGCGGCCGTTGATGAGCTTGCCGCCGTCGAAGCCGCGGGTGCCGGCGCCGACGACGGCGTCCGCCTTGACCGACTGTGAGTCGATGACCCCCGCGCTCGGCTCCGGGGCCCGCCCTGCCTGCTCGCGGACCTTGCGGCGGAGGCGGTCGTGGAACTCCTTGACCATGCCGTGGTCGCGCCAGCGGCGGAAGAAAGCGTAGACCCGGTCCCACGGCGGGAAGTCGGCCGGCATGGCCCGCCACTTGATGGCGTTGTCGACCAGGTAGCGGATCGCGTCCAGTATCGCGCGGTGGCAGTACGCCTCCGGCTGCCCGCCCCGCCCGCGCAGCCAGCCCGGCACCGGCAGCAACGGTCTCACCACCGCCCACTCCGCCTCCGACATGTCGGTCGGGTAGCGGCGCTCGCGCACCGGGTGGTCGCCGGCGTTCCCGAACCGGTGAGCCAGGCAGTCACACGCAAGGGTGGTCGAAGTGGACTCCACCCACATGATGTCGTAGAACTGCGACAACAGGGCCTCCTGGACAGCTTTTTGGCGTAGACACCCTTGGAGCTACCAAGAGGCCCTGTTCTCATGCGCGCCGGCCGCCGCAGTCACCCGATTGAGACTCCGGCCGACCGATACCGATCAGGATCGGGCCGACGACACCCACCGCGCTCGTGAGCCGAAGCCTGCGGGCAGGCGACAGCAGGTCGCCGTCATCGCCGGAACAGCTGGGGGTAGGGGCAGACATCCAGGGGCTCAGCCGGCCGATCCGCCCAGTGCCACCAGGTGTGACCCTCCGGGCACCTCCAGGCGTGTCGGCACACACGCTGCTTGTCCTCATCGCGGAGAGACAAAACAAGGCCCAGGCTCTTCATCACGCGCCCGCAGTCAGGGCAGTTCAGCAGCTCGGGGGCGTGGTCCACGGCGGACAGGCTAGCTCACCCCATCGAAACTCCCGTTCGGTCCACACCCCTCAAGATCGGAACGACAACAGCCTCTAA
>NZ_JBHVGZ010000172.1:0-1985 GCF_042800355.1 Streptomyces sp. NPDC057623
TGTCGGCGACGCGTGAATCGTGACCCACTTTCGACGGGTGAAAAGTGACCCCCACTGCGTCAGTTGATGTTGGTCATTCCCCGGTGTTGGCCGCGGGAACCCGTCCGAGGTCGCGGCCGCGCATGCGGTAGCTGTCGCCCTTCAGCGAGATCACCTCGGCGTGGTGGACGAGGCGGTCGATCATCGCGGCGGCGACGGTGTCGTCGCCGAAGACCTCGCCCCAGCGTCCGAAGGGCTTGTTGCTGGTCACGATCACCGAGGCGCGTTCGTAGCGGCCGGAGATGAACTGGAAGAACAGGTTCGCGGCCTCGGGTTCGAAGGGGATGTAGCCGACCTCGTCCACGATGATCAGCGGGATCCTGCCCAGCCGGGTCAACTCGTCGCTCAGGCGCCCGGCTTGGTGGGCTTCGGCGAGGCGGGTGACCCACTGGGCGGCGGTGGCGAAGGCGACCCGGTGGCCGGCCTGGCAGGCCCGGATGCCGAGCCCGGTGGCGAGGTGGGTCTTGCCGGTGCCGGGCGGCCCCAGGAAGATCACGTTCTCCTTCCCGACGACGAAGTCCAGGGTTCCCAGATGGGCGATGACCTCGCGTTTCACGGACCGCTGGTGGTCGAAGTCGAAGTCCTCCAGCGACTTGCGGGAGGGGAAACGGGCCGCGCGGATGCGGCCCTCGGCGCCGTGGGAGTCGCGGGCGGCGACCTCCCGTTGCAGGCAGGCGGCGAGATACTCCTCGTGGCTCCAGCCCTCGTCGCGGGCCCGTTCGGCGAGCCGGGCGGCGGCGTCCCGCAAGGCGGGGGCCTTCAACGCCTTGGTCAGATAGACGAGTTCGGAGCCGACATCGCGGCTGGTCCTGGCCTGGTTCGTGCTGTTCTTCGTGCTCATCACGCTGCCCCTTCGCCCGCGCTCAGCCCGCCGTCGATCACGCCGAAGATCCGGTCGTAGGTGTCCAGCGACCGCTCCTCGACCTCCGTCACGTCCACCGGCGCCGGTTTCGTGCCGGCTGCCGTCTTGCGGGCGGCCGCGGCAGCGGCCGCGTGGTCCGGGTCGGTGATGGTCTGGTGGCGGGCCCAGCTGCGGGCATGGCGGGCGACCTCGACGCCGTCGCAGGTCACCAGGACCTGGTCCAGGTCGGCGGCCACCTCGATGCGGCGGCCGACGGCCAGCGGATGCACCGAGTAGTCGCAGGTGTCCAGGCGGACATAGTGATCCCTCGGCAGCCGCAGCGATGCCTTCCACCAGCCCGGCGGGGCGATCGGCGGCAGGGCCAGCATCCGCGACCGGTCGGCCTCCAGCCGGTCCGAGGGGCGGGCCTGCAAGGTGCGGTGGATGCGCCGGTTGGCTCTGGTCAGCCAGTCGGCGAGCTGGATGTTGAAGTCGGACGGCGAGGCGAACAGCCGCCCGGGCAGAAACGACGTCTCCAGATAGCCGTTGGCCCGCTCGACCAGACCCTTCGCCTCTGGATCCCGGGGCTTGCAGAGCAGGAACTTGATGCCCAGCAGTCCGGCGAACGCGGCGAATTCATCGGTGAGTTGAGGACCGCCCGGCCGCCAGGAGCCGACGGCTCCCTCGTTGTCCCAGACCAGCACCCGGGGGACGGCACCGAGCTCGGTCAGCAGCCGCCAGTGTCCCGCGATCAGGTCGGCCGCGGACCTGGAGGGCAGCATCCGCGCGGTGATCCACCGCGAGTAGCCCGCGACCATGACCAGCACCGGCGGCCGTCCGACCTGGCCGAAGCCGAGCGGGATGTCGGCGGGCGGGAACCATAGGTCGCACTGGCCGATCTCGCCCGGCTCATAGACCGTCCGCGAGGCCGGATCCGCGGGCCGATAGGCCGGCCGCAGGTCCCGGATCCGGTCCTTGAGCACAGTCAGGCCGCGGTCCCAGCCGATCCTCTCCGCGATCACCGTCGCCGGCATCTCCGGCCATTGCTCGAGCAGTTCGCGGATCTGCGGCTCGGCCGCGTCCACGATCGAACCCTTCGGTGCCC
>NZ_JBHVGZ010000173.1:0-1860 GCF_042800355.1 Streptomyces sp. NPDC057623
CACAGGCCAGCAGAGCACACGAAGGAGGAAGAACGCCCTGGCTACGGGGTCAGCGACTCAGCCGGGCTCCAGGGAACTCACGGGATGTCGCACAATCGGAGGGCCGAGGCTGGGAGGTCATCTCGATTGGTGGATCGAAGTGGCCCGGTGGACCGAGCGACCGGGTGCTGGTGCGACGATGCGGGGGTGCGCGAGGTCAATGAGCTGATCAACGTCGACGATCCAGCCTGGCCGCTCCTCCTTCAGGAGCTGTCCGGCACCGACGTACCAGTTGAGGTGCTGCCCGGCGATGCCGAGAGGGGCCGCGCCTCCCTGCTGCAACTGCAGGTCTCCGCCCGATCAAATTTGGGCGGCATCGTACTGAACCGCGGGGGTCTGCTCGTGGACAGCGGATGGGTGCGGATCTTCGGAAGTCCGAGTGGTGCCGACGTCGAAGGACTGCCCGGCCTGGCCGAGATCAACGCGATGCCGGCGACGTTCGATCCCGCATGGCCGTCGGGTGCAGGACTCGTGATCGCGCACGATGTGCTGGGCGGGGTCTTCACCCTCAACGGAGGTAACCCCTCTGAGGCCGGGCGGCCCGGCGAGCCGGGCGAGATCCTCTACTTCGCCCCCGATGCGCTTGGCTGGGAGGTGCTGGGCGCCGGCCACACGGGGTGGCTGTCCTGGATTCTCTCCGGAGGGCTCCGGGAGTTCTATGAGGACCTGCGGTGGGATGGCTGGCGCGACGAAGTCGCTGTGCTGGATGGCAGGCAGGGACTGTCGTTCTTCCCGCCGTTGTGGTCAGCCGAGGCCCGCCGGGATCTGCTGGCGACCAGCCGTCGTGGGGTGCCCATGGCGGAACTCCTGAGCCTGAGCCGCAACTCGTGCCTTCAGTTCAACGGCGCCGATCCGGGGTTCCTCGGAGTCGCATGAACCGGCTCACCCACCCAGACGCCGGTAGCAGATGAGGGTGGCTGCGATGCCGGCGAGGGTGAGGAAGTGTTCGGCTTTGCGCTCGTAGCGGCGGTGAAGACGGCGGCACCCGGCAAGCCAGGCCACCGTTCGTTCCACGGTCCAGCGGTGGCGGCCCAGGCGCTGGAGGGCTCGATGCCCTTGCGGGCGATGCGTGGGGTGATGTTCCGAGAGCGCAGCCACTGCCGCACGTGGTCGTAGTCGTACCCCTTGTCGCCATGGAGTTAGGCGGGGCGCCGCCGACGCGGTCCGCGGCGGGAGCGGACGGGCGGGATGCCGCGCACAAGGGGTTCGAGGCCCTGGCTGTCGTGAGTATTCGCGGCGGAGATCCCGATCGAGAGGGGCAGACCGGACCGCTCGGTGATCAAGTGGATCTTTGACCCCTTCCTGCCGCGATCTACGGGATTCGGACCTGTCAGATCCCCCCTTTGAGGGCTCGCATGTTCACCGAGTCGATCGTGCACCGCGACCAGTCCAACTCCCCGCGGGCGCCGAGCTCGTCCAGGACCAGACGGTGGAGCTGCCCCACACCCTGGCCCGGCTCCACTCGCTGAACCAGCGGTGCGCGGTGGGTCCGGACGGACCGAAGACCGGCGGCAGTTGCCGCCAGGTACAGCCCGTCGTGGCCACGAACAGGATCGCGCCGCGAGCACTTCGCGATCGCCGTACCGTCGTCGGCCACCGCCCTGCGGACGCACCGGAGCGGCCGGGACCACCCGTTGAAACAATTTGCACAGCCCGTCCGGAACCAGACGTCCCACCCACGCCATCACGACGACCAGCCTAGTGATCAGTCCAGTTGAGACGACCTACCTCGATCTTTCGTGACGGTCCGCCGACGGAGTCGGTGGGCCGTTTCGCTTTCTGTGGCTGGTGGTGGGCAGGCTGAGGAGCCGTGTGTCGTCT
>NZ_JBHVGZ010000174.1:0-1823 GCF_042800355.1 Streptomyces sp. NPDC057623
CCCCGGACCGACGCATCCTCGCCAGGACAACTCAACAGCGTCGGTGGATTTTTGGGTCAGGTCCGAAGCGATCACCCAGCCATCATCACTGTGGACTTTGCTGGTCTGCCCGCCCCTGGAGCGTCCGAGGAGGGCGGCGTGCAGTCGGAGTTTCGCCGACGCCGGACGCGTCTTCGTTCTTCTCGCACGGGATCGCTGTCGGCTTCCTGCCCGCCGTGTTCTTCGAGGCTGCCCCTTTTGACCTGGCCCTGTCCGCCTCGGCGGCGGCCTTCTCCAGGGTGGTGAGGACGTCCTCGTCGAGGTGCATCCCGGCCGCGTCGTGGTGGGCTCGGGTGTTGGTGGAGTCGATGCCGACCAGGGACAGGCCCACCTCGCCGCGCGCTGCGGCTTCCGCGATCACTCCGTCCACCAGAGCCTCAAAGATCCCGGCGTCACGCCACTGTCGGAACCAGCGTGAACGGTCGACCAGGCGCCGAACTCCGTCAGCATTTCCCGCCACTCCCCGCCCGTCTTGAACCGCCAGATCACCCCCTCAAACTGCAGCCGCAGCCGCTCGGGATGCTGGCCGAACTCGCCGATCGGCAGGTACGGCTCGACGAACTCCCACTCCTTGTCCGGCAGTTACACGCGCGTCATGGAGGAAGATCACCGGCTGAGAGAAGAAGCACTCAAGGATATAAACGGGGTGGGTGGTGAACGGGAGAGAACGGGTGCATGCGTTCCAATCACGTAGGTCGCGCACGCCCCCTTATGCACGGTTTCACCGAACGTTGAAATCCTGGCGTGACATCACATAAGCCTGGGCACAAAGGCGTTGGGAGAGTCAAGAGGGTTCTTCGTGGGGGCTAGATATCCTGAAGTAGCTGCTCGATCCTCCTCATGACCCTTGCCTTCGCCGGTGTAGTTCCCCGTGTTGTGTTGGGCCTCGTGTGCAAACAGGCCTCCGCATTGACCGGCCGGTTCACGGTTCCACGACATGGGTGCGGCCGGAGCCAGGAAGGCGCCCTGGAGGCGGTCCTTGGCACGTCTCTCGTGGAATTTGAGCGTCGCCGGCCACAGGCTCCGCCGTAGGTGGTCGGCCTTACAGAGGCCGGGAGGCCCCATGCACGACCCTAAAGCACTTCCGCAGGCATCTCGCTCGAGATCTGCCGAGCAGAAGGTGTTTGCACACCTTGCGAAGGCGCCCGAACTTGTCCTGTCGGCGCCGTGCAAAGTCAATCCGGGCCATGCGGAAGCCGAACGCGCCAACCGGTTGTGGGCGCGCCGGATGAACTTGGTGACCTCGGATGCCGCAACGCAGCGGTTCGACGCCTCCGACTGGGGCGGTTTCACAGCCAGGAACTACCCGACCGCCGCGCTTGACGACCTCACCTTGCTGACCGGGTGGATGAGCTGGATGGGCCAACTCGATGATCAACAGGCAGAGGGTATGTATCGAACCGTGGACAGCTGGCTGGGAGTGATCCCCGGCCTCCTGGCGGTGACCGCCAGCGGAGGCGTCAGTTCGCACCCGTGCAACGGGGCCCTGGAAACTGCGTTGGCAGATCTCTTACGGCGCACCCTCCCGAGGTTCACAGACGCCTGGCGAGACCGGTTTGCTGCACATCTGCGCGAGATCTTCGAAGGGCTGCTGGTCGAAAGCGAACTGTCAGCCAAGTACGTTCCGACGAGCGTGTCCGACTACATGTTCCGCCGTCGAGGCTCGGCTATGGTGGCACCCAGCTTGGACCTAGCCTCGCGCTTTCACGAGGTGGGCTGTCCAAGAGTTGATCAGAAACACGGAAAGTGCCCTTGACCTGCAACGATAGGACTTGCTGAGGGTC
>NZ_JBHVGZ010000175.1:0-1714 GCF_042800355.1 Streptomyces sp. NPDC057623
CCAGACCGGCGCCTTCGTACTGCTCGAACCGTCCCGTGGCCGTGTCGATGTAGGTGGTCGCCTGCGCCACAGGGACCGGCGCCGTCACCCCGGACAGCGCCATGGTGAGCCTCGCCCGCCGGTCCGCCAGCGGGACCTCCAGCAGCGACTCGTCCGCCAGCGCCAGCAGGTCGAAGGCCACGAACGACGCCGGGGTCCGCTCGGCCAGCATCCGCACCCGGGAGTCGGCCGGGTGGATGCGCTCGGTGAGCGCGTCGAAGTCCAGCCGCCCCTCCCGCGCGATGACGATCTCCCCGTCCAGCACACACCGCTCGGGCAACCGCTCCTTCAGCCCCGCCACCAGCTCGGGAAAGTACCTGGTCAGCGGCTTTCCGGTACGGCTCCCCAGCTCGACCTCGTCCCCGTCGCGGAACACGATCGCCCGGAACCCGTCCCACTTCGCCTCGTACTGCATGCCCGGCGGGATCTTCGCCACCGACTTGGCGAGCATCGGCTTCAGGGGCGGCATCACCGGCAGGTCCATGCTCCGATTCTGCGCGCGTACGGCCGCTGACGCCCGGTGTGCGAGGTGTGCGGGGTGCGCCTACCGTGGCTCGCATGGGCGAAGCGGTGGAGCTGGAGGCGGGCGGCCGGAGCGTGCGCCTGTCCAACCCGGGCAAGGTCTTCTTCCCCGAGCGCGGCTTCACCAAGCTGGATCTCGCCCGCTACTACATCGCCGTCGGCCCCGGCATCCTGCGTGCCCTGCGCGATCGCCCCACCACCCTGGAGCGCTACCCGGACGGCGTGACCGGCGAGTGGTTCTACCAGAAGCGGGCGCCCAAGAGCATGCCCGACTGGATCCCCACCGCCCACATCACCTTCCCCAGCGGCCGCAGCGCCGACGAGATGTGCCCCACCGAGGAGGCCGCCGTCCTGTGGGCCGCCCAGTACGGCACGCTCACCTTCCACCCCTGGCCGGTCCGCCGCGACGACGTCGACCGACCCGACGAACTCCGCATCGACCTGGACCCGCAGCCCGGCACCGACTTCGACGACGCCGTCCGCGCCGCCCACGAACTACGCGCCGTACTCGACGAGTTCGGCGGCCTGCGCGGCTGGCCCAAGACCTCCGGCGGGCGTGGTCTGCACGTCTTCGTGCCCATCGAGCCGCGCTGGACGTTCACCCAGGTCCGGCGTGCCGCCATCGCCGTGGGGCGGGAGCTGGAGCGCCGGATGCCGGAACAGGTGACGATCAAGTGGTGGAAGGAGGAGCGGGGCGAGCGCATCTTCGTCGACTACAACCAGACCGCCCGCGACCGCACCATCGCCTCCGCCTACTCCGTGCGTCCCCGCCCGCACGCCCCTGTCTCGGCGCCCCTGCGCTGGGAGGAGGTGGGTGCCGCCCACCCCCAGGACTTCGACATCGTGACCATGCCCGCGCGCTTCGCCGAACTCGGCGACGTGCACGCCGCCATGGACGACCACCGCTTCTCGCTGGACGCGCTGCTGGAGCTGGCCAACAAGGACGAACGCGACCACGGACTCGGCGATCTGCCGTACCCGCCCGAGTATCCGAAGATGCCGGGGGAGCCCAAGCGGGTGCAGCCGAGCCGGGCGAAGAAGGAACAGGGCGGGACGGACTAGTAGTGCTTCGTTAGGTTCTGGTTCTGTTGGTGGTGAGTGGGCGGCCGCAGGTGGTGCAGGTGCCGGTCCAGCACCTCAGCAAGTCCTGGAG
>NZ_JBHVGZ010000176.1:0-1618 GCF_042800355.1 Streptomyces sp. NPDC057623
CTAGTGCTCTGACCGCATAGGTTCACCGGGTTCTGTGGCCCGCTGCTGTGTGGTTGCTCAGGGAGTGTTCGCGGTCGCCCAAGAGCGGAACAAGGCGAGGGCTTCGGTGAGGTTGCCGGGGCCGCATCTGGTGTGAAAGGTCTTCTCGGAAGTCCACGCCCAGACCCAGTCGTGAGGGCTGCGGTTGACGTCCTGGCGGGGGTACTCATGATGCTCCAGGTCCGTCTCCTCCAGGTCGATGGTGACGGTCCAGCCGGGGTTATCGAGCGTGGCGATCTTCACGCCCCACTCGTGCTCCCAGTCCTCGTTGCACTGCGCGGCGTACCAGTTCTGCAGCCAGTCAAGAACGTTCTCCGAATTGCTCACGACAGGGGATGCTAGTGCTCTGACCATGGGTTCGCCGGGTCGCTCAGGCCGCGGTGGCGAGGGGGCGTCCGCCCCAGCGGATGCCCTTTTCGCTGCGGATGCGGGCGCGTTCCCTGCGTTCGGCGGCCAGGACGTCGCGGTGGCGGGCGTTGGCGTTGCGCCAGCGCAGGTAGGCGTGCAGGGCCCGTGTCTGCACGGTGTGGTTGGGGTGGTGGGAGTTGGAGATGGTGAACTGTCGCAGCGGTCCGAAGTGCGCCTCGATGGGGTTGGCCCACGAGGCGTAGGTTGGCGTGAAGCACAGTTCGACCTTGTGTTTCTTGGCCCAGCGGCGGATGTCGGAGCCTTTGTGGGCGGACAGGTTGTCCAGGATCACGTAGATCGGGGCGCCGTCGGGTCGGGCGGCGCGGATCGACTTCAGCGCGGCCAGCGTGTTCGCGGCCCCTTTCCTGCGGTGGTTGACGCCCCACAGCCGGTCGTTGCCGACCGAGTAGCAGCCGTGGAAGTAGCGCACCCCGTGCGTGCGGTGGTAGGTGGCCGGCACCCGAGCGGGTCGTTTCCGTGGTGCCCAGCCCGATCCTGCGGTGGGCCGGATTCCGAGCGGTCCGAACTCGTCGAAGGCGAAGACCCGGTCGGGGAAGCGGTCCAAGACCTCCTCGATGCGGTCGAGCTTGGCGTCGCGGTCGGGATCAGGGGATTCTTTCCAGGTTTTGGTGCGCTGGAAGGTGACACCGCGGCGGGCGAGCAGGCTGCGTAACGCTTCGCGGCCGATGCGGATGATCCGGCCGTGGACTTTGCGCAGGTAGGCGACGAGTTTGCGCAGCGACCAGCGGGTGAAGGGCTGGCCGAGCGTGGTGGGGCGGGTGGTGGCCGTCTGGATGACGAAGTCCTCGTCGTCAGGCTTGAGCAGGCGGGGACGGCCTCCCGCCCATTGAGGGTCCAGGCAGGCCAGGCCGATCTCGTTGAACCGGTGGATCACATCGCGCACGGTGTCCTCGTCGGCCTGCACCAGCTGGGCGATCACCGGCACACGGTTCCCGCCGGCCGAGGCCAGCAGCATCATCGCCCGCCGGTAGCGCACCGAGTTGGTACTGCCCCGGCGCACGATCTGCTGCAGCTTCTGCCCCTCCTGGTCGGTCAGTCTGCGCACACGGACAGGCTCGGCCACCGCGCCTCCAGCGGTCGGTTCGGACGTCACCGCACATCCAACCGCCACGACCACCAACCCGGTGAACCTATGCGGTCAGAGCACTAG
>NZ_JBHVGZ010000177.1:0-1552 GCF_042800355.1 Streptomyces sp. NPDC057623
CGCGGCCAACACCGGGGAATGACCAACATCAACTGACGCAGTGGGGGTCACTTTTCACCCGTCGAAAGTGGGTCACGATTCACGCGTCGCCGACACCGCGGCACCTTCCGACGTAGAGCAGCTCGTCAATCATGAGCGGCCCTGGTGGTACGAAGTGAGCGCAGTCGGGGCAGGCGTAGAGCGTAAAGCCGGGTCCGCTCGGCCGCTCGATGTCTCGGACCGGAACGGCAGCGTCTGAGTGTCGCCCGCATCGGCAACAGACGTGTGAGCTACAACTCGGCTCTGAGCGCATCACAGACCTCGGCGGGCGTCGGGCGGTCGTCCGGGGCGGGGCTGAGCATCTGCTCGATGAGCTTGCCGAGAATGCCCGGGACGTTGATCGGGCGGTGCGGGCTGTCGACGACTGCCTTTCGCTGTTCAGCTCGGGGTGCATCGTCGGGGTAGGCAACGGCGCGCCACCCCGTAGCGCTGATGAAGAGACTTGCTCCCAGCGCGTAGCTGTCGGCCTGCGGCGAAGGGAGTGCCTCGCCAGTGTCGAGCACGCTGCGGGAGATCTCCGGTGCCTCGTAGTGGACGAGACAGCCCCGGAAGGGGAAGTCACAAGCCTCGGGAATCCTTCCTCCGTGGGCCAACGCTAGATCGATCAGAGCCGCGCTGGTGGGCCCGAGGATGAAATGGGCTGGCTGCACGTCGCCGTGTGCCCAACCGTTGGAGTGCAGGTCAGCGAGTGTCTCAGCGCATGCGAGTGCGTCACGCAGGTCTGGTTCCGTGGTCGCTTCGCCGGTCCGGTGTGGCTTCCATCGGTCGTACAGGCTCTCGCCTGGGTGCCATGGCTGCACGTTCCATGTGCCGTGCTCCCATACCCCGTGGACAGCTTGCACGCCGAGGTCATCTAGGACGACGCCTTCGCGGGCCGGCGCGCGGGCCGTCCACTCCTGGCCCTCCCATTCGGCCGTGGCTTTGATGGGGTACCCCAACTTGACGGCGTACTCGCCGCGCCCGGTGTGGACCTGCCACACCGTCGACCCGCGTCTGTGAAGCACCAGCCTGTGGGCCAGGGGCTTGAGCATCATGGCGACGCGAGCGGGGATTTCGTGGGGTGTTTGGTCGTTGGGCACGTCGCCCATCCTCCCTACAGAGCGGGCCGACCCTCGTGAGGTCGACCCGCTTCGTCCTCGGCCTGATCTACCGATCGCTAACTGCCGTACGGGCGGCCACAGTCCGAGTCGCACTGTGCCGCGTTCTCACCGTTCACGGTCCACAGGTCGTCGAACACCTCGAACCCGGCTGCCTTCATGGCGTGTGCTGCGGACTGAACGTCTTCGAGCCTGCGCCCGCCCCCGCCGGGCGCGGGGTTGTGGTGCAGGAAGCGTCCGGCGTGCTGCTCGCAGAACGATGCGTACTCCCTGGTGTGCAGGATGAACGCGTGAAGGCCCGCGTCGACGTCGTCAGACGGAACTGGGCTTGATCCGCTTTGACGGACATCCGAGATCAGGGGTTCCGCCCCGGAAGGATGTCCATCATGGAGAGCATGGGGAAGAAGAAGCCTCGG
>NZ_JBHVGZ010000178.1:0-1504 GCF_042800355.1 Streptomyces sp. NPDC057623
GTTCGTGGAGAACCTCACCGACCGGCAGGCCGCCGAGGCGGTGCGGGCCCGGATCGACTGGAAGTACGCGCTCGGACTGGAACTGACTGACCCTGGCTTCGACTACTCGGTGCTCTGCGAGTTCAGAGACCGGCTGATCGGCGCCGAGGGCGGGCGCGAGGTCCTGGACGGCGTTCTGGCCGCGGCCCGGGAACGGGGGCTGATGGCCGGCGGCGGCAGAGCACGGACCGATTCGACCCATGTGCTGTCGGCGGTGCGTGAGCTGAACCAGCTGGAGCTGGTGTCCGAGTGCCTGCGGTCAGCCCTCAACGCGGTGGCACGCCTGGAACCGGACTGGCTGCGGGCGCGGGCCTTGCCGGACTGGTTCAGGCACTACGCCACCCGCGCCGACGAGACGCGGTTTCCCAAGGACCTCACCAAGCGCACACAGCTCTACGAGCGGATCGGCGCCGACGGCATGCACCTGCTGCGGCTGATCTGGGAGGCCGACGCACCGCCGGGGCTGCGGGAGCTGCCCGAGGCGGAGATCCTGCGGCGGGCGTGGGTTCAGCACTTCCACCTGGTTGAGGGCGAGGTGAGGCGGCGGGGCCCAAAAGACCGGCCGCCGGGCGCCACACGCCTGGCCAGCCCGTATGACGTCCAGGCCCGCAACGGAGTGAAGGGAGAGATCCGCTGGGACGGCTACAAGGTCCACCTCACAGAGACCTGCGAGCCGGACACAGCCCACCTGATCACCAACGTGGTGACCACCCACGGCGCGGTCAGTGACGACCACATGGCCGCCACGGTCCATGCCGGCCTTGCCGCACGGGACTTTCTGCCCACAGAGCACTGGGTCGACGCCGGCTACGCCAACGCCGCCGCCCTGACCGCCGCACACCAAGATCACGGCATCGCCCTGCACGGCCCGCTCAAATCCGCCACGACTGCCCAGTCCAGAGGCACTGCCACCTTCGGGCAAGAGGCGTTCACCATCGACTGGGACCAGCGTCAGGCGGGCTGCCCGGGCGGGCACACCAGCAGCTACTGGCGCCAGGCACGCACTCAGCATGACGCACCCGTCATCCGCATCCAGTTCTCGCCCCGCGACTGTAAACCGTGTCCCCGGCAGCCGGAGTGCATCAACTCCAAGCCCGGAAGCCGCAGGCTCGTGCGCCGCGAGCTCACGCTGCGGCCGCGTGCTGAACACGAGACCCTCCAGCAGGCCCGCGCACTCCAGCAGACAGACGGGTGGAAGGACCGCTACAAGATCCGCGCCGGTGTCGAAGGCACCATCTCCCAAGGTGTCATCGCCCACGGCCTGCGCAGATCCCGCTACCGCGGACTGGCCAAAGCGAGCTTGCAGCACCAACTCACTGCGGCAGCGATCAACATCGCCCGCATCGACGCACACCTCACCGGGAAACCCCACGCTCCCACCCGCATCAGCCCCCTGGCAGCACTGCGCCCCACCGGATGACCCGATGGGGCGCAAAGACAGCCCACAATTCGCCAACAGCGTCCC
>NZ_JBHVGZ010000179.1:0-1500 GCF_042800355.1 Streptomyces sp. NPDC057623
AACGCCGCCCGTAATCGGTTCACTTCATGCGCATCCACAAGGCCAAGATGCTCTTGATCAGCAGCAACGAAAAGACCTAACGAAGCACTACTAGGAAGTCGGCCGCTGCTCCGATGAGGAGGTTCACCGGCTGGCCGCCTGCGCGGGAGTGGATGGGCTGGTCGCGGCAGGACGGTAGCGTGCTCCCAGCCGTTTGAGCTTGCGGCGCACCCGGTTTCCGAAGGCCTCTGGATCGCCGGCGCCGATCTCCGCCGCGGCCTGGGCCCATGTCATGTGCTGCGTGCTGTACGTCACGGCCACGGCTCTCTCCGCGGGCGCCAGGTGTGTGAGCACAGCCCGGAGGCGGGGGTCTGCCACCTCGCCGAGCAGGAGGCTGTCCTCGGGGCGTCGGTGGTCTGTGATCACATCTCGCAGTGACACTCCCGGGGCTACGGGGTCCTCGAGCAGACGCACCCGGCGGCCGCCGGATTTTCGCTCCCACAGGGGCTGTAGGCAGCGATGCTCCCGGTCGGTGTGACGATGGAGTAATTCCATGATCTCGGCATCGTTGCTGAGGTGTCGGCCCAGAGCGTCAATCCAGTCACCAAGAAGGGCCATCTCAACGGCTGCGCGCCAGGGTTGCGGTCTGCGCAGGCCGAGCCAGGTCCGTGCGAACTCGTCCACGGCTGCTGCGTCACCCTCGATGCAGGCGTTGCGCGCCACCAGTGCGGCCATGACGGCCTTGCGGGCAGCGAAGGCTTGTGGTCCGCTGAGCTGTTCGGCGAGCGTGTGCAGGACGGCGGCGATGAAATTCACGGGGGAGTGCCGGGCGTCGGTGTCCACGCCGTCCCACGTCCCCATGAGCGCGCCCATGACCCCCTGGGCGAAACGCCCGTCATGCTCCTCGTCGACGTTCACGGCAGTGTCAGGAAGCCCCCGGTTCCTCCACATGCGCGCCATGTCGTAGAGGTAGCTGATGACGGCCGCACGGGCTGCTGCTGCCTCGGCGCTGGGTGCGGGTTCCCGCAGTTGCCTGCTCATGCGGCGCAGTCGTTCGAACACCCGGGAGGCCGCGGGCCGAGCCTGCATCAGCCAGTTTTTGCCGTGCCGGGGCAGCGGTTCGACGGGCACCGCGTACACGGCCTTATGCACCGCCTGCCATCCCGGGCGTGACCGGTCCAGGGCCGGGCAGCGTGAGCGTCCATCACGAGGGCAGTCCGGGCACAGGTAGCGGAGGTAGGCGTTCCTGTCCTCCAGCTGCTCCTGCGCATAACGGATGAACCGGATCGTCCGCACGGCCAGTGCTGTGTCCCGGGTCTGCGGGACGAAGCGTGTGGGCAGGCGGGTAGTTCTCTCCTGGGTGTCGGCTAGCAGGCCGGATACCCAGCTCTCCAGCGAAGCGTGGAGCGATGAGACGCCGGCACGGTTGACGGCGGCCAGTGGATACTCCCCGTAGGCGGCCGTTTATCTAGCACTCTGTGGCCGCGAGCTTCCCCACTGGCGGCCGGATACCTCCCCGGA
>NZ_JBHVGZ010000180.1:0-1495 GCF_042800355.1 Streptomyces sp. NPDC057623
CCCCGTTACCTTCTAGACGGCCCCGATCTTGGGGCTCCCGGCCTTCTGGCCCGGCATGACTTTTGCCCCCTGTCGACCATGACCCGGGGGGTGGTGTCACCGGGTCGGGAGGCGCCGGTAGATCGCTAATAGGGGCAGGAGCGCCGGCCCGCCGGCAACGCTCTTCGTAACGTGGTTGCCGGATGTCGGCGCCGTGCCTTGGCCGGGAAGACAAGACCCTCCCAGGAGGAGTGAAGTGATCGACATCCGCGACGTGGCCGTCTTCCTCGGCCTCGACGTCGGCAAGGGCGAACACCACGCCACCGGCCTCATGCCGGACGGTAGGAGCGTCGTCGACAAGCCGCTGCCGAACAGCGAGCCGAAGATACGGGCCATGCTCGACAAGCTCACGGCCAAGTACGGCCGGGTCCTGGTCGTCGTGGACCAGCCCGCCTCGATCGGTGCTCTGCCACTGGCCATCGCCCGCGACGCGGGCTGCGAGGTGGCGTATCTGCCGGGCCTGACGATGCGGCGGATCGCGGACCTCTATCCCGGTGAGGGCAAGACCGACGCCCGCGACGCGGCGATCATCGCGGACGCCGCCCGCACCATGCCCCACACGCTCCGATCGATCGAGCTGACGGACGAAACCATCGCCGAACTCCACATGATCGTCGGATTCGACGACGACCTCGCGGGCGAGGTCACCCGGGTCGCGAACCGGCTCCGCGGCCTGCTCACCCAGATCCACCCGCACCTCGAACGGGTCCTGGGGCCACGCATCCAGCACCCGGCCGTGCTCACGCTGCTGGAACAGTTCGGCTCGCCCAGGGCGATCCGCAAGGCCGGACGACGGCGCCTGATCACGCTGCTGCGGCCGAAGGCGCCCAGGATGGCCGAGCGGCTGGTAGAGGACATCTTCACCGCACTCGACGAGCAGACCGTCGTCGTCACGGGCACCGACGCGGCCGCGGTGATCGTGCCCAAGCTCGCGAAGAACCTGGCCGGCCTGCTCGACCAGCGCAAGGAACTGGCCTCGGACATCGAGGAGTTGCTCAAGTCGCACCCTCTTTCCGAGCTCCTGACGTCGATGCCGGGGATAGGCGTCAGGACCGGAGCCAGGATCCTCATCGACGTCGGTGACGGCACCGCCTTCCCGACCGCAGGCCACCTCGCCGCCTATGCCGGGCTCGCTCCGGTGACCAGGCGGTCGGGGTCCTCGATCCGCGGCGAGAGCCCGTCCCGCAGAGGCAACAAGCACCTCAAACGGGCCTTCTTCCTCGCCGCGTTCGCCTCGCTGTCGGACCCGGCCTCCCGGGCCTACTACGAGCGGAAGAAGGCCGAGGGCAAGCGGCACAAGCAGGCCCTGATGTGTCTCGCACGCCGCCGCGTCGACGTGCTCTTCGCGATGCTCCGCGACGGCACGTTCTTCGAACCTCAAGCCGTCCCCCAAGCCGCCTGAAACATCACCAATCAACCGACCCGCCCCTTGACGAAAGAGATAGGGGCACCCCCC
>NZ_JBHVGZ010000181.1:0-1468 GCF_042800355.1 Streptomyces sp. NPDC057623
TCACCACCCACCCCTGGCTCGCCGACCACGCCGCAGGCGGCACCACCCTCGTCCCCGGCGCCGCCCTCACCGACCTCCTCATCCGCGCCGGGGACGAAACCGGAACGAGCCTGCTCAGCGAACTCATCATCGAAGCGCCGCTCCTCATCCCCGCACAGGGCAGCGTCCAGATCCGCGTCACCCTCAGCGAGCCCGACGCGACAGGACAACGCACCGCACAGGTCCACTCACGCCCCCAGGACGCGGCACCCGGCACTCCGTTCACCCGGCACACCTCGGCGCGCCTCTCGCAGGAGGCCCCGGCGCCCGACTTCGACCTCACCCAGTGGCCCCCGCCCGGAGCCACGCCGGTTCCTGAGGCCGCGCAGCACGCGTACGGGCAGTTGGAGAAGACGGGGTACGGCTACGGCCCCGCCTTCCGCGGCCTGCGTGCCGCCTGGACGCTGGGTCCGGAGGTCTACGCCGAGGTCACGCTCCCCGAGGAGGCGGGCCGGCCCGAGGGGTACGGCCTCCACCCCGCCCTCCTCGACGCCTGTCTTCATGCCGGCGTCTTCCGGGAGCATGAGGGCGGGGCTTCGGAGCAGCCGTTGATGCTGCCGTTCGCCTGGAACGACGTACGTCTCTACGCGACCGGAGCCACCACGCTCCGGGTGCGTCTGTCCTTCGAGGGCAGCGATTCCGTGACCGTGCGTCTGGCCGACGCCACCGGTGCTCCGGTCGCCTCCGTCGACTCGCTCGTCTCCCGGCCGGTGAGCGGCGAGTTGGCGCGGGGCGGCGGGGACGCCTCCAGGGAGCAGTTGTTCCGGGTCGCCTGGGGGCCGACCTCGGTCAAGCGGCAGGACGTGGCGCTGGACGCGGTTCCGGTGGCCACGGCGGAGGACGTGCGGGCGGTGGCCGAGGCGGGTGACGTGCCCGAGGTGCTGCTGCTGGACGTGGTCGGTGACGACGCGTCGGCCGCGGAGGTCCGTGACCTCACCACGCGTGTGCTGGAGGTCGTGCAGGCGTGGAGTACCGAGCCCCGGCTTCAGGACACCCGTCTGCTGGCCGTCACGCACGGCGCCGCCGCGGTCACGGCTGACGAGGAGTTGCCCGATCTGGCCGCCGCCGCGGCCGCGGGGCTGCTGCGTTCCGCCCAGGCCGAGAACCCGCGCCGGATCGTCCTGATCGACACCGACGACAGCGCGCGGTCACTGGAGGCGCTCCCCGACGTCCTGGCTTCCGGTGAACTTCATGTCGCCGTACGCAACGGGACGATCCTCGCGCCGCGTCTGACGCGGGCCGCCCCGGACCTCGACGACCGTCCGCTCGATCCGGACGGCACGATCCTCATCACCGGCGGCACCGGCACCCTCGGCCGACTCGTCGCCCACCACCTCATCACCCACCACGGCGCCCGCCACCTCCTCCTCACCAGCCGCCGCGGACCCGACGCACCAGACGCCGACACCCTCCACACCGAACTCACCGC
>NZ_JBHVGZ010000182.1:0-1339 GCF_042800355.1 Streptomyces sp. NPDC057623
CTGGTTTCTGACTCGATCGGGTGGAGGCGGGCCTTGGCCAGGAGGTCGAGTCCCATGTAGCGACGGGCCTCGGTCCACTCATCGTTCTGCTCGGCCAGGACCGCGCCGACCAGGCGGATGACGGCGGTGCGGTCGGGGAAGATGCCGACCACGTCGGTGCGACGCCGGATTTCCTTGTTCAGGCGTTCCTGCGGGTTGTTCGACCAGATCTGCCGCCAGCTCTCACGTGGGAACGCGGCGAACGCCAGCAGGTCGTGCTGCGCGGTGTCCAAGTGGGCTGCGGCCTTGGGGAACTTGACCTCCAGCGCGTCCAGGACGTGCCGCATCTGGGCTTTCACCGCGTCGGTGTCGGGCTGTTCGAAGACCGTCCGCAGCAGCGTCGCGACCCAGGGCTGGGCAGATTTCGGGACCTGGCTCAGCAAATTTCGGGCGTAGTGGGTTCGGCAGCGTTGCCACGATGAGCCGGGCAGAACCGCACCGATCGCGGCCACCAGTCCGGTGTGCGCGTCGGAGATGACGAGTTGGACGCCGCTCAGACCGCGGGCGACGAGCGAACGCAGGAAGGCGAGCCAGCCGGCGCCGTCCTCGCTGGAGGCGACGTCGATGCCGAGGATCTCGCGGTGGCCGTCGGCGTTCACTCCGACTGCGATGAGGGCGTGGACGTTGATGATGCGGCCGCCCTCGCGGACCTTCTGGGTCAGGGCGTCGACCCATACGAACGCGTAAGGCCCAGCGTCGAGGGGTCGGTTGCGGAACGCGGCGACCTGTTCGTCCAGGTGCTTGGCCATCGCACTGACCTGGGACTTCGACAGCTGGGTGACGCCGAGGGACTCGGCGAGTTTCTCGACCCGGCGAGTGGAGACGCCCAGCAGGTAGGCGGTGGCGACCACCGAGATGAGGGCCTGTTCGGCCCGGCGGCGGCGTTCGAGGAGCCAGTGCGGGAAGTAGCTCCCGGACCTGAGCTTGGGGATGGCGAGTTCGACGGTGCCGGCGCGGGTGTCCCACTCCCGTGGGCGGTAGCCGTTGCGGTGGTTGACGCGTTCGTCGCTGACCTGCCCGTACTCGGCGTTGCAGAGGGCATCGACTTCCGCGGACATGAGCGCGTCGGCGAACGTCTTGACCATCGCGCGCAGCAGATCGGGACTCGCCGCAGCGAGGTTGTCCTCGGCGAGGGCGTGCAGGGGCAGACTGTCTGGTGCGGTCATCGTGCTGATCTCCTTCGAGGCTTCGACACTTCGAAGATCAGCCGGTGGCCGTTCAACTATGCGGGCACCATCCCGATGCCGGAGCAAACCCCCGGATCAGGTCGAACCCGTACACCACTTCTCTGGACGCAACC
>NZ_JBHVGZ010000183.1:0-1291 GCF_042800355.1 Streptomyces sp. NPDC057623
TGAGGGGCCCCGAAGATCCCGGACAGGGACCCAATAGGGTTGTCCTGTAAGGAATCGAGGGAAGCAGCAAGTGGCACGTCCAAGTCCGTATACGCCGGAGTTCCGTGAAGAAGCGGTCCAGTTGGCGTTGAAATCCAGCAAGCCGGTCGCTCATGTCGCCCGGGAACTCAACGTGAATCCCGAGACCCTCCGCACCTGGGTGCGCCAGCATGAGCGCGAGCACGGACAGCAGGACGGGCCGCTGCCGGTGGACGAGCGTGCCGAATTGAAGGAGCTGCGACGCCGGAACCGAGAGCTTGAGCAGGAGAACGCCTTCCTGAAAAAAGCCGCAGCGTACTTCGCGAAGGATCCCCGGTAGCGAGCAAGTACGAGTTCATCGATGTGATGCGGCTCGACAACGCGGAGTGCGCGTACTCCGTCGAGTTCATGTGTAAACGGCTCGGCGTGTCCAAGTCCGGCTACTACGACTGGAGAAACCGGCCCGATTCCGCAACCGCCCAGCGGCGCGAGGAACTGCGGCTGCTCATCAAGAAGGCATTCGACATGTCCGACGGCACCTACGGATACCGGCGCGTCCACGCCCAGCTGCTGCGCTGGGGCGTCGCCGCCGGCCCGGAGCTGGTCCGCCAGCTGATGCGCGACCTGGTCCTGGTGCCCTGCCAGCCGCCGCCGAGGCGGTGGTCGCTGACCCAAGGGGCGCCGGGGCCGGTGCCGGACCTCGTGGGCCGCGACTTCACCGCGCAAGCTCCGGGTGAAAAACTCGTCGGCGATATCACCTACATTCCCACCGGCGAGGGGTGGCTGTATCTGGCGGCCGTCATCGACTGCTGCACCAAAGAGATCATCGGCTACGCCATGGACGACCACTACCAGACGCCGCTGATATCTCGGGCCATCCGCAACGCGGCACGGAACAGGAAGCTGGTGAAGGATGCCATATTTCACTCGGACCGGGGCAGCAACTACATGTCCGCCGAGTACGCAAAGGTTCTCGATGGGCTGGGCCTTCGCCGGTCGGCTGGCCGCACCGGGATCTGTTTTGACAACGCCATGGCGGAATCGTTCTTCGGGGTTCTGAAGAACGAACGTGTATCGCGGGTAACGTACTTGACCCGCGAGGTCGCCCGGCGCGACATCACTCACTACATCGAATTCTGGTACAATCGCGAACGCCTTCACTCGGCTGTCGGCTATCGCCCTCCGCGAGAAGTCCACGCCGAACATGTGAAGTTGCGAGCCGTCGCGTGAAATGAACGGTCAGACACCAGTCCGGAAAACGCGAGGCCCCTCA
>NZ_JBHVGZ010000184.1:0-1282 GCF_042800355.1 Streptomyces sp. NPDC057623
CTGGGCTTGATCCGCTTTGACGGACATCCGAGATCAGGGGTTCCGCCCCGGAAGGATGTCCATCATGGAGAGCATGGGGAAGAAGAAGCCTCGGCCTCGCCGTTCGTTCACGCCGGAGTTCAAGGCCGAGATCGTCGAGCTGTGCCGACGCGGTGACCGCTCGGTCGGTCAGATCGCCAAGGACTTCGACCTGACGGAGACCGCGGTGCGGCTGTGGGTCAGCCAGGCCGAGGTCGACGCGGGCGAACGCGATGGCCTGACCAGCAGTGAACGCGAGGAACTGGCCGCGTTGCGGCGGGAGAATCGCCGGCTGCGCGAGGACGTCGACATCCTCAAGCGGGCCACGGCTTTCTTCGCGAAGGAGACCCGGTGACGGTGCACCCGTTCATCGAGGCGGAGAAGCGAGACGGTCACAACGTCAAGCGCGCGTGTGAACTGCTGCAGGTCTCCCGAACCGCCTTCTATGCCCGCCGCACCGGCAGGCCCGGTCCGCGGGCGGTCCGTGACGCCGAGCTGACCGGGCAGATCACCGAGGTCCACGCCAAGTCCCGCGGCACCTACGGCGCTCCACGCATCCACGCCGTCCTGAAACGCGAGGGTGCTGTTTGCGGACGCCGCCGCATCGCCAGACTGATGCGAACGGCGGGCCTGGAGGGCCGCCACCGCAGACGACGGCACCTGACCACCATCCCCGACCCCCGCGCCGCCACCCGGCCCGATCTCATCCTGCGGCAGTTCGATCCCGACCCAACCGGCGTCGACACCCGCTGGTGCGGCGACATCACCTATGTCCCCACCGAGGAGGGCTGGCTCTATCTGGCCACCGTCATCGACATCGCCTCCCGGCGGGTGATCGGCTGGGCGACAGCCGATCACCTGCGAACCGACCTCGTCGCTGACGCCCTCATAGCGGCCTGCCGACAGCGTCGTCCCACCCGGCCGGTGATCTTTCACTCGGATCGCGGATGTCAGTACACCAGTCAGCAATTCGCCTCTCTGGCAACGAAGTTCGGCGTCCGCCTGTCCGTCGGCCGAACCGGGCAGTGCTGGGACAACGCACTCGCCGAGTCGTTCTTCGCCACCATCAAACGGGAGGTGCTCGACACGAGCACCTGGCCCAACCGGACCGCCGCCCGCACCGCGATCTTCGACTTCATCGAGGGCTGGTACAACTTGCACCGACTGCACAGCAGCCTCGGCTACCGCAGTCCCGCCGAATACGAGACCGCACTCGCAGCCTGACCACCACACGGATGGTGTCCGTCAAAGCGGAACAAGCTCA
>NZ_JBHVGZ010000185.1:0-1266 GCF_042800355.1 Streptomyces sp. NPDC057623
ATACGACCGGGGTTCTCGGCCTGGGCGGAACGCAGCAGCCCCGCGGCCGCGGCGGCGGCCAGATCGGTCAGCGCCTCGTCAGCGGTGACGGCGACGGCGCCACGGGTGACGGCGAGCAGACGTGTGTCCTGGAGACGCGGTTCGGACAGGTACGCCTGGACGACGTCCAGCACACGGCCGGTGAGGGCACGGACGGTGTCGGCGTCGATCGCGTCCCCGCCGGACATCTCCAGCGCGAGTACGGCGGGGACCGGCTCGGCCTCGGCCACCGCGCGCACTTCGTCGGCGGTGGTCACCGGGACGGCACCGGACGACATGCTCTGCCACCGCGTTGAAGCCTGCTCCCACGCGACACGGTAAAGGTGCCGCTCCGGCCGAGCCGTCTCCGCCCCGTCGAACGGCCGGGTGACCAGGGCACCTACGGACGCGACCGGAACACCGGCGGCGTCAGCCAGACGCATGCTGATCGTGCCCTGGCCGTCGAGGGCCAGATGGACACGGAGGGCGGTGGCACCGTCGGCGTGGAGACGTACGTCGGTCCACCCGACCGGCACGATGAGCTGCCGCTCGGCGCCGGTGTGCTGCGCCGCGGCGTGCAGACAGGCGTCGAGGAGGGCGGGGTGGAGGCCGTAGCCGTCCGGGTCGCCCGCGGTGTCGGGCAGGGTGACCTCGGCGTAGAGATCGCTGCCGCGCGTCCAGGCGCGGAAGGCGACCCCCTCGGTCGGGACGGCTCCGGGCGGGGGCCACTGGGTGAGGTCGAAGTCGGGCACGGGGGCGTCGGAGGACAGCCGGGCCGAGGCATGACGGGTGAACGGTTCGCCAGGCGCCGCGTCGTCCGGACGGGAGTGGACGTGCGCGGTACGCCGACCGGACTCGTCGGGTTCACTGACGCCGACACGCACGTGCACGCCACCCTCTGCCGGGATGGACAGCGGGACTTCCACGGCGAGTTCGTCGAGGTGGCCGGTACCCGCCTCGTCCCCGGCCCGGATCAGGAGGTCGACCAGAGCGGTGTCGGCTGTGGGGTGGTCGGCGAGCCAGGGGTGGGTGGTGAGGGACCAGCGGGAGGTGAACAACAGCCCACCCGTGGCCGGGTCTTCCACCAGAGCGCCGAGCATCGGGTGTTCGACCTGGGCCAGTCCTAGGTCTGTTGGGTTGCCTGTGGTGGTGGCGGTGTTGAGCCAGTAGGGGTGGTGTTGGAAGGCGTAGGTGGGGAGGTTGATGGGGGTGGGGGTGCGCTGGTGGAGGAGGGGGGTGAGGTTGATG
>NZ_JBHVGZ010000186.1:0-1260 GCF_042800355.1 Streptomyces sp. NPDC057623
GCGAAGGGTGAGGAATGCCTGGGCGGCTGTGACGAGAGTGACGTGATGGTGCCAGCCGCGCCAGGTTCGGCCCTCGAAGTGGTCCAGGCCCAGGCCGTGTTTGAGCTCGCGGTAGTCATGTTCGATCCGCCAGCGCATCTTGGCCCACCGCACCAGGTCAGCGGCCGGTGTGGTGGCGGGCAGGTTCGATATCCAGTAGTCCGTCGGGGCATCCTGGCCGTCGGGCCATTCGACGAGGAGTGTCTGGACGGGCAGGACGCCGTCCCACCGGTTGCGGCCGCCGCCCGCCTCCTGAGCTGCGGCCAGGCACTGCTTGCCCGCGGGCCGCACGGTCAGCACCGCGAACCGTGAGGTCATCGCGCCCTTGCTGCCCTGCCGCCAGGTCACCTCGGTGAACCGCTCCGCACCCGCCTCCGCTGCGAGGGTAGAGATGGCTCGCGGCGGGGTGCGGTATCGGGGAAGGGTATGCGGTCCAAGCCCGCCATAAGCGGGCTGGTGCGGCTCAACATCCGCCGGATGTGCGACTTCCTTCCCGTGCAGGGCCAGGACATAGGACAGCCCTCGCTCCTGCAGACCGAGCCGGAACGGGGTGCTGACGCCGTAGCCGGCGTCGGCGACCACGACCGGCGCTTCCAGCTTCCACTGGGCGAGTGTGTCCAGCAGGCTGAGCGCGAGGCGCCACTTCTCCCGGTGCACCACGTCCTCGGGGATGCCTGCCCTACGGCAGCGATCCGGCTCGTCAGTCCACTCCCGCGGCAGATACAACTGCCAGTCCAGCGGGCACGAGGCGGTGTCGGTGGCGGCATGGACACTGACCGCGACCTGGCAGTTCGCCCGTTTGCCGACCGCTCCGCAGTACTGGCGAGCCACCCCGACCGACGCCTTGCCGCACTTGGGGAACGACACGTCGTCGATCACCCACACCTCGGGCCTGACGACTTCGGACAGCCGCTCGGCGATCCGCTGCCTAACCGGCAGCGGATCCCACGGCGACTGGTTCACGAACTGCTGCAGGGCTTGCATGTTCCCGTCCGGCAGACGATCGGCCATCGGCTGGATCGACTTGCGCCGGCCGTCGAGCATCAGGCCCCGCAGATAACACTCACCCTTGGCCCGCTGATCCGTACGCGGCACCGAGGCGAAAACATCCGCCACGAACATCGCCAACGCCGCCCGTAATCGGTTCACTTCATGCGCATCCACAAGGCCAAGATGCTCTTGATCAGCAGCAACGAAAAGACCTAACGAAGCACTACTAGG
>NZ_JBHVGZ010000187.1:0-1246 GCF_042800355.1 Streptomyces sp. NPDC057623
CTAGTTTGTGAGCGTGACCACGACGTGCGTGAAGCGGGCGTTCAAGTACCGCTTCCATCCGACCGACGCGCAGGCAGCCGAGCTGTCGCGCACGTTCGGTTGTGTGCGCAAGGTCTACAACATGGCGCTCGCTGCCCGTACGGAGGCGTGGGCGCGACAGGAGCGGGTCAACTACAACCAGACGTCGGCGATGCTGACGGTGTGGAAGAAGACCGAGGAACTGGCCTACCTGGCCGAGGTGTCGTCGGTCCCGCTTCAGCAGTGCCTGCGGCACTTGCAGACGGCGTTCACGAACTTCTTCGGCAAGCGGGCGAAGTACCCGCGGTTCAAGTCGCGGAAGAAGTCGCGGAAGTCCGCCGAGTACACCACCTCCGGGTTCCGCTTCCGCGACGGGAAGCTGACGCTGGCGAAGATGAGTGAACCGCTCGACATCGTGTGGTCGCGTCCGCTCCCCGAGGGGGTGCAGCCGTCCACGGTGACCGTGTCGCAGGACAGCGCGGGGCGCTGGTTCGTCTCCATGCTGTGCGACGACCGGTCCGTCAGGCCGCTCCCCGCCAGCGACAACGCGGTGGGCATCGACGTCGGCCTGGACCACCTCCTGACGCTTTCCACGGGAGAGAAGATCGCCAATCCCCGGCACGAGCGCCGCGACCGGGCACGTCTGGCGAAGGCCCAGCGCGAACTTGCGAAGAAGGCCAAGGGCGACGGTACGAACCGGGCCAAGGCCCGCAGGAAGGTCGCCAAGATCCACGCCCGGATCGCCGACCGCAGGCGCGACGGCCTGCACAAGCTGACCACTCGGCTCGTTCGTGAAAACCAAACGATCGTGATCGAAGACCTGACCGTGCGCAACATGGTCAAGAACCGGAGCCTGGCCCGCGCCATCTCGGACGCGGCGTGGTCGGAGTTCCGGGGCCTTCTGGAGTACAAGGCCACCTGGTACGGGCGGGAAGTGATCGCGGTCGACCGCTTCTTCCCCTCGTCCAAGCTGTGCTCCCACTGCGGCACCTTGCAGGAGAAGATGCCGCTGAACGTCCGTACCTGGACGTGCGACAGTTGCGGAACGACCCACGACCGGGACGTGAACGCGGCACGCAACCTTCTGGCCGCCGGGCTGGCGGTGACAGTCTGTGGAGCTGGTGTAAGGCCTCAACGGAGAACTCCGGGCGGGCAGTCGGCGACGAAGCAGAAACCCTCACGGCGCGAGCCGTAAGAATCCCCCTCCTTCAGGAGGGGGAGAAGTCAA
>NZ_JBHVGZ010000188.1:0-1203 GCF_042800355.1 Streptomyces sp. NPDC057623
CTAATAGGAGCCTGACCAGGGGTCCCATCACTGTGTTGTCCGTCTGTCCGATCGGCCCGTGCTATCCCCTCTCCAGAGCGCGGTTCGAAAGGACAGCACCATCAGCATGACAGCCAACGAGGCAACCGAGATATCTGTGGTCGGCGGGATCGACACCCACACTGACTTTCACCAGGCCGCCGTCATCGACTCTGTGGGCCGGCAGCTGGCCACCGAATCATTCGAGACGACCCCGGACGGCTACTGGCGACTGCTGGAGTGGTTCGCCTCCCACGGCGAGATGATCGCTGTTGGGATGGAGGGGACCGGTTCCTACGGTGCCGAGCTCGCCCGCTTCCTGCGCGGCAACGGACTCACGGTCATCGAGGTCGACCGCCCCGACCGCAAGGCCCGCCGCGCCAATGGCAAGTCCGACCCCGTCGACGCCTACGCGGCCGCCACCGCCGTTCTGTCAGGCCGTGCCGACGGCACCCCGAAGACCCGCGACGGCATCGTGGAAACCATCCGGGTCCTGCGTGTGGCCCGCAACTCCGCGGTCAAGGCCCGTACCCAGGCCATCAACCAGATCCGCGCTCTGATGATCAGCGCCCCCAGCGAGGTCCGTGACAGATTCCGCGGCTTGTCCGCCAAAGACTTGATCGGCACCCTTGCCCGCTCCCGCCCCACCGGGAACCTCGAAGATCCCGCTTACACGACCAAAGTCACCCTCCGGCGACTAGCCCACCGTTATCAGGCCCTGGACGAGGAGATCAAGGACGCCGAAGCCGAGATCGGCCCGCTGGTCACCAAAGCTGCCCCCAAGGTCGTCGCGCTGCCCGGCGTGGGCCCCGAGACTGCAGGTCAGCTTCTGGAAACCGCCGGCGACAACCCCGAACGTCTCCGCTCCGAGGCATCCTTCGCCCACCTTTGCGCAGCCTCACCCATCCCTGCGTCCTCCGGCCGCACTCACCGTCACCGGCTCAACCGCGGCGGCGACCGCCAGGCCAACAGAGCCCTGCACACCATCGTTCTGGTCCGCATGAAGTACGACCTGCGCACTCAGCAATACGTCGCCCGACGCACCGCCGACGGCCTCTCCAAGAAGGAGATCATCCGGTGCCTGAAACGCTTCGTTGCCCGCGAGATCTACCGTCTGCTACCCCGCCCGCAACTCACCGCCGAGCAACTCTGCCCCACATCTTGACTATCCATAGGAGCATCCTC
>NZ_JBHVGZ010000189.1:0-1102 GCF_042800355.1 Streptomyces sp. NPDC057623
GCCGGTGGTCATGCCCCTGACTTGTTGAATCGACCCCAGACGCCCGGTCTGCAGCCGTAGCGTCCAGGGCGCCGGTCGGCACGGGCTCGCATTGCCCCATGCCGCCCTGCGGGGCTGGCTCATGATTAGCGTGCCGCCGCCGACCGGCACCCGCGCGGTGTGGCTCGACAGAGGCATGAACGTGTGAGACCGCAACTTCAAGTCAGGGTGCCCACCGCACACTTCTGCCGCTTCGAGTACCAGGTCAGGACGCGCGTGATCACTATCGGGATCGACCCCCACAAGTCCTCTCACACCGCCGTCGCGATCGACGCCGCAGGCCATAAGATCGGCCAGCGTCGGTTCGTCGTCAACGCCGGAACCTTCGGTCAGCTGATGCGCTGGAGCGAGCAGTGGCCCGAGCGCCGCTTCGCCGTCGAAGGCGCCGGCGGCCTCGGGCGGACGCTCGCCCAGCAGCTGGCCGCCGCCGGCGAGGACGTGGTCGACGTGCCCTCGACCCTGTCCGCCAGGGCCCGTCTCCTGGCCACCGGCGGTGACCGCAAGACTGACCCTGCCGACGCGCTGCACGTCGCTCAAGTCGCCCTCTTCCGAACCGACTTGCGCAAGGTCACCGCGGAGGACCAGTCCACGATCCTCCGACTGCTAACCGAGCGACACAACGACCTGGTCAACGAGCGCACCCGCACCACGAACCGCCTGCATGCCGTCCTGCGGGACCTGCTGCCCGGCGGCGCCCCGACCCGGCTCTCGGCGGACAAGGCCGCCACCTTGATGAAGGGCATCCGGCCTCTCACGGCAACGGACAACTGCCGCCGCGACATCGCCCGCGATCTGCTGGCCGACCTGCGTCGCCTCGATCGCAAGGTCAAGGACAACGAGGCCCAGATGCGAGACGCTCTCGCCGCCTCCCGCACCAGCCTGACGTCGTTGCCCGGCTTGGGCACCGTGCTGGCCGCGAAGGTCTTGGGTCACATCGGCGACATCAGCCGCTTCCCAACCGAGCACCACTTCGCCAGCTACGTGGGCAGCGCTCCCTTGGACGCCTCCAGCGGAAAGAACGTCCGCCATCGTCTCAACACCGGCGGCAACAGGGCCCTGAACA
>NZ_JBHVGZ010000190.1:0-1097 GCF_042800355.1 Streptomyces sp. NPDC057623
GGCACGATCGTCAAGGACGAGGGCGAGGGCGGCAAGCAGCTCGCCGAGTTCCTCGCGAGCCAGAAGTTCATCTAAGGGTCCGCCGGCCCGCAGAGGCTCAACACCCCTTCCGCCCCTCAAGACTTCGCACTTTCGCAGGAGAACAATCCCATGGCTGAAGTTCTCGTCTACGTCGACCACGTGGACGGCGCCGTCCGCAAGCCCACCCTGGAGCTGCTGACCCTGGCCCGCCGCGTCGGCGAGCCGGTCGCCGTCGCGCTGGGCAACGGCGCCGCCGACACCGCCGCCGCGCTCGCCGAGCACGGCGCGGTCAAGGTCCTCACCCACGACGCGTCCGAGTACGCCGACTACCTGGTCGTGCCGAAGGTCGACGCGCTGCAGGCCGCCGTCGAGGCCGTCTCCCCGGCCGCCGTCCTGGTCCCCTCCTCCGCGGAGGGCAAGGAGATCGCCGCCCGTCTGGCGCTGCGCATCGGCTCCGGCATCATCACCGACGCCGTCGACCTGGAGGCCGGCGACGAGGGTCCGGTCGCCACCCAGTCGGTGTTCGCGGCGTCGTTCACCACCAAGTCCCGTGTCGCCAAGGGCACCCCGGTCATCACGGTCAAGCCGAACTCGGCCGCCGTGGAGGCCGCTCCGGCCGCCGGCGCGGTCGAGGCCCTCGCGGTGACCTTCTCCGCCGCCGCGACCGGCACCAAGGTCACCGGCCGCACGCCGCGTGAGTCGACGGGGCGTCCGGAGCTGACCGAGGCCGCGATCGTGGTCTCCGGCGGCCGTGGCGTCAACGGTGCCGAGAACTTCGGACTCATCGAGGCGCTCGCCGACTCCCTCGGCGCGGCCGTCGGCGCCTCGCGTGCCGCCGTCGACGCCGGCTGGTACCCGCACACCAACCAGGTCGGCCAGACCGGCAAGTCGGTGTCCCCGCAGCTGTACATCGCCTCCGGCATCTCCGGCGCGATCCAGCACCGCGCCGGCATGCAGACCTCGAAGACGATCGTGGCGATCAACAAGGACGCCGAGGCCCCGATCTTCGACCTGGTCGACTACGGCGTCGTCGGCGACCTCTTCGACGTCGTCCCGACCCTGACCGAGGAGATCAA
>NZ_JBHVGZ010000191.1:0-1067 GCF_042800355.1 Streptomyces sp. NPDC057623
GGAGATATCTGGCCGCCACTGGGGACGCCGAGTCGGCCATGAGTGCATGGAACATCTGGCCGCCACCGGGGCAAACAAATGGCCGTTGACAGGTGTGCTGGGGGTTCCGGTGGTGCAGCAGCGGTGGGGGGTGGATCTGATCTCGGGTCCGGCGCGTGCGGAGGCGCGGCCGGGGTTCGGTCCGTTGTGTGAGCGTCTGGGGCTTGCGGGGCTGCCGGATCCGGCGGTGTTGCTGGATCCGTGTCCGCCGGGTCTGCAGGCTCCGGGGGCGGAGCCGGGCAGTCCGATCAGGTTCGTTCCGTTCAACGGCAACGGGGTGGTGCCGGGGTGGCTGCGCGAGCCGCGGTCCGCATCACGCCCCCGTGTAGTCGTCACCCTGGGCAGTCGGACGTTGGCGTTGAACGGGGTGCCGTTGATGCGGGGCATTCTGCGGGCGTTCGAGGAGCTGCCGGAGGTGGAGGCGGTGGCGACGGTGGACGAGGTGTTCCGGGAGAAGATCGGGCCGGTGCCGGCCAATGTGCGGATGGTCGATCCGGTGCCGCTGCACCTGGTGCTGGACGGATGTGCGGCCGTTGTGCACCACGGGGGCGCGGGTACGACGATGACCGCCGGGGCGTTCGGGCTGCCCCAGCTGGTACTGCCCCAGCTCGCCGACCAGTTCGGGCACGGTGACCGGGTGAGCGAGGTGGGTGCCGGGATCTCGCTGGACGATGCGGAGAGCCAGAACGATTCGCATCGGCTGGCCGTGGAACTTCGGCGGCTGTTGGCGGAGCCGGAGTTCGCCAAGGCCGCCCGCGCGCTGGCCGACTCGGTCCGGGACATGCCCGCACCCGCACAGGTCGCCGCCGACCTCACACGGCTGGCCGGCCTGTGATGTCAGGCCCACGGGCGTTGGAGTACCAAGGAGGAGACCCCATGCGAGTCCTGTTTCTGGTGACACCCTCGCCGACGCATTTCACGCCGTTGGTGTCATTGGCGTGGGCCCTGCGGGGTGCGGGCCATGAGGTGGTGGTCGCGGGTCAGCCGGATGTACTGGGGGCGGTCGCCTCGGCCGGGCTCAACGCGGT
>NZ_JBHVGZ010000192.1:0-1051 GCF_042800355.1 Streptomyces sp. NPDC057623
ACGAGCTCGTGCACGGTAAGCGGTGAGACGTCGCGTCCTTGATCGTTGATCATGGTTGTGTGGTGGGGAACGCGACTCGTGCAGCGATCATCAGCGACCGAAGTATCACAGGTCTGTCGGCCGGGGTGATCGCTGAACTCGTCGCGGAGATAGGTCCGTTGTGGCACGAGCGGCACCAGGCCAGGCTTGCCTCCCGGCGACGCAGGCGGGCCGTGGGCGCTGGTGCCAAGCATCAGCTGGTGTTTGTCGACCGGCTGCTCGCAACGCTTGTGCATCTCCGCCACGGGGCCACTCATGACGTGCTGGCCTGCTGGTTCGGCGTGGACCGCTCCACCATCACCCGAGCCATCGGCGAGGTGCGGCCCCTGCTCGCCGAGCGGGGATGCTCCGTCAGCCCAGGCGTTCGTCTCCAGACTCTGGCCCAGGTCGTGGACCATCTCGGCACCACTGGGAAGACGGGCATCATCGACGGCACCGAGATCCGGGTCCGTCGGCCGGCTGCCGGACGCAAGGACCGCGACAAGTTCATCTCCGGCAAGAACAAGCAGAACGCCGTCAAGGCCATGGTGGTTACGGACGAGGAGGGCCACGTGCTGTTCTGTAGCCCGACCAAGCCCGGCAGCTGCGCGGACATCACGCACGCCCGCCAGTTAGGGCTGGTCAGGCTCCTATCCGACGGGCCTGCGGTGGAGATCCTCGCGGATGCGGGCTACCAGGGCCTGGGGGCACAGACCGGCGGGCGCGTGGTGACGCCACCGCATCGCAAGTTCAAGAAGAACGTTCCGGACTGGTACGAAGAAATCCACGAGCGCCGGCGCAAGGCGCACTCCTCGCGACGCATCCGGGTCGAGCACGGGATCGCCCATCTGAAGAACTGGCGGGCGCTGGCCCGCCACCTCGGCCGCCGCGAGCACATGAGCGACATCGTCCAAGCAGTCGCCAGCCTGGTCTCCCATCAACGGACCGCAGACCTCATCCCGACACCGCAGAAGTGAACAGCCAGCCCCACCGAGGTCCTCGACGTCTCACCGCTTACCGTGCACGAGCTCGT
>NZ_JBHVGZ010000193.1:0-1046 GCF_042800355.1 Streptomyces sp. NPDC057623
GATCAGCCGCATCCCCTTCGGCCAGCCGTCCAGCAGGCTGCCGGTGAGCTCGGCGACCCAGGCCCCGTCACGGACCGTGCCGTTGGCCTCGACGGCCGGTGTCCAAGCCGAGGTCGGGATCTTCAGCACATGCTGGTGAATGGTCTCGGTGATCACCATGCCGACCGAGTAGGACAGCCATCGGCCTCGCTTCGCGAGCCAGGACACGAAGTCGTGGGTGCCGCCGGCGGAGTCCGTGCGGATCAGCGTCTGCCGCCCCCGCCGGTACTTCTTCGGCAGCTGTGCCAGGGCGAGCCGGGCGGTGGTGATGTGGTCGGCGGCCGTGTTGGAGCCTGCGTTGCCCGGCCGGAGGAGGACGGCGACGGGCTCTCCGGTTCCGCCCGGTCCGTGGTCGACGAAGGCCGTCAGCGGGTGATGGCCGTAGGTCTTCTTCCAGGTCGCGGCCGCATCCTGCTTGTCGGAGTGCGCGATCACCAGGACGCCGTCGAGGTCGACGGTGACCTGGCCATCGGCGTCCGGGGCGTTCCCCCCGGCCAATGACCAGACACGGTCACGGACTTCGGACCGTGCGGACCGGACGGCCTGCAGGGCCTTCTCGCCGGAGGCGGCAAGGGTGTCGATCAGGCGGGAGACGGTCGGGTCGGAGGCGACCGGGCCGAAGACGGCCGGCTCGCACCGCAGCATGGCGACGTCCGCGAGGCAGTCCCCGCCCAATGCGACCGCCAGAGCGATGTCCAGGAGGATCTTGCCGGGATCGTGGACGGCCCGCGGCTTCCGCCACGGAGCCAGAGCTGCGGATATCGCCTGGTCAAGACCCGCCTTGCGGACCGTCTCCAGCAGCAGGACCGCACCGGCCTGCGAGACCACCTGCCGACCGTCTCCCTGGACACGGACACGTGGGTACGACGAGATAGGCTCTCTCACCTGGAAAGTGCTCTTTTCCTTGCAGCCAACAGGACCCTCAGCAAGTCCTATCGTTGCAGGTCAAGGGCACTTTCCGTGTTTCTGATCAACTCTTGGACAGCCCACCTCGTGAAAGCGCGAGG
>NZ_JBHVGZ010000194.1:0-1042 GCF_042800355.1 Streptomyces sp. NPDC057623
CGACACACGGCTCCTCAGCCTGCCCACCACCAGCCACAGAAAGCGAAACGGCCCACCGACTCCGTCGGCGGACCGTCACGAAAGATCGAGGCTAGCACTGCGGAGCATTTCTGGATCGCAAGAAGCCTGCCGTCATCCCCTGACTCCTACAACGAACCACAGACGGGACGTCATCACTGGACATCCAGCAACCCTCTGCCGCCGAACGGCAGGGCGTTTCGTTTCTCCAATAGCGGTCGAGTTCGGCGGCGATGTAGCCCTTGTCGGCCAGGATCAGCAGCCCGGGTCGGCAGGCTGCCAGGTCAGGTTCGTCGTCGATCAGGGCGGCCAGGACCTGCCGGTCGTCGATCTTGGGGTCGGCCAGGGCCCAGGTGACGGGCAGTCCGGCCGGGGTGCAGACCAGGTGCAGTTTCAGGCCCCAGTAGAAGCGGGAGTGGGAGCGGCAGTAGCCGTAGTTCGCCCAGCCTGCCGGGTCGGAGCGTTTGACGGACTCGCGGGAGCGGGCGCATTCGACCGGGGTGGAGTCCACGATCCACACGTTGTCCAGCCACAGGTCGCAGTCGGCGGCCAGGGAGCGGATGGCCTGCTTGACCAGGGGCAGAGCGGCCCGCAGGCGCTTGTTGTAGGCCGGGCGCTGGGGCAGGTAGGGGAACAGGTCGTGCAGGTGTGCGTGGGCGAAGCGCAGCCAGCGGGCTTCGCAGTGGAAGCCCAGCATCGCCTGGGCCACGGCCAGGGTGACCAGTTCCGCGTCGGTCAGCCGGGGCGGCCGGCCGCGCCAGCGCGGGGTCTTCAGATGGTCATCGACGTGCACGTACAGTGCGGTCAAGAGGGTGTCTAACTCGGTCGTCACAACCCGATGTTGGACACCCTTCCTGCGTCCGTGAACCCCGCAATCGGAACTACTCGTCTAGGTCTGAAATCCCCCGTTGGTTGTGTGGGCTTTCAGGACTAACGAGCTCGTGCACGGTAAGCGGTGAGACGTCGAGGACCTCGGTGGGGCTGGCTGTTCACTTCTGCGGTGTCGGGATGAGGTCTGCGGTCC